>JAIOPR010000001.1 GCA_021413805.1 Planctomycetota bacterium
CAGAGAGGCCGAGCAAAAATCCCGCGGGCCCAGGCTGCGTCGGCCCAGTGACGGTTATGAGACAGTTTTCCTTTTGCGGGCCGACTCCGCCCGAGCCCACGGGATTTTCGCTCGCCCTGGGGTCATTTGAGTGAGGCTTCGAGCTCTCGAGCCTCAGGTCACACCATGGCGATCAGTTTCAGGGCGTTGTAGGCGATCGCGGACCAGAAGGCGACGCAAGTGACTTTCGGAAGCGTCCGGACGAGGAAGCGATCGAGGCCTCGCAGGCATTTGAGGTCAGCGTTGATGGACTCGGCCGTTGCCGCCCGTTCCTTGTAGATCTCCTTGGCCTTCTCGGTCGCCATTCGCGACCTCCATGCGCCGATGACGGGCGGTTCGCCAGGTCGGGGGAGATGCGGATCGGCGCTCTTCGACGCTGTTGGGGGAATGTAGACGGTCACATTCTTCTTTTCGATCGCTGCGATGTCGTCGTGCTCGACATATCCGCCGTCCGCAAGGATCTCATCGGGTTTCTGGCCCGTGCGATCCTCGACCTGCTTGAGCATCGGGGCAAGATCGCCTCGGTCGCTGCCGCGATTATCGACGCTCAGGCCGGTGATGATCCGCGATCGAGTGTCGGCGCAGACCTGGACGTTCCATGCGGGGCTGAATCCACCGTTGGCCATCTTCATCACGCGGACTTCCGGGTCTGTCGTGGAGACACGTGCGTTTTCCCGCTTTTCCGCTGTTTTCTTGGCCGCGACCGCCTTGGGCAATTCATCGATCGCACGCTGCACGCGATCCAGGCGATCCTGCGCAGCGCGTTTTTGGGCGGCAGCCTGTATTTCCGAGGTGCTTTCCTCGGCTCTCGCCGCGACATCCGCGACGTGCCGGCGAGCCTCTTCCAGACAGGCGTCGAGGCTCTTCTTGCGGCGAAATGACGACGTCCCTGCGCTCGCCCGGATTCGGGTGCCGTCCTGGGCCACCCGCTTGAGTTCGATGCCGCCATGCCGGATGAGGAGGCCGAGGATCTGCGTCATGACGTCGTCGAGAGCATCCTTGTGTCCCACACGGAAGTCCGAAAGCGTGTGCGGACAGACGGCTACACCTCCGCAAATCCACCGGTACGCGTCGTGCGAGGTGCAGAGTCTCGCCAACTCGCGGGCGCTGCCGACGCCTTCGCTCGTCGCATAGAGCCAGAGCGTGACCAGGATTCGCGGGTCGATCGCGGGCCGACCCGCCTCATTCTCCTGGGTCCCTATCGCTGCCAAAAACCGAGATAGGTCCAGCCTCCCCACCAACGTCCACATCCCCCGTGCGATGTGGTCTTCTGGAAGGAGATCCTCCAGATTCGTCGGCAGGAGCATCACCTGATGTCGCTGGGCGCGAATCAGTTTGGGCGCCGAGGCCTTGGCCACCCGATCCGGCTTGGCGGACGGCACGCTATCCATCGGCTCGCCGAACAGATTCGCTTCTGGCATGGGCTCGTCTCCACGGCGGGTGTGTGCATTTCAAACACCGATGGCCGGGAAAAGGCTCGTTCCGCGTCAGAAACGACCCGAGGCCGAGCGAAAATCCTGCGGGGCGGGCGGAGTCGGCCCTCCTGCGAAAGGCCTCTTAACAACCATCACCGGGCCGACGCAGCTTGCCACGCAGGATTTTTGCTCGGGCTCAGAGCTCGACTTCTGCCCTTTTTGAGACGCCTCTGGGAGCGCTTTCCACTAAAGAAGAAGGTCCTCACATGCCGCTGTAAGGAGTGGACGCCAATCCATTCCCCGCAGAGCAGGAGGCCCTTTCTGTGTTTATACCTTCGGCCGCCGACAGGTTGCTCCTTAAGTTCGCTCCGGATTTTTCCAAGCCCACCTACGCTCGATGGGGACACGCGTCGAGCTACCACCGCGTCCTGTCGTGCCGGAAATGGGCCAAGTGGTCCGTGGCGCGGACACTGACCGCGTTCATTCTTGATACCTTCGTGGACTCCGGTCCCGTGATGCTGGCCGTGGACGACACGGTGGATGAGCATCGCGGAAAGAAGGTCTACGGAAAGGGCCGCCACCGCGACGCGGTCCGATCGACGCACTCGTACACCGCGTTTCGGTGGGGACACAAGTGGGTCGTCCTCGCGATGCTCGTCCGGTTCCCATTTGCGACTCGTTCCTGGGCACTCCCGATCCTCGTCGCACTCTACCGTTCCCCGCAGTGGAGCAAGGATCACGACCGCAGACACAGGACCCCAACGGCGTTGGCTCGGGCTCTTGTAGCGATGCTCATTCACTGGTTTCCCGAGAGGAAATTCCACCTCGCCGGTGACGGCGGGTTTGCATCGCACGACCTCGCGCGCTTCGCGTCTCGGCGCTCAGATCGACTCACCCTGGTCAGTCGATTCCACGGCGACGCCAATCTCCGCAACCATCCTCCGGTTCGAGTGAAAACCAGCAAAGCGGGCCGGCCTCAGATCTTTGGAAGCCGGCTGCCTCTCCCGAAAAACGTCGTGAAAAAGTCGAAGCGCACCAAGCTCAAGGTGAAGTGGTATGGAGGCGGCAACCGCCGGGTCAGCGTCGTGAGCCAGATCGGTCATTGGTATCGCGGCGGTGAAGGCCAGGTCGAGGTGCGCTGGGTCCACGTCCGCGATCTCACCGGCACCCATCGCGAGGAATACTTCTTCTCCACCGACCCGTCCATGACGCCTCAGCAAATCATCGAGATCTACACCCAGCGTTGGTCGATTGAAGTCACCTTCCAGGACATGCGCTCCAGCCTCGGGCTCGAAACAACGCGAGGCCGCACAGAAAACACCGTGCTCCGCGCAGCTCCTGGCCTCTTCGGGTTGTACTCCATCGTCGCCATCCTCTACGCACAACTCCCGCAGTCGCAGAAGCGCGCGGGACGTGTCGAATGGGTCGGCAAACAGGACGTCTCGTTCTCCGACGCCATACGATCCGTACGGCGCTCGCTATGGCAGGAAGCAATTATTGAAAGCCCGCTTCACGCCATGTTGTTCAACAATCTCCCGCCCAGGTTGCGCGAGACGATCCTCTCCGCGATGACGCCGGCTGCATGAGGCGTCTCAAAAAGGGCAGAAGTCGAGCAGAGAGCGCGGGAAAAAACGACGATCTGAGGGCCGGGCGGAGTCGGCCCTCAATCGAAAAACCCCTCAACAATCAACACGGGGCCGACGCAGCCCGGTCCGCGGGGATTTTTTCTCACGCTCAGAGACGCTACTTCCCTTCCCACTTGGTCATCATCGCCTGGAACTGGTCTTCCGTGGCGAACGCGACGCTTCCGCCGAACGTCAGGTAATGGCGGCCGTCCTCGTAGGGAACGGGGTCCCACACGATGGGTTTCCCGGTCGGGGTCGAGTCGGTGAGCTTGTCCTTCGTGCACTTGTAGACCTTTTCGCCGATCGCCGCGATGACTTCCTCGCGCGTCACGTTGGAGCGCGGCACGGCGCACAGGTTGATGTCGGGGATGTCCCCGGACTCGACCAGCGTGCGGAAGAACGCCCCGGGCGGCGGGTACGCACCTGTCTTCGTCGTGTACATCTCGAGACAGAGCTT
Source organism: Planctomycetota bacterium (assembly GCA_021413805.1). GTDB lineage: Bacteria > Planctomycetota > MHYJ01 > WSZJ01 > WSZJ01 > WSZJ01. Next base: position 3,537 of record JAIOPR010000001.1, read on the forward strand.
GATCTGGCCGAGGTTGGATTCGCACCCGACCTGGTGCTTCGCGCCCTTCCAGACCTGCACCGATCCCGTCGGGTCCACCAGCGGCGCCGGGTTGTTGCCCATGTGCGAAACCGTGTCGAGCTCGCGCGACGGCGCGGACTTCCCTCCGCCACCGGCGGGAGCGGCCGGCTTGGAGTCGCAGCCGCAGGTCCACAGGGCCACCACGATCGCCATCGCCATCCAGGCCTTCGACGTCATGGGACCCTCCTCCGCCACCCCTTCGACGGTCCTACTTCGCCGCCGACAGCGACTTGATCCTCGCGGCCACACGCGACTTGTAGCGCGATGCCGCCTTCTTGTGAATCACGTGCTTCGCAGCAGCGCGGTCGAGCCAGCTCACCAGCTGCCGGTACTCCTTGACCACGCCTTCACCCTTGGTCTTCGCCAGCGCCAGGACCTTCTTGATCTGGCTCCGGTAACGCGCCTTCTCCGCGCGGTTCACCACTTTCAACTTCTCGTTCTGACGGACGCGCTTCTTTGCCGAGCGGGAATGAGCCATGCCTCTGCCGTTCTCCTATGCCGAAACAGTTGCGACGCCTACCCGAGCTCCTCGAGCTTCTTCGAGGCGTCCTTGTAACTGATGTCGATGTTCATGATCTTCTTCAATTCAGCCTTCGCATCCTCGATCTTACCCTGCGCCTTGTAGGATTCGGCGAGATCGTATCGAAGCGCCATTTCCCAGTCCGACGTCGGGGCCAGTTCCAGCGCCTTCGTGTACTGCGTCGCCGCCAGGTCGTAGATCTTCTTCCGGTGGAAGCATTTCCCCAGGAAGCTCATCGAGTCGATCTTGCGCTTCGGGTCCTTGACCGTCTGCTGGAATTCCCCGACCGCCGGGTCGATCATGCCGCCCATGTAGTAGGCCTTGCCCAGCTCGAATTTCAGCGACATGTCCGTCGGGAAGTCCTTCACCCGGCGCTGGCACTCCTCGATCTGGTACTTGACCTTCTCGGCGTACGCGGCCTTGAAATTCGGGTCGTTCACATCGCCGCCGGCCGCCGCCTTCGCCGCCTGCAGCTTCACATCCAGCTTCTCGATCCGGATTTCGCCGATCTTCATCTTCAGCGTCCCGTCCGCCGGGTCGAGCACCCGGGCCCGCTCCAGGGTCGCGATCGCCCCGTCCAGGTCCTTCTTGCGGCGCTGCATGTCCGCCGCCTTCTTGAGATTCTTCGCCTGCACCGGGTTGCCCGGGTCCGCCGCCACCAGCGCCAGCAGCTTCGCAATGTCGTCGTCCATCTCGGCGCTCGTCTTCACGAGGTGCTTGTCCTGCTCGGCGCGCGAAGAGCCGTCCTTGTCCTTGATCGTGTCGCGGAAAGTCTTGGCGTTCTCCATGTTGCTTTCCTTGATGGCGCCGAGCGCCATCAGGTTCTTGAGCCCGCTCGTGACGTCGCGGTCCGAGGGGTCAAGCTGCTGCGTCCTGGAGTAGAAATCGATCGCCTTCTTGATGTCGCCCTTCTTCTGCCACAGGTCGCCGAGCGACTTCATCGCGCTCGTGTTGTTCGCGTCGGAAGCGATGACGTGCTCGAACTCGGTGATCGCGCCGTCGACGTAGTTCCCGTCGCGAAGCGCGGAGCCGAGCGCCAGCCGGACCCCGATGTGCACGGGGTCGCCCACGAGGTAGTCCTGCGTGATCTGGATCCTCTTGTCCGCAGGCTTCGTCATGCCCACCTGCGCCAGCGTCTTGCTCCCGTAGATCGACGATGACATCTTTCCCGGGAAGCCCGCGATCTGGCACTTCTGGATGCAGGTCATGCGAAGAGCCTGGCGGGCTTTGACGTGGTTGGGATCCATCAGGGCGATTGACTTGAAGATCTCAATCGCGTAGTCCCAGTTCTTCTTGTTGAAGGCTTCGGAGCCCTTCTCGAAGAGTTTTTCGACATCGGCCATGGCGGTCACGACTCCTGAATGCGCCGGGTGACAACCAGTGGACTTTACGCCGATGGGGGAAGGGAGTCAAACGGATTGCGGCGGGGCTGTTACAATGCAGGGATGCGCATCCTGAAATGGCCGAACCCCGCGCTCACCGCGGTCGCCTCGCCGATCGAATCGGTGGACGATTCCGTACGTGCGACGGCGGAAGAAATGCTGATGGCGATGGCGGAGTCGCGCGGCCTGGGACTCGCGGGGCCGCAGGTCGGGTACGGGAAGCGGCTGATCTGCGTCAACGTGACGCCCGGAAGCCCCGAGGGCGAGAGGGTCTACGTCAACCCGGAGATTGTGGGCCGCGAGGGCGAGGTCACTGCCGAGGAAGGATGCCTCTCCCTCCCCGGCGTGAACGGCAAGGTCACTCGCGCCGCCAAGGTGACGGTCCGCGCGACCGATCTCAAGGGCGAGCCCCTCACCCTCTTCGCCGAAGGACTCCTCTCTCGCGTCCTGCAGCACGAAATCGACCACCTCGACGGCGTCCTCATCACGCAGCGCTTCTCCGCCATCGACAAGGCCGCCAACGCCCGCTCGCTTCGAGAGCTCGAAAAGACCTCCCGGACGCCGACCGCCAGCCGCCGATGACGACGAAACACTTCCGCGGCCTGCCGCAAGGCCGTTTCGCCAGCCTTCCCTCCCCCGTGGTGACTTTCGGCGTGTTTGACGGGGTGCACCTGGGGCACCAGGCGGTGCTGAAGGAAGTTGCGGCGTGGGCGAAGGAACTGCACGGGACAGCGGTCGCGCTGACCTTCGACCGGCACCCGCAGACGGTGCTGCGGGGCGCGCCGGTCCCTTCGATCACCTCGATCGACCACCGCCTGCTGCTGATGGAGCGGGCGGGGGCGGACCTGACGATCGTGCTGCCGTTCACGGTGGAGCTGGCGCGGCTCTCGCCCGCGGAATTCCTCGACATGCTCCTGGTGCGCGAACTCCACGCCCGCGGCCTCGTGCTCGGCTTTGACCAGCGCTTCGGCCACCACGCCGCAGGCGATTTCGCGATGGCGAAGGCGTGGGGAGAAGCGCACGGGGTGGAGGTGCGGCGAGGGCCGGAGGTGGTGCGTGCGGGGTCAAAGGTCGGGTCGAGCGCGATCCGGATGGCGATCGCGGGAGGGCGGCTGGACGACGCGGCGGCGATGATGGGGAGGCCTGCGAGCCTGTACGGGACGGTCGTGAAAGGAGACGGGCGCGGCCGGACGATCAACGTGCCCACGGCGAATCTCGACCCGCACCACGAGCTGGTCCCGCCGCGGGGTGTTTACCTCACTACGACCACGATCGACGGCAAGCCGTTCCGGGCCGTCGTGAATATCGGCGTCCGCCCCACCTTCGGCGGCGGCAAGGCCGAGGTCGTCGAGGCCCACATCCTCGATTTCTCCGGCGACCTTTACGGACGCGACCTGGAGCTCCAGTTCGTGCGCAAACTGCGCGACGAGAAAAAATTCGATTCGGCGGAAGCGCTGGTCGCGCAGATCCGGGCGGACATCGCGGAGGCGCGGAAATCGTGATCTTCGAGCCTTCGGTCCTTGCGGAACGCCGCCGCCGCGCGGAACGGGCGTTTGCGGGGGCCTCGGCCACCGTGCTCATCGGCGCGGGTCAACCGATCCAGAAACCGGGCGGGCTCGACCAAACCTACCCTTTCCTCCCCCACCCTCAGTACTACTGGCTCACCGGGTCGCGCCGCCCCGGCGGCG
>JAIOPR010000038.1 GCA_021413805.1 Planctomycetota bacterium
ACGAGCCCCCACCCGACTCTCTGGACGTGGAGGGCGAGCACGAGGATGAGGATTCCAGCGGGGCAGGGGACCATTCCCCCCAGGATTCCGGTGGTGACGAGGTCCCAGGCGGTGACTTTGGGGGCTTCGAGCGGCTGAAGCGTCTCGACGTCATCGGCGTGGGAATGATCGTGCCCATGGGAGTGGGCGTGATCATGATCGTGGTCGTGGGAATGAGAATGGTCGTGGTCGTGCGAATGCCCGCCCCCGGGAAGGTGCGTGTGTCCCCCCGGGCCGTGAGAGTGGCCCACGCCGTACCGCCACCGCGAATAAAGGAGGTAGGCGCCCATGCCGATGATCGTGATGCCGCTGAACAGTGCAATCCACTTTGCGACAGTCTCGTCGTTGATCTTCCAGAGCATCAGTGCCAGGCCGACCGCGATCACGACGCCGACGTGTGAAATCGTCACGGTCAGGCCGAGCAGGATCGCGTGCGAGACCCTGCCGTGCGACCCGACAAGGTAGGCCGCGACCAGGGTCTTCCCGTGCCCCGGGCCGACCGCGTGCGCGGCGCCGTAGGCAAAAGCGATGGCGAGCATAATCAGCGACAGCCCGAGCGGAGGTTTCCGGTCGCCCCTCAGGAACTGGCGGATCCGGTCATCCCAGAACGCGTTCAGCCGCTCGAGCCAGGTGCGCGGCGGCGGCCGGTCGGAAAGCTGCCCGGTCTTCATGTCCACGTACTTGCCGCCCGTCGTGAAGAAATCGCCGGCGCCCTCAAGCTTTGCAGGCACTTCAAACCAGAACGCGACCGTGAACCCCGTGCCCGTTTTGCAGTCCCGCCCGGCCGCAAATGTCTCGAACGTTTCGTGTCCGCCGGGCTGCAGCCCGACCGCCGTGTTTCCCTCGCGAATCACCCGCCCGACCATCCGCGTGGCTTTCACGTCGGCATCCACGATGGTCAGCACCACGTCGTAGCGGACGCCGGGCTTCGGCACGAAATCCTTCACCGAGAACTGGCAGTTCAGCTTCACCCGGCCGTCAAAGACCGCACGGTCCCCGCAGGGATCCAGCGTCCTTTTCTCCCAGTGCAGATCCACCCGCTCAGGCCGCTTGCCCGCTTCCGCCATTTCAACCAGGACCGACTGGTCCCAGACGGAAGCGCCGGTCCGCGCTTCGGCTTCCTTCAGTTCCTCGTCCGAAAGCGTTTTGTTCTCGTCGGTGTCCCATCCCTGCCGGAACTCGACCGCGGACAGGTCCGTGTACTGGATCCAGATGTCCAGGATCACCTTGTCGTGATGGACCTGGAATTCCGCCGACGTCGAGGAACCCTTCACCCTCGGATCCGTAAGGTCGTGCGCCCAGATTTTCCCCTCCTTCCATGCGGAAGGCTCTGCGCCGGCCGTGAGGGGAAGAAGTGCGGCGACCAGGAGGAGGAGTTTGCCCACGCAGGGGAGTATCAGGAGAAGGGCGATCCGGGGCAAGGAGAGCCTGACCTGCCGTGCCCGCCGTGCCCCGGATTCCTCTCGACGGCCTCCCATGGTTCAGCTAACATTTTCCCCATGATGACCTACGCTGGAATCGGTGGTATCGGCACGCCTGAGCTCATCGTGATCCTCGGGATCTGCGTCCTCCTCTTTGGCTCTTCCCGCATTCCGCAGCTGGCGCGGAGCGTCGGAAAGAGTATCAACGAGTTCAAGAGGGGGATGACCGAGGTGACGAAGGAAGGCGCCGCCGCCGAGGGCGAGAAGAAGCCGGATGCTGCCCCGGCCGAGAAGAAGGACTGATCTCGGCGTCGCGGCGGTGCCGACGAGGCAACGCCGCGTGTGCCATCCGATGCTGGCGAGCCTTCGAATTTTGAAGGAATTCCCGCTGCGATCCACGCGGGACCGGGGCGCGTGTTTGCGCGCCGGGGGTGATGCCTGATGGAGATTGTGCTGCTCGGCCGCAAGCTGGATGTGCGCGGCACCACGATCTATACGCTCAACCTCGCGACCCAGCTCGCTGCGCTCGGCCACGGCGTGCGCCTCCTCTGCGGCGGTGGCCGCCTCGTCCCGGAATTCGAACGCGCCGGGATACCGGTTGTCGTGTTCCCCGGCCTCGGCGATTCGACCGACCTCTTCCTCACCCGGAAGATCGCCCGGAAAATCCGCGAAAAGCCCGCTTCGCTCCTCCACGTCATGGGCCCCGCCGCCGCTTCCACGGGCGCCAGCGTCGCCAAGGCCGTCGGGATGCCGTATCTCGTGAGCGTTCACTCGCCGCTGGAGGAATCCCGCCTCCCGACCAGCGTCAAGTACCTCCGGGCGATCCTCGTCGCAAGCGAATCGGTGCGCGAGAGCCTCGTCAACGAGACCCGCGTCAAGAAAGACCTGATCCGCGTGGTGCTGCCGGGGGTGGACGTGAAGCGCCTGAAGGAGACGCCCCCGTTTTCTTCGGAGGGATCGCCGGTCATCGGCATCCTGGGGCCGCTGGAAAACGTGCGGGGGCTCGACACGTACCTGGAGGCCGCGAAGATCATCCTCGCCGCGGAGCCGGCCACGCAATTCCTGCTGATTGGCGAAGGGCCGGAGGAAGAGCGGCTGCGCAAGAAGACGGACGAGCTCGGGATCCGGAAGAACGTCACGTTTCATCCCGACCTCGACAACTACTACTCGGTCCTCGCGGGTGTGGACATTTTTATGATGCCGTTCCAGCAGGTCGGCCTGGGCAACACCGTTCTCGAGGAGATGGCGTGCGGCAAGCCGGTGGTCGCGAGCAGTGTGGGCGGCGTTTATTACGTGATCCGCGAAGATGAAACAGGGCTGTTGCGCCCGAAGAACGACCCTCCGGCCTTTGCGGAGGCTGTGCTCAAGCTGCTTCATGACCGCGACAAGGCCCGCCGCATCGGCCACGCGGCGCGCCTCCACGTCGAGAAGGATTTCACCGCCGAGCGCATGGCCGCGGAGACGGTGGAGGTCTACCAGAAGGTGCTCGAGGCGGCCGCCGCGAATGGATAGCCGCGACTGTTCGGTCATCGTGGTTTCGTGGAACACGCGCGAGCTGCTGGAAGCCTGCCTGGGAAGCGTGCGGCGGGAAGCGGCGGGTGCGGAACTGATCGTCGTGGACAACGGGAGCTCGGACGGTTCCGCGGCGATGGTGCGGGAGAAATTTCCCGGGGCCGCGCTGGTCGCGAATCCGTCCAACCGCGGCTTTGCCCGCGCCGTGAACCAGGGAATCGACCGCGCCGGCCGCGGCGTCGTCGTCCTGCTCAATCCCGACGCGACGCTGACCGCCGGCGCTCTCGAAGAACTTCTCAGGGCGCTTGAGTCAGACCCGCGCATCGGCATTGCCGGCGCACAGTTGCTCGACGATGACGGCTCACGCCAGCACTCGTTCGACAACTTTCCTTCGCTCGCCACCGAGTGCCTGAACAAGTGGCTGCTCCGGACGATGTTCCCGGGCCGCTTCCCCGACAAGCATCGTGAGTTCACGGAAGTCACGGATGTCCAGAGCGTGATCGGGGCGTGCCTGGCGGTGCGGCGATCGACCATCGACCGGGTGGGGGCGCTCGACGAGAGCTATTTCGTGTTCCTCGAGGAAACCGACTGGTGCCTCCGGATGCACCGCGCCGGGATGCGCGTCGTCCACGTTCCTTCCGCCAGGGTCGTCCACCTCCAGGGGAAATCGAAGGCCCGCAGCCCCGTCCTGGCCCGCATCGAGTACATGCGTTCCCTCTTCCTTTACTTCCATAAACACTCCGGCACCGCCGCCTGGCTCTTCCTCCATGCCGCTCGGCTCTTGAAATCCGCCGCCAACGCCCTATTCTGCTTCCTCGCCATGATCCTCACCCTCGGCCTCGTCCCGTCCCTCCGCCGTCGCAGCGCCATCCATCTGGGCCTGCTCGGGTGGCAGCTCCTCGGCTGCCCGCGATCCATCGGCCTGCAGCCCGCGGACCTCCCCCCGGCCCGCCCGCTGACCTCCCGCCCTGTGGAGGCCGCTCGATGAGCGAATCGACCGATTTGGAAGTCGGCGGCGCGCGCTGGACCGTCCGCAACGCCGACCCCGAGGCTTCCCAGCCTGAATTCCTCCAGAAGATCCTCGATGGCCAGGGCGACCTCCTCAAGGAAGTCCGCATCAAGCGGCTCCTGCGCATCCGCTCCGCCGGGAATCGGCCGTATCTCGTCAAACACTACCGCGGCCGGTCGTTCATGGATTCGCTGAAGAACTTCTGGCGCGGGTCGCCGGCCCTCGAGGAATACGAGCTGGTGCTGGAAGCATTGAAGCGGGGGATCCCGACGGTTGCGCCTTCGCTGTTCGGCGAGCGCGGGCAGGATTCGTGGATCGCGTTTCCCGAGCTCAAGGACCTGATCCCGGCGGACAAATATTTCCGTGGCCAGCGCAACGACATTCCGTCAAAGGGCGAGCCGCGGAAGCGGGTATTGCGTGCGTACGGGCGATTTGCTCGGCGCATCCACGACCTGGGCCTCGACCAGGACGATTTCGACCCGAACAACGTGATGTTCCGGGTAACGCCCGATGGGCAACCCAGTTTCATCATCGTGGATTTCGAGCGCGCGGCCTTCTCCACGCTCGACCTGGCAAGGCGGACCTGGCTTCTGGCGAAGATGAATCGCTTCGACGGCGCCTCCATGACGGACCGTCTGCGGTTCCTGGCCGGTTACTGTGAAGGCGCGCCCTCGATGGACCTGCGCGGCATGGCCGACTCGATCCTGCAGGAACACCGCAAGGTCCTCCTGCGCGACCTGGGAAGGGGAGCGCGCCACGCGACGGACGAGTCGCGCAACATCGGGCGGATCGAAACCGGTTATTTCCGAAAGAAAATCGGTCGCGAGACGGGGGATGGCCTGAACGACGAACAGGCGCGCGAACTGGCCCGGGTTGCGCCGACTTTGTTCGGCGAGCCGTTCGCGAAGGGGCCGGGCGACTGCCGCATCCTCCGCTGCGACCCGGGGGCCGAGAACGAGATCTGGCGCGCCGCGAATGCCTGCCTGCGGGCCGCGCTTCCCGTCCTTCCTCCGCTGGCCTACGGTCCGGGCTGGGTTGCATTCGCAGGCCTGGGGCGCGACCTGCCCGAGGCACTGGGAGCCCATCGGGGAAAGCCCGAGTTTTCCCGCATCCTTGAAGAGTTGGGCCGATCCATCGGGCGATTCGAGCGCCTGGGGCTGGACATTCCAGGCGTTTTCCCGCCGGACCCCCTGACGGTCTTCGTTCACGACGACAGGGTGCTGTTCACCTGCCTGGGTCCGCTGGGCGAACCCGCCGGCCTCGCACGTTCCGGAGTCGAAGAACGCGTAGCCGCCGCCATGGTGCCGCTTCGCCAGCGCTTCGATCTCACTCGCGATCACGAACTCCGTTTCGCCGAGGGCTTCCGCCGCGCAAGCGGTCTCGCGGCGCACCGCAAAGCTCACTGATTCCGGCAAGCGAGCGCGCCAAAGGCGCGCAAGCCCCGAGCGGTCTGCGAGCGCGCCAAAGGCGCGCAAGCAGGGAGGCGAAAGCGGGTGATGGGGCTCGAACCCACAACGGCCAGCTTGGAAGGCTGGCGCTCTGCCAATTGAGCTACACCCGCATGAATTTGAGAGGGGGATTTGATTTTCGGAATTGCTGCGA
>JAIOPR010000128.1 GCA_021413805.1 Planctomycetota bacterium
AGGGCGCCGTCGCAGAGGGCGCTGGGTTGTTTCTTCCAGCGAAGCGCGAGGGAGGCGGCGAAGGCGGCGGTGAGGGCGCCGAGGGAGACGAACTCGAAGACGTGGAGGGCGCCCCCGACGACGGCGCCGGCGGCCTGGCGGTTGGGCGCGAGGGTCTTGAAGGTGACGGGGGCGACGATGAGGGCGATGGCGACGGCGCCGCCGAAAAAGAGGGCGAGGCCGACGGTGCGGACGATGGAGAGGAGGCGGATCATCCTTCGTCCTCGTCGTCGTCCCCGCGGGCGACCTGGGCCTTCTTGAGGGCCGTGCGGATTTTTTTCAGCGCCGCCTTTTCGATCTGGCGGACGCGTTCGCGGGTGATGCCGAGCTTTTCGCCGACCTCGCGCAGGGTCAGCGGTTCCTTGCTGCCGACGCCGTAGCGCATCTTGAGGACGTCGGCTTCGCGCCCGTCCACGTTCTGCAGGTAGCGCTCGAGGATGCCGGAAACGTCCTCGCTGAACTCCGGGCTCCACGACGGCTCGTCGGGCGTTTCGTGGATCGCCTGCCAGAGGAGGTCGAGCGAGAGCGGCTGGCTGCTGGAGTAGCTGGTGTTCAGCGCCTGCCGGACCGCCTCGCCTGCGGGCCCTTTCAGCTTGAGCGCCTTCGCGATCTCCGTCGGGTCTGGCTTGCGCCCGAGTTTCTGGGTGAGCTTGAGGCTCGCGGCTTTCCACTTGTGGATCATCTCGACCATGTACGTCGGGATGCGCACGGTGGGCGCCGTTTCCATCAGAGCGCGCTGGATCGCCTGCTTGATCCACCACGTCCCGTAAGTGCCGAATTTCACGCCGCGCTCGGGGTCGAAGCGCTCGACGGCCTTGAGGAGGCCTAGGTTTCCCTCCTCGATGAGGTCGAGGAACGTCATGCCGCGGTTCGAATACTTTTTCGCGATCGACACGACGAGCCGCAGGTTGGCGCGGATCATCCGCTCGCGGGCCGCGGCATCGCCGGCCTGCACGAGGCGGCCGAGGGTCGTTTCCTCTTCGGCCGTGAGGAGCGCAACCTTGCCCACCTGGCGCAGGTAGAACTCGATGTTCTCGTCGTTGCGGCGCGTGGGAGGCTCCTGATTCTTGCTGCGGGCCGGGCTTGAGGCGCCATTATCGAAGCGCTGGTGCCCCGGTGCAAGCGCCCAGCGAATCCGGCGGAGCGGGAATTTCTATTCGAGGAGGTGGTAGATGCGCACGACGGAAGACCCCGAGCCGAATTCGACGGACTTCTGGAAGTTCCAGTCGAGGCGGGAAGCGACGCCGGGCTGGTCGTCCTCGAGGAGAACGAGCCAGCGGATGTTCTTGTCGCGCATGGCGGTGGCGATGTCCCCGGGGCGGCCGCCGGCGGGGACCTTGTAAAAGAAAACATCGGCGTAGAACGCGGGTTTCTCGGGGCCCATGAATTCGGCGCCCGGGGCTTTTTCTTTCAACCACTCGCCGGCTTCCTTCAGCGCAACCTGCTCCGTCCTCACCCGGCGCAGGCTTTTCGGCAATGCCACCGCGGCGATCAGCAGCACGAGGACCGGCAGCCCGCGCTTCCAGCGCAGCGAAAGCGCGGCCGCCACCGGCGCGAGCAGCAGCACGACGAGCAGCGCGGGCATCAGGAGGTGTCGCGTCGAGATGTACCCCTTCACGTAGAGCAACCGGACCAGCGGCGGCATGTAGATCGCGAGGAGGACCAGGATCGCCAGCCGGGCGAGGCGGGCATCCGGTCCGCGGGAGCCGCGGATCAAAAAGGCGGCGACGAGAAGCGGCAGGAAGCCCAGGTAGATCGTTTCGGAGAACTTGCGGGTCAGGACCCAGGGAAGAACGAGCGGGTTGCGGGCGGCTTTCTCGTGAAGAGTCGACTGGGATTCGCCCTCGGGCGCTTTCGTGCCGGACGTGAACGCTTCGCCCCCCGCCTTGGGCGTGAGGGTCCAGCGGCCGAGGTGGTGGTGCGCCCAGAGGACGTACGGGAGGAGGCAGGCGAGGAAGGTCAGGGACAGGAGGGCGGCGCAGGCGGCGCGACGGGGCCAGTGGGGGAGGGCGGAGGGGCAGAAGCGCGGGAGGCCGGCGGCGAGGAGGGCGGGGACGGCGAGCGCGGGGAGAGCGATGCCCTCGGGGCGAGTCAGGTAGGCGAGCCCGGCGCAGAGCCCGGAGAGCGCGGCGGCGCGGAGATCGGTCGTCGCGATGGCCCGGAGGGCGCAGGCGAGGCCGCCGAGGAAGAAGAACACGTACGTCGCCTCGACGAGGATGTCGCTTCCGTCATCCACGCTCTCCGGGTGCACGGCGACCAGGAGCGCGGCGAAAATGGCGGCGCGGGAACCGCCGAGGCGGTGGCCGATGAACCAGGCGGGGAGGACCGAGAGGGCGCCGAGGGTGATGGTGACGGCGTACGCGGCGGTCGGGACGTCGCGGAGCACGAGGGCCGCCAGTGCGGTGAGAGCGGGGAAGGCGGGGTGGTACCCGTGATCCAGCGCCCGCGTCCAGTCGCCGTGCAGCATCATCTTCGCCATGCGGACGTACCAGTACGCGTCGGTCGAGACCACCGACTTCAAGAGCGCGAACCCCAGCCGAAGCGCAAACCCGAGCACGACCAGCGCCGCCAGCGTGGGACCCGGGCGGGGCTCAGCGGGTGGGGCGGGGGGCGGGGTGGGGTCGGGCATTCGTGCAAGTGTGCCCGATCAGTACGCGTTGGGGTTCACAAACCCGCGGAAAACCGTCAGCAGGATGATGCGGACGTCGAGCCAGAGGCTCCAGTTCTCGATGTAGTAGAGGTCGTACTGGATGCGTTTCTTGAGGCTCGTGTTCCCGCGCCAGCCGTTCACTTGCGCCCAGCCCGTGATCCCCGCCTTCATCTTGTGGCGCAGCATGTAGCGCGGAATCTGCTTCTTGAAATCCTCGATGAACACCGGGCGCTCGGGGCGCGGGCCGACGACGCTCATGTTGCCGACGAGGACGTTCCAGAACTGCGGGAGCTCGTCGAGGCTCGTCTTGCGCAGGAACGAGCCGAACTTCGTCTTCCGCGGGTCGTCCTTAACCGCCCACTTTGCCCCCGTCTGCGCTTCGGCGTCCACCCGCATCGAGCGGAATTTCCACATCTTGAAATTGCGGCCGTCGAGGCCCATGCGTTCCTGGCCGTAGAAAATCGGGCCGGGAGAAGTGAGTTTGACGCCGATGGCGATGAGGATCAGGAACGGGGAGAGCAGCAGGAGCGCAAGGCCGCTGAAACCCACGTCGAGAAGGCGCTTCAGCAGAAGGTTCCACCCGTAAAGCGGCGACTCGCGGAGCAGGATCACCGGGAGGCCGTCGATGTCGCTGATGGAATGGTTGAGGGCGTCGAACGAGCCGATGTCGGGGATGACGCGCACGTCGGCGGTTTCCTCGGAGAGGAGGGCCATGACGCGGTCGAACTTTTCGTGCTCTTTCGCGGGAAGCGCGACGTAGACCTGGTCGGCGCCGTGCTCGCGGATGAGTTCCGAGAGATCCTCGGTCTTCCCGACGACGGTCACGCGGTGGAATCGGCGGCCGAGCCGGTCCTCGCGGTCGTCCACGTAGCCGGCGGGGACGATGCCCATCCAGCGGTGGCGGCGAAGCGAAATGGCGAGTTCCTGTCCCGCGCGGCCGGCGCCGACGATGAGGGCTCGCCGGAGGTTCCAGCCGTGACGCCGCGCCCAGCGGAGCGAGACGCGGACGGCGGTGCGTTCGAGTGACAGCGCGGCGAAGTTGAGCGCGATGAAAATGGCCCAGAAGCCGCGCGAGAAGTCGTAGGTCCGGTAGACAAACGTCACTCCCGCCGCCAGCAGGAACAGCATGATTTGCGCCTGCGCGATGTCGAACCACTCCATCAGGAGCGAGTCGCTTCGTCGCGCGGCGTAAAACCGGCAGTACCGGTAGGAGAACGCCGCCACGACGAGGATCGCGGGGAGGACCTTGGCGTAGGCGAGAAAGTCCGGCCGCCCGAGCGGCGTCGCGAGGAGGTGCGAATCAAACCGCACCCAGAACGCCAGCGCCCACACCCCCGCCGTGACCGCCATGTCCGCGAGGAACATGAACGCTTCGATCAGCTGCGAGTGGCGCTTGAGCATTGGGGGGGGCGGGAACAGCCGCCCCGGGAATGATAGCGGCGTCCGCGGGGGGCGGAAGGTTCGAGTGAAGCAGGTTCAGGTAATTTCCTTCCCACCTCGCCGCCGCGGCGCCCTTGCCGCCTCGACGAGGTGGGAAAGAAATTAGCTGAACCTGCTTATGAAGGCCGCGCCCCGCCCTCAAGGCCCAGTTCCGCCAGCAGCCGTTTCGACTCCGCCAGCCGGCGTTTCCGCAGGATGTTCTTGAATGGCGGAAGTGCCGCCCAGGTCTGGATGAACGCCCCTTTCAGCGTCAGCCTGTAGTTCCCGCTCTTCGTTTTCCGGATCCAACCCTCGCTCTCCTGCCAATCCAGGGACTGGCGGATCGTCTCATGCAGCCGATGGGGAAAGGCCTTCACCTCAGGCGGCTGAATGAGCGGCGCATCGCCCAGGTGCCGGGCGGCGAGCGCTTCGTGGGCGCGAAGAAGCAGCGCGAGGTCGGACAGGGCGGGAAACTGGAACAGGCGCCGCGGGCCCATTTCCTTGAACATGTAGGGGAGGGTCGAGTTGGTCGTCACGATGGCGCGTCCGTCTTCGGTGCGGGAAGCGAACTCCACGGTGCGCGCATGAATCCGGAAGGCGCCCTGTCGGCGGACGTGGGTCACGCTGGCGATGGCAAGGACGCGCCGGCGCCGGTCCGCCATCGTGCAGACGTCGGTCACGATATTCGAGACGAATCCCTGCATCGCCCATCGCTGGACCTCGCCGAAGCCGAGATCGGAAAGGATCGGCCCGACCTCGTGGTTGAACTCTTCGGCCGGCGAAGGGCGCATGTCGGGTTCGCGCGGCGCGATCTGCGGATCGGGGGACTGGCGATGCCGGGTCCAGAGGATCAGCGGGACGAGCCCGTAGACGAGCCCGAGGACGAGCGCCACAAGGAGACCGGCGAAGGCCGCGAGCGCCTCGACGCCGGTCAGGGCAAGGCTCATCGCGGAACTCCCTGGAATTCGGGTTCTCCCTGAACGGGGATTCAAGGAGGAGTTGAATGATATAGTCCCCGCCTTCCGAACCCACAGGAGAACCCTCGATGCGCCCTCTCGCCCTGATCCTTTGCCTCGCCGCCATCGTCGCCGCCCCCGCCTTCGCGGATCCAGCCGAGGAAGAAAAGGCGCTTCGCAGTGCCTGGGACGCCCTTGCGAAAGACTTCGCGGCGAACGATCTCGACAAGGTGGCAGGACATTTCAGCAAGGAAGCGACGGCCTGGCTCGAATCGGCCGAGGGCCTGGCGGCCTACAAGCCGCTTCGGGGAACGAGTGAGGACGAATTGAAAGGCACCGCACGTGTGCTGCGCCTGGAGCCCGAGGCCGCGAGCAAGCTGGAGCCGGGCGCGTTTGCGAAGCGGTATGCGGCGGGGCTTGCGGCGTGGAAGGCCGAGGAGCTTTCGAAGTCGAGAGTAGTGAAGGTCCGCGCAGACGGGGAGCTGCGGATGGTGGAGGTACAGCTGGAGCGGCCGAGCGAAGGCGACTATCGGGCCCATTTCACCTTTTCCCGGGAAGGCGATGGCTGGAAGCTCTCGAAGAGCTGGGTCGCGCACCTGCACGAATATGTGTCGTGCTGCAACCTCGTCTACCAGGTCGGGATCCACCTCGCGCTGTTCGAGTCCAAGTTCAAGGAATATCCCGGTGAGCTGGGGCAATTGAAGGAATCCCTGATGGCAGCCACGGGCAACGAGAACGCGCTCAAGTGCCCCCTCCTGGGAGACGAGTACGTGTACCTCTTTCCCCTCGAGGGCGACATGACGCCGCCCGGGCGCTTGACGCTCTACGACCGGAAACCCCACGCTGACGGAACCCGCCTGGCGGTCATGTTCGCGGGCACCCCGGTCTGGCTCGACGAAGCGCAGTTCCAGGAGTGGCTGCGGAAGGACCTCGACGTGATCCAGGCGAAACTTCCGGAGGTTGAAAAGAAGGTGAAGGCGGACCTCGAGACTGCGGACGGGCAGAAGAAGGCGAACCTGGAAAACTACTGGATGAAGGGCCTCACGGGGCTCCGTTCCGTCATCAAGCGGGAGGGGAAGTAGCCCGCGCGGCTTATCCGGGTTTCCGCACGGCGGTTGTCTGCACGTAGCCGCATTCCAGGACGAGCGTCCCGTCCGTCCCGCGGTTGTACTTCGCAAAGCAGGCCGCGAGGTCCTTCCTCATCGCGACGCGCCCGGCGTCGTCGAGCTTCGACGCCGCCATGGCCACCGGGCCGAAGTACGTCTCGAACAGGTGCACGAGGTGTTCCATCGAGCGGTAGTGCTGGAAGAAGGTCTCTTTCTCCATCGCGAGCGACGTCACTCCGCCCCCGAGAAGTTCCTTCAACCCCGCTTCCGTCCCCCACCGCGTCGGCGGCTTCAGTCCTTCCGGCGGCGGCGCGTACGTCCTCACCGTCTTGAAGAAGTCGCCGCCGAACCCGTCCGGCGCCCACGTCGCCAGCCCGATCTTCCCGCCCGGCTTCGTCACGCGCAGCAGCTCCGCGGCGGCTTTCTCCTGGTCCGGCGCGAACATCACGCCGAACACCGACGTCACCACGTCGAACGAGCCATCGGGAAATGGAAGCGCCTGCGCGTCGGCTTCGCGGAAATCGATCGGCGTCCCTTCGGCGGTGGCACGCAACTTTGCGCGCTCCACCAGGCTCGGGGCAAAGTCGATCCCGGTCACGTCGCAGTGCCGCCGCGCCGCGACCAGCGCCGCGTTGCCGCTTCCAGTCGCCACGTCGAGCACTTTCTGCCCCGACCGCGGATCGAGCGCCGCGCAGAGCGACTCGGCCACGGCCATGGTCTTCAGCGCGAACACGTTGAAGTCCCCGGTGCCCCAGGCCTGCTTCTGCTTGTTCGTGACGGCGGCGAGGTCGAGTGGCGGCATTCGGCTCTCCTTTTCGTGGTTTGACGACAATTCGCGGAAATTCAGTTTACGACTTCTTCCCGATCCACCGCTTCAGCCACCCCAGCACTTCGCCGTACCAGTGACGGCTCGTGCGCGGCTTGAGGATCCAGTGGTTCTCCTCGGGGTACACGACGAGCCGCGCCGGCAGCTTCATCGCCTTGTAAACGTTGTAGATCTCAAGCCCCTGGCCGTACGGGACGCGGTAGTCCTTCTCGCCGTGGAGGATCAGCATCGGGGACTTGAAGCCGCGCGCGTGGCGCATCGGGTTCCAGCGGTCCATCCCCTCGACGCGGTCCCAGGGCTCGCCGCCCATCGAGCGCTGGCGGCCCTGCGTCACGTCGCTTCCGTACTGGGTCTGGAGGTCGCTGACGCCGGCGTGGTTGATGATGCACTTGAAGCGATCCGTCTGGCTCGCGATCCAGGCGGCCATGTAGCCGCCGTACGAGCCTCCGGTCGCGGCCATGCATTTCGGGTCCACCAGGCCGCGCGCGATGAGCATGTCCGTCGCGACCGTGATGTCGAAATACGGCTGGTCCCCCCAGCGCCCGAGGATCGACGCCGCGAATTCCTGCCCCCAGCCCGTCGAGCCGTGGAAATTCACGAGCGCCACGACGTACCCCGGCGCCGCGAACGCGTGCGCGCTCCACCTCCAGTGCCACTCGTCCCCGAACGTCCCGTGCGGCCCGCCGTGGATGACGTGCACCAGAGGGAAGCGCTTGGCCGGCGGGAGCGGCCCGGTGGGTTTTGTGACCCCCGGCGGGTAGAAGATCCACATCTGCACCGGTTCACCGCCGGCGCCCATGACCTGGGTCTCCTCGACCGCAGAGAGCTGGATGTTTTTCAGAATCGGCTTCGTGAACTCCGTCGCGCGGCGGAGGCGCTTCGATTTCAGGTCGATGACAGCGCACTCGGGAGGCGAGAGGACGCTGGAAATGGAAACGAAGGCTTTTCCGCCGGCGACCTGGGGCGCGCCGAAAACATTCTGGCGGACGAGCGGTTTCGGAAGGTATTTCTTCGGCGCGCGCACCGCCGCTTCCAGGTCCAGCGCGTAGAGCGTGGACCGCGCGCGGTCCTCGGCGCGGATGTAGATCGTCCGCGAGTCGGCCGCGAAATCCCAGCCGCTTGCCGACCGGTCCCAGTCCTCGGTCAGGACCGTGTGTTTCCCGGTCGCCCGGTTCAGCGCCACGAGGCGCGTCTTGTCCGCGTAGAAATCGAACTCGCGCTGCATCCCGTAGACGATCCAGCGGCCGTCGGGGGTGTACTGCGGGCTGGAAGTGTCGCGGAACTCGTCCGAGCTGATCTTCCGGATCCGCCCGGCCTTCGCCTTCGCGCGGAACGCGGCAGGAACTTCCACGGAAAACACCGCCCACAGCCACGGGTCGTGCGGCGGGTCGCTCGCGCAGGCACCGAACGCGATCTCCCGGCCGTCCGGCGCAATCCGGTACTGCCCGTACGGGTCTTCGGGCGAGAACCAGCGCTTCCAGCCCGGCGTCAGGTCCATCATTTCGCGCGTTTGGAGATCCATGCCGAAAAGGTGGTGGACGCGGCCGTCGGTGAGCCAGCGGTCCCAGTAGCGGAAGATGCGGTTTTCGGTGGCGTGGACCTTGCACGGGTCGTCGTC
>JAIOPR010000027.1 GCA_021413805.1 Planctomycetota bacterium
GACGAAGCGATCGCCCACTACCGGGAGGCGCTTCCAGTGTTACGCGAAGTTGGAGACAACTTCAACGCGGCGTGGTGTCTGCAGGGAGAGGCGCTGGCCATCGGGAAATCTGATCCCGCCCGGGCCGCCACCCTGCTTGACGAAGCGGCGCGGGCATTTCGCGACTCGGGCTCGCCGGCCGGGTTGGCCTCTGTCCTCCACATCGCCTCGCAGATCCGGTTTCGGCTCGGGGATTTCCCGGCAGCTCGACGGCTGGCGCTCGAGGCCGTGGAGGAATTCCGGAGAGTCGGTGAAAAGCCATCGCTGACCGTCGCGCTCAATACGCTGGGCGCTTCATTGCGAGCCACGGGCGACCTGGACGGCGCTGCGAAGGCGCACCGCGAGTCGATCGCCACTTCGCTCGATCCGCGGGTCAGCGCGGCCTCCCACGAAGAACTCTCCGTGACGCTCGAAGATGCGGGCGACCTGGCCGGCGCGATCCGGGAATGCGAGGCCTCCACCTCCCTTACGGAACGCCGCGGCGATCCGAAGCACCTGGCGGGATCGCTCGGGCGCCTCTCTTCCCTCATGGCCCTCACCGGTGCCCATGCCGCTGCCGAAGCACTCCTCCGGACCCGCGCCTCCCTCCTCGGCCTCCCGGAGAACGACACGGCGTCGCTCCACCACGCCTGCCTCCGACTCTGCGCTGGCGATCCGCGGGAAACGGCCCGCATCCTGGAAGCGCTCGGCCCGCCCGCGCCGGAAACGCGGACCGTCGACATGGCGTCCTACAACTTCTTTGTTGCCGACACCTTGTCCGACCTCGGCCGGACCGCGGAGTGCCTGCGGACGGCGCGGGCCGCGTTCGGGGACGGGACCTCCCTGACCCGCCTCCACGCGTTCGGGGCGCTTCTTGTGATCGCGCAGGCTGAACTGGAAGAAGGACATGTGCCTGAAGCTGTGGCGCGGGCGCGTGAAGCGGTGGGCATTGGAGCGGAATTGGGGGCGCCGCCGCGCGAGTCGGAGGCGAGGGCGCTTCTGGCCCGGGCACTGTCCTGCGCCGGGCAAGGCGCCGAGGCGGAGGTTGAATCCGCGAAAGCGGTCGCGCTGGCCGGCCCATTGGCGCGCGCCGACGTGGTGGCGCTGGCACGCGCCGCAGCGGTCGCAAGCGCAGACGCAACTGTCGTGGACTCCCGGGTGCGTGAGCTGGAAGAAGCCCTGGCGCGTCCCGGGATCTGCGCGCGTTCGGCCGCCCGCATTTCGCTCGATGCCGTGGACGCCCTTCGCCACGCGGGCCGGGTTGCCACCGCCACGGCGCTGGCCCGCCGGGCGGCACAGCGCGCGCTCGAAGCCGGCGCCCCGTTCTGGCGCGATCGCCTGATGGCCACTGCCCGGGGCGATCGCGGTGCCGTTTCTGATACGATTTGATCGTGAAACGCGCTCTCCCCATCTCCGTGACCCTGTCGCTCGTGGTCCTGGCGCCGCTTCCGTGCCTGGCCTACGGCGGCTGGAACTCCACGGAATACGGGGGGATGTTCCGGCAGATGACTCCCCTGCTGGTTCGCGGATTCCTGGTGACCTTTGTGCCTTACGCGATCCTGAGCGTATGGATGGAAAAGGCGGGGCGGATGGGGTGGGTGCCGCTTCTCTCGGCCGTGATCGGGCTCGGCCTCCTGCTTCCCGAACTCGTTTCCATGGGAGAACGCGGGCCTTCTCACCTGGTCGTGCCGTACATCGGGGCGGCGGCGCTGCTCCTCATGGGAGTGCTGCTCGGCAAATTCGCCGTCCTCTCGGTGCTCCGCCGCGCCGAACCCCGGGATACCATTTCGACCCCGCCACCCGTGTACCGCTCCTGAGGGCCGCCCCGTGAACCGCATGGCTTCGTGGCTTGCCCTCGCCGTGGCCCTGACGGCCCTGGTCGTGGCCGTGATGGCCCTGAAGCGCCAATCCGCCACGCCCTCGGCCGAATCTGTTGCCGCGACACCGGGCGTCCCTGCTTCCCCGGTGAAGACTCTTTCCGATCCGGCTCTTTCCAGTCTCCCCGCCCCGGGCCTCTCCGCCTCGGACTCCGCGACGATTGCGGCCGAAGCGATCGCGAAACGCGAACGCGAGATGGTGGACCGCCTGTGGCCCCGGGTGGCAAGGCTGCGCGCGCGAGGCGGGAGGAGCGCGCCCGCGAAGCCGTCGAAACTCGACGATCTCCTCGCGATTCTCCTCGACGAAGACGGCGACGAAGACGAAGGCGGGGAGCCCCCCGAGTCCGTCAAACAGACGACGCATTGCAAGAACGACCTGAAACAGCTCGGCATCTACTTCGCCATCTTCGAATCCAAGTACCACTACTACCCCGCCTCTTTCGACGACCTCAAATCTCCGGACTTGCTCGCGCCAAGCTCGCTGGGCATCCTCCAGTGCCCGTTCGACAAGAGCGGCGATGCGTGCAGCTACGAATACCTGCACCCGATCCGCGGGGACAACGAGGCCCCGGACGCGATCATGGCGTACGACAAGCATCTGCACCCCGACGGACGGCGGTGTGTGCTGTATTTCCAGGGACGGGTGGATTCTGTGGTTGATGCCGACTTCCAGAAGATGCTGGGCGAGCAGACCGTGGCCGACCGGGCGGACATGGCGGAACTGGTGATCAAGGCACGCAGTGAAGCGCTCCAGGACGACCTTCCGGAGAAAGACAAGGCGGCGGCGATGAAACGGCTGAGCATCCTCGAGGGGATCCGGCGATAGGGGATCGCTTCAGACCGGCAGATTCCACACCAGCCAGACCGCGCCGCCGTTCACCATCGCGTGAAGGCACATTCCCGGGAAAATCGACTTCGATTCCTCCGCGAGGAACGCGAGTACCATCCCGAGCAGGAAGATCGCCAGGAAATGGTCGAGGTCGCGGTGCATCGCCGAGAAGCACGCGGCGGAAACGACCATGCCGGCGACGAAACCCCATCGGTGGCGAAGCGCGCGAAAGAGGACGCCGCGAAAGAGGATTTCTTCCGCGATCGGCGCGACAACGGCGATGGCAAAGACGGCGAACATTCGAAGCTTCGGGTCGGTAATTCCCTTGAGAGCCTTCATGACAAGCTGCGGAGACGGGACGGGCTGCTTCAGGACGAAGATCTGGAACAGGCCGGCGAGGATGATCATGGAGAACCCCAGCGGGTAGCCGAGGATCGGCAGCAGCGCGAGATGCGGTTTCCACGACGGCAATTTCAGGCCCAGCGCGCTCGCGGGCTTCCCGAGCCTCCGGCAGAGAACCCACCACGCGAGAATCCCGCTCACCAGGCCGCTTGCACTGCTCACCGCGAACGCCAGCCAGAGCGAAGGGGAGACGCCCATCCACAGGAGCGGGAAGGCCACGAGCTTGAACAGGACGACTGTCGGCGGCACCACCACGAGCCAGGGCCAGCGCCAGTCGGGGAGATCCGCGGGGGTTTCGGGGATCCGCCGGACGGTCCCCGGCCACAGGAATCGCGGCGCGAGAATTCCGGCGACGGCAATACCGGCGATGCCGACACACAGCCCGGCGAGCACCGCCGCCATGCCGGGCGCGATGTCGAGGGGAGCTGTCATGGAAGAGGCCGGCCCCATCCCCGGACCGACAGCGCTTCCCGCACCCGCTCGACCGGCAGCCCGACGACGTTCGTGAAGGAGCCGGCGATTTCCCGGACGAGTTCGTCCCCGCGCTCCTGGATCGCATACGCGCCGGCCTTGTCGAGGACGGGGACCTTTGCGAGGTAGCCGGCGATCGCGGCGGGGGTCAGCGGACGAAAGGTGACGAGCGTGGTTTCGGCGAAGAGCTCGATATCGCCAGCCGACCGGCGCAGCAGGCAGACCCCGGTGATGACCTCGTGCGTTTTTCCCGAGAGCGCACTCAGCATCTCGGCCGCGACGCGGTTGTCGGCGGGCTTGCCGAAAAGTCTCCCGCCGAGCGCGACGACGGTGTCCGCGCCGAGGATGAGAGCGTCGGCGTGCGACTCTGCCAGCCTCATCGCCTTCCGCGCCGCATTCGTCAGCGCGACCTCCGACGGCGCAAGCCGCCCGCCCTCGACTTCATCCACTTCGCTCGGAACAACCTCGAATTCCACTCCCAGCCCGCGGAGCAGTTCGGCGCGGCGCGGGGAAGCGGAGGCGAGGATGAGACGGCGCGTCGGAGATTTCACGCCGATGATCGTAGTCACGGCCGCAGCGGAACCACAAGCGAGGTTAGAATGCCGCCCCTCATGCCCACCTCGCTTCCCTTTACCAGCCCCTGGCTCCTCGCGCCGATGGAAGGCGTGACCGAGACCTGTTTCCGCGACGTCATTCTCTCGCGGCTCAGCCCGGGCGAGCTGGGCGGCGCGTACACGGAATTCGTCCGCGTCAGCAGCCTGCCGATCCCGGAATGGAAACTGGCGGAGCACCTGGGCAAGAAACGCTTCGGCCAGCCGGTGGGATTGCAGCTGATGGGAAGCCAGGAAGGTCCGCTGGCCGCGAGCGCGGACGCGGCGATCTACGCGGGGGCGCCGCTGGTGGACCTGAATTTCGGGTGCCCGGCAAAGGGGGTCTTCAAGGACTGCGCGGGATCGGCGCTCCTCGACCACCCCGAGCGGATCGAGAAGTTCGTGCGGGCGTGCGTGACGGCGGCGGCGGGGCGCGTCCCCGTGACGGCCAAGATGCGGTGCGGCGTCCGCGACGACACGCGGCTGGAAGAAAACGCGCAGGCAATGGAGGCCGGCGGGGCGGTGATGATCACAGTTCACTGCCGGACGCGGGAGGAAGGCTACCGCGACTGCGCCGACTGGGGCCGCGTCGCCCGCGCCGTCGCCGCCGTGAAAGTCCCCGTCTGCGGCAACGGGAGCATCGAGACCCACGCCGACCTCGAACGCATGCGCCGCGAAACCGGCTGCGCCTACGCCATGGTCGGCCGCGCCGCCCTCGGCAACCCGTGGATCTTCAGCGGCTACGAGGCCACCGCCGCCGATGCCGCCCGGTTCCTGCTCGATTACGCCCAGGCGCTTCTGACCCGCAAGGGCTACCACCACCACGGCGCCTCCGGGCGCATCAAGCAGCTCCTTTTCTTCTGGACCGCGGGCGGGCTTTTCGAAGGCGCCGACGAAAAGGCGCGGAAGGCCGAGAAGGCGCGCCGCCTCAGCGAGAAATCCCCGGAGAGCCTCTTCGCGTGGCTCGAAGAACGGGCGCGCTCGGGATCGGCACACCCCGCCGAACGCGCCGCGGTTCCCTCTCTCGCCTGAACGAGCGGCCAAAGCCTTTGGATGGGACCGCGCGCACGAGCTACGATCCGCCGCATGAAGATGCCTCGTGCCCTCGCCCTTCTCCTGCTCGCGGGCTGCGTTTCAACCACGCCTGACCCGGCACCCGCCGCGGGTACAGACCTCCAGAAAGTCCTCGCCGCCGTGCGCGAGCGCTTCGAGAAATCGGACTGCATTACGGTCGAAGCGCTGGTTTCGGTCGGGGGAGGCGGAAAGAGCCTGCTCCGGACGACGTGGGCGAAGCCGGGCCTGCTCCGCGAAGAACGTTGGGACGGTGAAACGCCGGACGGCGCGCCCGCGAGCGTCCAGATTTCCGACGGCGCGACGTCGTGGCTGTATTTCACCGCCCAGAACAATTATTACGAACAGGCGATCGAGCCCTCGGACCTCGACCGGAAGCCGTTTCTGCTCGGCTTCACCCGCGACGGCCGGCTGGGTGTCGCGCAGATCGAGGCAGGACGCGAAGAGGAACTGGTGTTCGGCGCGGGGTGCCTGTGCATGCCGATCGCGGGCGGCGGAAAGCTCGCGCTGGAAGCGGATGCCGAGGTCAGTGGCCGTCTGTGCCACGTCGTGACGTACCGCGTCGGGACGATGACGCAGACGTTCTATGTGGCCAAGGACGACGCTTCGCCGCTGCGGTTCACACTCGAGAGCAACTCGGAATTCAACGGCAAGAAATTCACGACGAGTGCCGAGAGCGACCTGAAACGGCTCGATGCGGGGCGGCGGCCGGGCGAGGGGCAGTTCCGTTTCACGCCGCCCGCGGGAGCCGTCCGGGCGCCGAAAGCCGGTGAGGACAAGCTTCTCGCGGTGGGCGGCGCGGCCCCGGAATTCCATCTGGTGGACGCGGCGGGCCAGTCGGTGCGCCTCTCAGACTTCAAGGGGAAGGTCGTCCTGCTGAATTTCTGGTTTCTCGGCTGACACGCCTGCAGAGCGGAGTTTCCGCACCTGCAGAAGATGAGCGAAGACATGAAAGACCGGGACGTGGTGTTCCTGATGGTGAACGGCGTGGACGCCCCGGAAAAGACCGCTTCGTACCTCAAGGACGGGCGCTACACGATGCCGGTGGCGTTCAAGACGGCGCAGGAGAACCCGATGAAGACGTACGCGGTCCAGTACTGCCCGACGCAGTACGTGGTGTCGCGCGACGGGACCATCACCTCGCGAGCGGTCGGCGGGACGACGGTCGAGATCCGGCGAATGATCGAGAAGGCGCTCGAAGCGAAATAGCAGCCGCATCATCGCCCGGCACGGGCCGGAGAGCGAATGTTTCTCACGCTCTCAGTCGAGTTTCTCGAAAAAGCAGGCCCCGATATACTGCCCCCATGCGCAAACTTCTCCTGCTCGCCCTCGTCGCTTCCGTCGCCCTCGCCGGTCCCCCGAAGGCCGACCGCGAATCCGAGCTGAAAAAGACGATCGCCGGGGGCTTCGTCGAGCTCGCAACCTGGTGCCAGTCGAAGAAACTGAATGCTGAAGGAAGGGGGCACGTCGCGGAAGCGCTGGCCCTGGAGCCCGATAATGCGAAAGCCAAGGCGCTCAAGCTGGACGGCGACTCGGCGGCGTCGGACGCGGACAAGGCGGAGTACGCGAAGAAACTGGCGACGTACGGCAAAGCGCTCGCGCCCCTCTACCGCGAACTCTCGACGCAAAAACACCAGAACAAGGACGACGCCCGCTTCGACGGCTACCTGGTCCGCGCCTACGAACTCGACCAGAAGGCGATCGGCCCGATGATCGACGCGGAGTGGCAGGCGGCCTACCAGAAGCGCGACTGGGAGCGCGCCCAGCGGCTGATTTCGGGCGCCGAGGCGATCCAGACCAGCCCCGCCCGCGCCAAAATCGCCCACGAGGTCGAGCTCCGCTGCGCGGAAACCGCGCCCATCCTCAAGACGGCGTCCACCCACAAAATGCAGTACTACCTGCAACTCCCCAAGGGCTGGACCCCGACGAAAAAGTACACCATCGTCGTCGGCGTCGAGGGCGCGGGCTGCAACTTCAAGGGGATGCTGAGCGCCCTGACCCAGAACCGCGGAGACCTCCCCGTCATCTGCATCACCCCCCAGACTTTTTCGAACACCAACAGCCTCGCCGGCGCCGCCGGCAAATACACCTACCCTCCTGACCTCGTCGCCGAATACGACGCTGGCGACCGTTTCAAGTTCGACGAGGAAGGCCTCCTCGCCGTGATCGCGGACGTCAAAAAGGACTTTTCGGGCGAGGACAAGTTCTGCATCACCGGCTTCTCAGGCGGCGGCAACCTCACCTGGCTTTTTGTTTTCCAGCACCCCGACATGCTCCTCGGCGCTTCCCCCGCCTGCGCCAACTTCGGGACCCGGAAATACAACATCCCCGACGTTCCCGAAAAGGCGACCGTCCCCGTCCACGCGTACCAGGGAGACAAGGACGGGTACTGGCACGACCCGCCAAACCTCGAGCAGCAGTGGATCGACGCGAAGAAACTCGCCGACGAGAACGGCTACAAGAACGTCACCCGCGACATGGTCCCCGGCGTCGGCCACTCCGGTTGCAGCGATAAGGTCATGGCTTTCTTCGCCACGCTCATCAAGAAGTAGCCCCGTCGCTTGAAAAGCTCTTCCACCCCGGCCCCCCCGCGCCTATATTGTTTGGCCCTTCCGGGCGGAAGGCCTCTTCCGCCAAGGGTGACCTGACTCGGGCCTCGTGATCTGGGGGAGATGTGGTAGAGACCAAGTGCACCTCGTGTGAAGAAGTTAAGGAAATCACGGGCGACTCGATCCACGAGGTGCGTCTGTGCGACGACTGTATTTCGCAGGCGATGGAAGGAGTGGAACTCCTCTTCGCATGCCCTTCGTGCAACATGCAGATGGCTCTCTCGTTCCCCGAGGGGTACTTCGGGGATGTCGAAGAGGCGCGCCAGCTTTACCTGGCCGCGGTGTCGTCGCACATCGAGGGGTGGTGCAAGAAGGCGTAGCCCCGTCTCGGAAGGTGCGCGCCTGTCGCTGTGCTGCGGTCCTGGTTGCGGCAGCCCTCCTGGCGGGCTGCGCTTCGCCCGCCCGGCTCTTTATCCACCCGCGCGCCGAATTCATCGGCACGCCTGCGGATTTCGGGGCGGCGTACGAAGAAGTGCGGATGCCGCGGCGTGACGGCGGGGAGACGCGCGGCTGGTGGCTGCCGAATTCCGCGAGCGATGCGGCGGTGGTGTTGTTCGGGGGAAACTCCGGGAATCGGTCGCACCACCTGGCGTACGCCCGCATCGTGTGGAGCGCGGGGTTTTCCGTGCTCATGACGGAATACCAGGGGTTTGGTCCCGGCGGCGGCGAGCCTTCGCTTTCGGCGTTTGGGCCGGACGGAGAAGCGGCGGTGGCGTGGGCTTCGGGGAAATCGCCGCGGGTCGGGGTGTGGGGGATCTCCCTTGGATCCGCGGTCGCGCTTCATGCGGCAGCCGCCCGTCCCGACATCGTGAAGGCCGCGTGCGTGGAAGGCTCCTTCCGGCTGGCGCCGGCGATGCGGTCGTACATGGCGCATGTCATGCCGGCGGTCCTGGCCGCGCCGCTGGCGGTGCTGACGCGAGGGGTGTTCATCCCGGGGGATTCCGACCCGGAAGGAAGCGTCGGGGGAATTGCTGCGCCGGTGTTCTTCATCCACGGGGACCGCGACCACCTGACCTCGACCCTCTGGGCCGGCGAGCTGTTCGAAGGCGCGCCCGGGCCGAGGGAGTTCTGGCTGATGGGCGAGACGGGCCACGCGCCCGAGCCGCTTCGAAGCTGCGACGGTGAATACCAGGAACAGATCACGCGGTTTTTCCGCCGGACGCTGCGGGGCGAGCGCCAGCCGCAGGCCGGGGCGACGTGGACCGCGCGGCGTGTCGCCGACGGGTGGGAAATCGACGCGGACGTGGTGTGCGAAGGGCCCTTCCCCGCCCCGGTTGAGATTTCGGCGGTCGGGGACGGGGAGACGGCGCGGGAGAGGGTGTGGATGAGCGGGCCGCACGACCATGTTTTTATTTGCATGGCTTCGCGCCCGGCATCGGTAAGCGCACGACGCTGGACGCGGGTCGAGTACGCAGGAGCAACCTGGCGGCCGGACCTGACGCCGGTGTCGAAAGGCTACCGCTGGCTGCGGCGCGCCAACGAGCTGACCTCCGAAGGCCGCCCCCCGGTTGCCGAACTCCTCGCCGCGAACGTTGACGAAGTGCTCGGCCCCGCCTACACGAACGCCCTCGTCGAGGCCGGCATCGCCGCCCGCGATCCCGCCGACTCCCGCGCCCTCTTCCAGCGCGCCCTCGACACCGCCCAGGAGAAGCCTTACTACTACATCCTCGGCGACGCGGTGTACTACGAGCCCCAATCCTGGTCCCGCGCCGCCGTCGCAGAAATGCTCCCCGGCCTCTACAAGCTCAAAGCCCTCGACCCGCCCGGCGAGAAAAACCGGGCGCTTCCCGTCCCCATCGGTGGAAAATAGCTCCCATGATTGTTGACCTCGTCCACGAATTCGGTTTCGAAAGCGCGCACTCGCTTCCCATGGTGCCCGAAGGCCACAAGTGCCGCCGGATGCACGGGCATTCGTTCCGGGCGGAGGTCCGGGTGAGCGGGACGGTGGACCCGAAGCTGGGGTGGTTCGTGGACTATGCGGTGGTGAAGGCGGCGGTGGAGCCGGTGAGGGAAGAGCTGGATCACCGGACGCTGAACGAGGTCAAGGGGCTGGAGAACCCGACGAGCGAGCTGCTGGCGAAGTGGATCTGGGACCGGGTTAAGCCGAACCTGCCAATGCTGACGTGCGTGACGGTGCGGGAAACCTGCACGAACCGCTGCGAGTACCGCGGCGTATGAGCATTGCAATCGGCGGGTGGCGAATCGACGCGGTCGAGACCGGGAAATTCTGGCTCGACGGCGGCGCGATGTTCGGGGTCGTGCCGAAGACGATGTGGGCGAAGCTGAACCCGCCGGACGACCGGAACCGGATCGAGATGGGAATGCGCGCCATGCTCCTGCGCGGCCACGGCCGGACGGTGCTCGTGGACTGTGGCCCGGGCGACAAGTGGACCGCGAAGATGGCGGACATCTACGGGATCGACACTTCGCAGTCCTCGATCGACCGCGGCCTCGCCGTCCTCGGCGTCAAACCCGGCGACATCACCGACCTCGTCCTCACGCACCTCCAT
Organism: Planctomycetota bacterium; assembly: GCA_021413805.1. Classification (GTDB taxonomy): domain Bacteria; phylum Planctomycetota; class MHYJ01; order WSZJ01; family WSZJ01; genus WSZJ01. The sequence continues at coordinate 10,378 of JAIOPR010000027.1, forward strand.
TTCGACCACGCCGGCGGCCTCTCGAAATTCGACTCCAACGGCCGCCCCGCCCTCGTCTTCCCGGGCGCGTTCCACTGGATCCAGCGCTCGAACCTCGACTGGGCGCGCAAACCCCACGAGCGCGAGCGGGCCAGTTACCTCGAAGAGCACGTCGGGCCGCTGGGGGACGCACCCGGTCTCAAGATCCTCGATGGCCCAGAGGAAATTTACCCGGGGCTCGGCTTCGTGAAATGCGACGGGCACACGTTCGGGCAGCAGCTTCCGCTGATCACGGGCCCGGAAGGAAAGCTCTTCTACTGCGCCGACCTCATCCCGACGTTTTCGCACCTGCCTGTGACATGGGTGATGGGATACGACTTGAACGCGCTTCTCTCCATGAAGGAAAAGAAAGCCGTCCTCGAGCGCGCCGCGAAGGAGAACTGGATTCTGTTTTCCGAGCATGATGCACGGACGGCGGCGGCGCGGGTGTCCCTGGATGAGAAGGGGAAGTTTGTGGCGGGGGAGCCGGTGAAGCTCTGAGCGTCGTGCGGACCTGAACCCAACCTTCAACCGCGCACGAACCATCCCGAGCGCTTCCCTCTCGACCCGTCCGGCACCGGATTTGATAGGGTCTCTCCCAGCATGGCCACCTGGACCCGCGCGCCGATCCGGAACACTTCCCCAAAGGGAGCTGTGGGGCAGATCGTCTGCCTCGTCCTCGGGGGCGTCCTGATCCAGTTCAGCCTCGCCCAGTTCGCTACCGCCCGCAGCGCGGCCTCGTGGCCGACGGTGGACGGGCGGCTCGATTCCTGGAGCATCGCGACCCACACTTCCCGCGGCCGGCGGGGGCGCAGCGGCTCGACGTCCTACGCGATCGCAGCCCAGTACCATTTCAAGGTCGAGGGCAGGGAGTACAAGGGCGACCGCTATTGCATGACGGAAGACAGCTGCTGGTTCCGGTCTTCTGCCGAAGCGATCTACGTCCGGAACAAGCTGGGCGGGGAATGCGAAGTCCATTACGACCCCGCGGATCCCTCAAAGTGCTGTCTCGACCCGAGCGCCGGGTCGCAGACGTGGTGGCTGTTCGGGGCCGGGCTGGTGCTGGTCGGGTTGGGCTCGATGATTTTCCTGCCGAGGGCGAAATAGATCGGCGAGCTGGGAGGTCTATTTCCTCTCCAGCGTGGACCTTGTCTGGATGGATTTCGGCTTCTTGTGAATCACGAGGGGGACCAGCGAATCCCCGCGGTGCACGACGACGTTGACGGCGGCCCCTTCGTCCCATTTCTGGAAGAGGTCATACTCCTGGCCGGCATTCCCTACGGTCAAGCCCTCCCAGGAAACGATGATGTCGCCGAGTTGCAGCGGCACGTCGGGGTCCTTGGACAAGGCGGCGACGACCGCGCCCTGGACGGGGGGCCGCAGGATGCGCGACCAGATCAGTGCCTGGCTTGCAATCTCGGGGGCGGGGCTGTCGAGAAACGGCTGAAACAGGGGCCACGCTTCTTCCCCGCCTTTTTTCCCAAGCCACATGAGGACGGTGGCGGCGAGATCGGGGCGTGAGGACTGGGCGCGGGCCAGGTCGGCCATGGCGGAGAAATTTTCCCGGGTGGCGAAGAAAAAGGCCGGCGTGAGGCGCTTGAGGACCTCGGGGTCTGTCTCGGCGTTCAGGCGGGCGAGCGCGAGGGGCACGGGGTTCACGTCGGGTTGCCAGCAATAGCAACTGGCGGCCTGGGCTCTCATTTCCGAGGACCCGCGGGAGGGGTCGGAGAGAAGCCACTCTTCGAACGAAGCGAGGTCGGGGTTAAGCAAGAGTCGCCAGAGTTCGTCGCCTTCGATGCCGAGCCCCGGGGGCTCCTGCCGGGAAGCGGCGACAAGGAGGGAGAGGGCTTCCGCGGCGCCCTCGAAGCCCGGCTCGCCAAGACGCACGAGCCGGTGGACGAGTCCGAGGAGGGTGCGGCCGTCTTCGGCGGATGCGGCGGCGGCGATGCGGCTGCGAAGTTCGGCGGCCTGGGCGCGAAGATTTTCGGCGGACGGGCCCGGGGGGTCGGGGTCGAGTTTTGGGACAGGTGCGGAGGTGGTGGTGAGAGGCAGCGTTCCGTCCGGGACAGAAAGGCCGCCGGGCGGAACGGCGGGTGCAGGCATTTCCGCTCGCCGCGGCGCCGGTGAAACAGACGCGCGCCGGGCGAAAGCTCCTCCCGCGAATCCTGCGGACAGGCAACCCAGCACGATCGCGCCCCGGAGCATCGGCGTCATCGCGGCCCCCCTGCGGGTTTCACCGCCCGGGCGCTGGTTTTGAGAGGAGGCTCCTTCAGCGTCACCTGCTCGATCACCCCGTTACGCTCCACTTCCACCACGACGGATTCCCCGGAGATCTTCATCTCCTTGCCCAGTTCGTACCACCGCGTGGCCGTCCCGACCGGGACCCCGTTCCAGGAAACAACGATGTCCCCGGCGCGAAACGGCAGCTTGCCCGTCTCGTCGGTCGTCGTCAGGAGCACCCCCGCCACGGGCGGCCGCGCCGTCCGCAACGCCACCAGGGCGTGCTCCGCGATCGTTGGATCGGCGGAAGCGGTCTGGGACTCGAGGAAACGAATCGACTCGAGGGTGGGACTGCCCGCGAGCGCGGAAAGAAGCCCGAGGGACACCCGCTGCTGGAGTGAATGGGCGTGGTAGGCCTCGATCATCGATTTCACTTCTTCCGGCGCCGGCGGGTCGAGGCTCCAGGCGAGGCCCTCGCACATCTCCGGGTCGGACTCCTTTTCAAGGAACGCCAGGGCGACCCGATTGTTGTCGTCGGGGCCCGCTGCGGCGAGCACGTTCCAGACCATCATCTGGTGCAGTTCGCCGGAGAAATCCGGGCGGCTCACGCCCCAGGCGGCGAAGGGCCGCATCCGGGTGCCTTCCATCAAGCGGTCGAGGAACATTCCGTCGAGCCCGATCGCTTTTCGGTCCTTGATCTCGTAGAGCGCCTTCAGGATCTCGGCCAGGAGAGGGAAGGCTTCTTCTCCCCGGTCCTGAAGATCGCGGATCAGCGCGCGGATGCCGTCGCCATCTTTCTTGTCGAGAAGGAACGCGAAGCGGGCGCGCAGGTCGGGGATCGGGGTTGCAACGGCGCGTGGCTGGCCGGGTGCAGGGGAGGTGCCGGGCACCGTCGCCGTCCCGCTCACTTGCCGGGGTTCCGCACCGTCGCCATCGGGCCCCCGTGGAGCCTCGGCGGCCGCCGGGCGTTCGGCCTCCCCCGCCGCCATGCGGTCGCCCTGCCACGCCGCGCCCATAACAGCGCCGGCGAACAGAGCGGGTACGGCGAGCAGGAGAGTTGTTTTCACGGGAGGGGAGAATCCCCATCTTATCGATGCCTCCCACCCTGCACAAATCACGTTGGAATTCAGAGCGTGACGAGCGAAGGCGCGGCCAGCGCTCGGGAGCTGCCCCGGCAACACCCTCAAATTCCTCGCGCTGGTCTGACCGCTTGCCACCCGGCCGCGTGCTTTCTGAAACGATCCCTGAGAGCGTGAGAAGCAGTCGCACGAAGGCACGCGGCGCCGGCTCGGCCGGCGCACCTCTAAAACCTGAGATTCCATTCTCAACGCCTCTCCTGCGCCGGCCGGGCTGGTGTCGCGGGCCGTAGGGCGACTGCTTCTCACGCTCTCAGTCGGCTTTTCCTTTCTTTCACACCGCGCGAGGCGTATATCTCCGCCTCTTCCCTCCTCGAGATCCTCTTCCATGCCCGAACCCGCCCAGGGGCTGCTTTTCGGCGCCCCGAAGTCGAAAGCCCGGACGCTCGTCTTCGACCTGGAGACGCAGAACTCGTTCGACGACGTGGGCGGGCGCAACAAGATGGCGGAGTTGCGGATGTCGGTGGGGGTGACGTACGCGCTGGAGACTAAGGAGTTCACGGTCTACAAGGAGGACGAAGTCAACGCGCTGATCGAGGACCTGCGCGCGGCCTCCCGGGTCATCGGGTTCAACCACAAGCATTTCGATTACGCGGTGCTCGGGCGCTACACGAAACTCGACTGGGACACGGTGAAGTCGTTCGACATCCTGGAGGACCTGACGAAGATCCTCGGGCACCGGGTGAAGCTGGATTCGGTGGCGGCGGCGACGCTGGCGACGAAGAAGAGCGGCCACGGGCTGCAGGCGATCGAGTGGTTCCGGAAGGGCGACTGGGAGACGCTGATCAAGTACTGCAAGGACGACGTGAAGATCACGGCGGAGGTGTGGCTGCACGGGGTGGAGAAGAAGTTCGTGATGATCGAGACATGGGGCGGGCCGAAAAAGGTGCCGGTGGACTGGAAGTAGGTCGAAACCCGGTGCGGCCGGGCGCTGTATGGAAGCGCATGAGAATCTCCGCGATCGCCCTGCTGCTCACCGCCGCAGTCGCTTCGGCCGACCCGGCGCCCCTCCGCGAATGGACGTTCGACAAGGGCGCTGAAGGCTGGGAAACGATCCTCGGGACCGCGACGACGACCTCGCACGAGAAGGACGCGGGCTGCCTGCGCTGGGAATACGAGCGCGGCGAAAAGGGGAAGACGGCGGGAGTGCACGTGAAGGGCTTGAAGCTGGCGTCGAAGGACCCGGTGTACTTCTGTTTCCGGATCAAGGCGGAAGGAACGCGCGGGATCATCTTCACGGCGAGGCTCGAGTCGGGCGCGATGGTCCACCAGATGCTGCGGCCGGCGAAGGACGGGTGGGTCGACGACTGGATCTCGACGGGCGCGATGGCGGCGGACGGCGTGCCGATCGTCTCACCGGCCGACATCCGCGAGATCATGCTCTGGGACGAGGGCGACGGGACCTCGACGACGCAGGTCGTTGCCCGGCTCGACCGGGTGCGCATCCTCGCCGCTCCGCCCGCTCCCGCCGTCGTGGAAATGCCTGCCGCTGTCGCGCCGCACCCGGACCTCGCGGTCTGTCTCGGCTTCGGGGCACTTCAGGACCCGAAACGAATCGCGACGGAGCTGGCGGAGGCGAAGCGGCTCGGCTTCGGGATGGTGGAGGTCTCGAACGGGGAATGGTCCGATTTCGAAACCGCGCCCGGGAAATGGGACTGGTCGCGCATCGACCCGGCGATGCAGGCGGCGGACAAACTCGGCATGAAGGTCGTCGCGTGCCTCGGCGGAATCGTGAACATCAAGTACGACTACTCCGTGCACGTCCCGGCCGGCGTGACCTTCACGGGCGATTTCGGTGCGCTCGAGCCGCGCTACTTCGCGTACCTCGACCATCTTTTCGCGCGGTACGGCAAGCAGATCCGGTTCTTCACGTTCCACAACGAGAACGTCGGGCGCTACTTCACGAAACACCCGGAACACCTCGCGCCGTACGTGACGTTCCTGGGCGACGCCGCGAAGCACATCCACAAGATCGCCCCCGGAGTGCGCACCGGGACCTGCCTTCAGCACAGCGAACTCCCCGACGTCATCAAGGCACTCTGCGGCGTCGGTGATTTCACGACGTTCCTGTTCGACCCCGACACGCACCCGAGCTGGACTGAGGAAGAATTCGCGAAGCTCCTCGCGTACGCCGGTGACCGCAAGATCGCACTCAACGAAACGTTCCAGGCGACCTCGCCGATGATCGGCGCAAGCGAGGAAACCCAGGCCGTCTTCGTCCGCGAGCTCTTCGCCCAGATGGCGAAACACCGCGACCGGATGGAATTCGCGACCTGGTGGTGCGTGCGCGATGACGACGTGGAGATCTGGCGGGGGTTCGAGAAGATCCTCGCGCCCGGAAACCCGGGGTTCGGCGCCGCGCTGCGGGAGCTCTACACCTGCGGCCTCCTGCGCGGCGACGGATCGGCCAAACCGGGCGCGGCTGAGTGGGCGAAAGGCGCGGCGGGGCTCGCAAAGTAACGGATCCGCGCACCTACCCCGTGGCCTTGTCGACCTTCAGTTTCATTTTTTCGAGCGACGCCATTCCCAGCTGCCTGTCGACTTCCTTGCCGTCCTTGAAAAATACAAAGGTCGGCAGGCCCATGACTCCCAGTCCCGATGCAGAGTCCGTCGCGTCGTCGATCTTGGCCTTCACGACTTTCGCCTTCCCCGCCACCTGCGCCGCCAATTGCTCCAGCACGGGAGCCATTTTCGTGCAGGCGTGTCATCCATCCCCCCAGAAGTCCACGACGGTGACTCCCGTCGCGACCGTCCGCTGAAACGTGGCGTCCGTGATTTCGGGGAGGCCCACTTTCTACCCGATCAGCTTCTTCAACTTCTCCTCGAACACCGCCTTCGACTGCGCCCCCACGATCCGGTCCACTTCCTTCCCGTCCTTGAACAGCACGATCGTCGGGATCGACATCACCCCGAACCGCGCGGGAATCCCCTGGTTCTGGTCCACGTCCATCTTGTAGATCCGCGCCTTCCCCGTGAACTGCCCCGCCAGCTCCTCGACAATCGGCGCCACCCGCTTGCACGGGCCGCACCACGTCGCCCAGAAATCCACCAGCGCCACGCCCTTCGCACCGACTTCCGCTTCGAACGCGTCGTCGGACAGTTCTTTTGCATTGCCCATGGTCGGTCTCCTTGTGTTGTCGCGCTTTATCTAACGGATTTTGCGAAGCGCTTCGAGCATTTGTTCCTTCGAGATCTTGAAGTTGGCCTTGCCTTCCTCGGGCAGCCGGCCGATTTCCTTCCCGTCGGGGTCGAGCAGGATGATGAGCGGAAGAGCCCCCGCGCTGTACTTGAGGCGGGCCTCGTTGTTCTCGTCGCCGTGCGGCTTGCTGCTGTCGGTCCAGAGCTTGGCGCGGACAAATCGCTTCAATTCCGCCACCACCTCTGTGCTGACCAGCACGTTGCCCTCGAGCGCGCGGCAGTTCGTTCAGGAAAACGCCGTGAACTCGAGGAACGCCGGCTTGCGCTGCTCCTTGGCGGCCGCGAGAGTTTCCGAGTACCCCGAAAGCTCCTCCTGCTTCGCCGCTCCGCCCGTCATTTCCCAGACCCAGGGTTTTTCCTCGGGAAGCGGCAGGAACGCTTCCACGATCCCCAGGTGGCGACCCGCCAGCCCGCTGGCGGTGAAGGCGGAGATCGAAAGGAAGACGACGCCCCAGAGCATCCGGGGGACGCTCAGGTGGGGCGCGGGGTCGTCGTTCTCGAGGCGGAAAAGATTCAGGATGTAGAGAGCGGCGGCGAAGCCGCACCCGGTCCAGACGGCGAGGACGCCGGAACGGGAGACGAAATTCCAGTTCCAGTAGACGTCGGCGTTCGCGAGGAACTTGCACGCCGCGGCGAGTTCAACGAATCCCATCACGACCTTCACCGAATTCAGCCATCCGCCCGACCGCGGCATTTTCTTGAGCAGCTGGGGGAAGAGCCCGAGCAGGAAGAACGGGACGGCCAGCGTGCCGGACAAGGCGATGAACCCGAATATCGCCCAGGTCCAGTCGCCTTGCACCGAGAGGAGGATGAGCGTCCCGAGGAAAGGCGCGCCGCAGGTGAATGCCGTGATGGCGAAGGTGAGGCCGAGGAGCAGCGCGCCGATGATCCCGCTTTTTCCCTGGGCCGACAGGCGGTCCGTGATGAACCCGGGCAGGGCGAGCTCGAACCAGCCGAAGAGCGAAAAGGCGAAGATGACAAACATCGAGGTGATCACGGCGTTGACCCAGCCGTTCTGGGCGAACTGGTTGGCGCCGGCGAGGCCCAGCACGGCGCTGACGATGACCCCGATCGCGGTGTAGCTGACCATGATGCCGAGGCCATAGGCGCCGGCCAGCACGACCGAGCCGCGGCGGCCCCCGCCCGACTGTTTCGTGAAAAACGAGATCGTGATCGGGATCATCGGGAAGACGCACGGAGTGATCAGCATCACCAGCCCGGTCCCGATCGCGGCGATGATGAACGCGACAAATCCGTCCTTCTTGGGCGATTCGCCCTTCTTCGGGGGCGCGTTCGACGCCCCATCGGTGACTCCCGGAGTCGGCGGCTTCGCCACGCCGCCTGCTGCGATGCGCATCCTGCCCGCGATCTTGAGGTCGGCCGGCTGCAGGCAGACATCGCTGCACAACATGTAATGCGCCGTCAGCTCGAACGGGGCCTCGCCCGGTTTCGCCTCGCCCGTCACGAGAAGCGGCACTTCGAAGACCGCGCTGGGCTCGTGAAAGTCGTACTCCTCCTTGACCCCGTTCCCGTAGACCGTCGAGAAATGCTGCGGCTTCGGTTCCTTCACGCCTTCGCCGACCTGGAAAGGGCCCGCGGTTGACTTGAACACCGTCGGGACACCGCTCGTGCCCTGTTTCAGGCCGTAGAAGTGCCAGCCTTGCGAGGCCTTCAGCTCGACCTTCGCGATGACGGTGTCGCCCATCTTCGCCTCGGCGGGCTCGACCGACAGGATGCGCCCTTCGAGCTTCGCCTTCTTCGGGTCCACGGGATCGCCGCCCACGCCGTGGCCGGACGCGGCGAGGATCTTGACCTTGCCGGCAACCTTGAGGTCGGTCTCGTCGAGGCACATCGCGTCGGTGCACATCATGTAGTGCACGGAAAGCTCGACCGCCGTCTCGCCGGCCACGGCGTCGGCCTTGACCTCGAGCGGGACTTCGAACACGACCGTCCCGGTGTGGTAGGGGAACTTCTCCTCGACGCCGTTCTCGTATTTCTCGTAGTGCTCCTTCGGCGTCGGTTCCTTCACCCCCGCGCCGACCTTGAACGGCCCCGACACCACCGTGAACGCCGTCGGCACGCCGCTCGTGCCCCTCGTCATGCCGTAGATGTGCCAGCCCTGCGGGATCTCGAACTCCACCTTCGCCGTCACCGTGCTCCCTGCGGGCGCTTCCGCCGGCACGAACGAAGCGATCTTCCCCTGCAGATTGGCAAGCTCGGGCGGCACTTCGTCGCCCTGGGCGAACGCGAAGCCGGCGAGGGCGAGGACGGCCAGGAGTGTGAGGGGGCGCATGGGTTGGGACGCTCATCGTAATGGTGGGCGCCACTCCCTGCAACGCCGAGGGGTCGCGCCGAATTCCGGAATCTCATCTCCAATTGAAGCCCCGCCCCGGGCCTGCTATCTTCGATGCTCTCACCCGCGCTGGAGACCCCGCAATGCCCGATGCCGTCCTCATCTATGCCGCGTCGTCCCACGACGCCAACCTGCTCTACAAGACGCGCTTCCAGGCCGGCGACCCGATCATCTACATCGAGGCCGGCGGGAAGAGCATGCTCGTCCTGAACGACCTGGAGCTGGGGCGCGGGAAATCCGAGGCGCGCGTGGACGAGATCCTCTCGATGTCGGCGATCGAGAAGGAGCTGAAGGACGCGGGGCACCCGAACCCCATGATCGCGGACATCATCGTGAGCGTCTTCAAGAAGCGCGGCGAGGACCGGGTGTTCGTGCCGGCGACGTTCCCGTTCGAGCTGGTGGACCAGCTGCGCGGGAAGGGGCTGACGCTGACGTGCCGGAGGGAGCCGTTCTACCCGGAGCGGACGACGAAGACGGAAGAGGAGCTGGGCTTCATCAAGGAATCGATCCGCTTCACCGAGGAATCCTACGCCTGCGCCGAGAAGGCGCTTCGCGAGACGGAAATCCGCGGAAACGAGCTGTGGTGGCAGGGAGCGCCGCTGACGGCCGAGCGGCTGCGGCGCGTGATCGACGGTTACCTGTACGAGAACGGCCTGCTCGCGACCCACACGATCGTTGCCTGCGGCGAACAGGGCGTGGACCCGCACTGCCGCGGCTTCGGGCCGCTTCATCCCCATCAGCCGATCATCATCGACGTCTTCCCGAAGAACCTGAAAACGGGGTACGTGGCGGACATGACGCGGACGTGGGTGAAGGGCAAGGCGTCGCCGGAACTGAAGAAGATCGATGCGGCGGTGAAGGCGGGGTGCGAGACGGCGTTCCGGACGATCAAGGCAGGCGTGGAATCGACGGACGTGCACAAGGCGGTGGTGAAGACGATCGAAGACGCGGGGTTCAAGACCGAGGTGATCGACGGCAAGCCGCAGGGTTTTTTCCACGGCACGGGGCACGGGATCGGGCTCGACGTGCACGAGTCGCCGGGGATGGGCAAGCGCGGGGCGCCGCTGAAGGCGGGGATGGTCGTGACGGTCGAGCCGGGGCTGTACTACCCCGGCATCGGCGGGGTGCGCGTCGAGGACGACGTGCTCGTGACGAAGGACGGCTGCATCAACCTCTGCACTTACCACAAGACCCTGGAGATTCCATAACGTGGGCGTCAACCGGTTCGAACACGCGGAGTTCTACCTGGACCAGGGGTACCGGCTCCAGATGCAGGGCGACCTCGAGAAGGCCGCCGAGGCGTACCGCAAGTCCATCGCCGCACAGCCGCTTCCCGAAGCGCACACGTTCCTCGGGTGGACGTATTCGTTCATGCGGCGGATGCAGGACGCGATCGACGAGTGCCACAAGGCGATCGCGATCGATCCCGAGTACGGGAACCCGTACAACGACATCGGCGCGTACCTGATCGAGATGAACAAGCTCGACGAGGCCATCCCGTACCTCAAGCGCGCCGTCCTCGCCACCCGCTACGAGGCGCGTCACTACCCCCATTTCAATCTCAGCCGCGTCTGGCTCCAGAAGAACCAGCTCGGCGACGCGATCCACGAACTGGAAGAAGCGGTCCGTCTCTGCCCGAATTACCCGGCCGCCCTCAAGGAACTGTCCCGGCTGCGCGACGAAGAATCGCGCCGCGCCCGCCCCGCCGCTCCCACCTCCGGTTCCGAACGCCCTTCCCAGGGAAATGGCTAGCCGCCAGGAGAATTCCCCATGGCCGTGACGCTTCGCGACATCGCCCAGGCGGTGAAGCTCGAAATCGAGCAGGTGCGCCGGATCCTGAGCGAAACGCCCGGAACCCGCCCGCCCAAGGACACCCTGGACCGCGTTTACAGCGCGGCGCGGAAGATGGGCTACGATTTCAAGAAGCTCCGGATCGGCAAGCAGATGGGCCTGCGGAAGGCGGTGTTCGAGGAAATCCTGCAGCAGATCGAAGCGCACCCTTCGTGGGGCCGGACGGATATCGTGAAGTACCTTCAGCAGTCGAGTGAGATGATCGAGCGCGTGCACAACCGGACCTTCAAGGAAGAGTTCGGGAAGGACTAGACGGGCCGTTTTCCCCGAGGTGAAAGTGTTCTGCAACAAGTGCGGCGTTGAGCTGTCCGAGGGAAGCGCCTTCTGCAACAAGTGCGGCTCCCCGCAGGGCGGCGTGCTGCCCGCGACGGGGGCGGCGGCGCTGAAGGCCCCGGCAGACGCGCCTCCCGCGAAGGAAGAAGAAGTCTGGCGCGGCGGCTACAGCCCTCGGGCGATGGGGATGGGGTTCGTGGGGGCGGGAGCGTGGTTCGTGGGACTGTGGATCGCGTACTTCCTGCTGACGGGTAAGGGCAGCTGGTTCGAGGGAAAAGGCTGGGTGATCTACCTGTTCGGCACCCTTTCGCCGATCACGTTCATCTACGTCGGCTGGCTCGCGCTCTGGCGCCGCCTGACGCTCCACTATCGCCTGACCACCCAGCGGCTGTTCGCAGAGCGGGGCTTCATCGGCCGCCACATCGACGAGCTCGAGCTCATCCGCGTGGACGACGTCGCCACGAACCAGAATATTTTCGAGCGGATTTTTGACGTCGGCACCGTCACGGTCAAGTCGAGCGACATCACCACGCCGTCGCTCACGCTTCATGGAATCCGCGGCCCGATCCAGGTGAAAGAAAAACTGCGGGCGCAGGTGCAGGAACGTCGGAAGCGGATCGTCAACCTGAACCAGGTCTGAGCGCGTGGGCGGCGGTCGAGCTACGGCCCGGTCGGACGTCGCTCGCTTTGCTCGCTCGGCCCGGCCGCGCCTCCGCTCGACCGCCGCCCACGCGCTCAAGCACGGCTGCTGCTAACGCTCCCCCGCCGCGAGACGCCCAAGACGCTCAAGCCTGGGTTTCTCGTTCGCGGCGAGCCACGCGTCCTTCGACAGCTCCGCGTGGGCTTTCGCGAACCACGGCTTCGATTCGGCGGCGCGGCCGAGCGCGAGCAGGCACTCGCCGAGTTCCTCGAGGACGTAGCCGTCTGATTTCTGCGCGGCCTCGAATTCGGCATGAAGCGCCTGCTGCTTCGAAAGCGCTTCATCGAGGCGCCCCATCGACCGCAGGCAGCGCGCGATCGTGTATTTCGCAATGCGCGTCTCGGCCTCCTGTCTCCGCTCCGCCCGGAACGCGAGGGACTTCTCGAAGAGCTCCATCGCCTTCTCGTACTCCTTGCGGTCGTGGTGCGTCCAGCCGGTGTTGTTGTAGAGCGGGCCGAGCCAGTTCTTCGCTTTCTCGGACTTCGCGGCCTCGGCCATCGCGATCGCCCGGGCGCTCCACTCGAGCGCGGCGTCAGGCGACTCGATGATCGCCATCATGTGCGCCGCGTCCACGGCGAGGTTCTCCTCCCCCGCGGCCTCCGCCAGTTCGAGCGCCTTCAGGAAATCGGCGCGCCCGCGGTCGCCCGCCTTCGATGAATTGTCCGTCCGGCCGCGCTCGAGGTGCCACCGGACCCGCGCGACGTCCCCGACCGGCGGGTTCTCCGCCAGCGTCCGCCGCGCTTCGTCGAATTTCCGCTGCAGCCCCTGCGCCCTCGCGATCTGCGTCGTCAGCTCGCTTCGCGCCGCAGTCCCAGGCGCGTACTCCGCGGTCCCGAGGAGTTCCCGGAAGCGCGATTCCGTCCCGGCCGGGTCGCCGAAGTTCCAGAGCTTGCCGAGGCGTTCGTCCTCCATCGCTACTTCCCCTTCCCGCGCTTCGCCATCGCGCGTTTCCGCTCCGCCGTGTATTTCCACCACGGCCGCGCCGGCCCGCCGTCCGCGAAACGCACGATCGAGATGAACGTGTCGATCACGCACGGGTCGTGGCGCTGGCCGGTTTTCCGGTTCAAGGATTCGTAGAGCGCGTAGGGGTCGCGGCCCTTCAGGTCGGCTGGCGTCCGCACGCCGATCAGGCGCAGGTCGCCGGCGATGGAGGCGCCGACGTTCGGGAGGTCTTCGAGGGTGGCCATGCCTGGGGTTTTCATCATCTCCTCGTTCAGGACTTGCTGCGACCGCCGGTGTCCTGTCGGTTCATTTCCAGAAGTTGTTTCCGAAGGCTGGCAATTTGGCCCCGGACCGAATTCAGTTCGGCGCGAGGATCTGACTCGTAGGGTCGCCAAATACCCGTACGGACCCACATTCTCCCGTAGTGACCCATCAGGGCAACGAAGAACAAGGCAACGACGAAGACTGCCATGGCCGTCTGGCTGGCGGGGTCCTTTCCGCGGGCAATCCACGCTCCCGCAAGCGCTGTCATCAATCCCACTCCGACGACGTTGAGCCCCTTTTTGAATCGCCAACGCGCGAAGTGACTTGCAAGTTCGCGTTCTTTCGCTCGGAGCCGGGCTATGGAATCCTCGACTTTTGCAACTTCAGATTCGGCCGCAATGAGGCCCGGCCACCGGCTGATTTCCATGACGTGCGTCGAACTGCCGTTCATCGTGATGGATCCGCCGGTACGCTTAACCACAATCGGCAGCGCGCATTGGTGACAGACCAGTGATTCCGTGTCGCTGTAGATGTCCAGACCCGCGCGGCACTTGGGGCACTCCAGGGTCACGAGATCGTCCGGCATCCCGCCATTCTCTCACGGTCAACGGGCCTTGAGCACGATCCGTTCAACCCGCCGCCGCTTCAGCACATCCTGCCGCACCTCCGCGCCGATCCCGGGCCGGCTGCGAAGCGCGATCGTCCCGCTCGCCGAGACGACGACGGGCTCGTCGATGACGTCGGGATCGTAATACCGGTCGCTTCCCGAGATATCCCCCGGCTTCGTGAATCCCGGGAGGCCGGCGATGGCGACATTGTGGAGGCGGCCGACGCCGGTCTCGAGGAGGCCGCCGCACCAGACGGGGATGCGGGCCTTGCGGCAGAAGTCGTGGATCTCGATCGCGTTGCTGGGGCCGCCGACGCGGGCGGGCTTGATGTTCACGACGCGGCAGGCCTTCATGCGGACGGCGTTGCGGGCGAGGTCGGCGGAAGTGATCGACTCGTCGAGGCAGATCGGCGTGCGGAGTTTCCGCGCGAGTTCGGCGTGGTCGGCGAGGTCCTCGTGGCCGAGGGGCTGTTCGAGGTAGTCGAGGTGAAACCGGTCGAGCCCGCGGAGGTGCGCCGTGTCCGACGGCTTGTACGCGCCGTTCGCGTCGGCCGTCAGCGGGAACGCCGCCCCCAGCCGCCGCCGCGCTTCGGCCAGCGGCTTGACATCCCATCCCGGCTTGATCTTGAGCTTGATCCGCCGGTACCCGCGCGCGGCGAAATCCTCGACGCGTTTCATGAGGGCGGGAAGCGGATCAATGCCGAGCGAGACGCCGCTTTCGATTTCGCGCCGCGTCGCGCCGTAGAGCTTCGACACCGGCACGCCACGCCGGCGCGCTTCCAGGTCCCACAGCGCCGACTCGACCCCGGCCTTGGCCATCGAGTGGCCGCGGACGCTGGCGAAGAGCGCGGGGCAATCCGCCGGCGACTTGATCCGCGAAGCGAACAGCCCCGGCGCGAGGAACTCCCGGATCACGTACGACGCCGTCACCACCGTCTCGCTCGAGTAGTGCGGCTGCGCCGACGCCGGGACTTCCCCCCAACCCGAAACCCCGTCCCCGACCGCTTCCACAAGGATCGTCTCCTGCTGCGTCACCCGCCCGAAGGACGTCTCGAACGGGAAACGCAGAGGCATGTGGAGGAGGTGCAGGACGAGGCGGGAAGGGAGTTTCATGCGGGCAGGGCGTCTAGCGGCGGCGGCGTCCGTGGTGGACGATGACGCGGAAATGATGGCCGCGTCCGCCGACGTAGACGAAGTTCGCGGGGTGGAGGTGCCAGGCGCCGCTGTGGAAGTAGTGCCCGCAACCCGGGCCGTGATGGTGGCCGCGCACGACGACGACCCAGCGTTCGCCGTCCCAGCAGTCGCCGCTGTCAGCGTCGTGGGCTTCGCCGTCGTTGACCTCGTCCTGGTCATCGTCGTTGTTATTGACGGTCGTCGAGCATCCGGTCGCCATCAGGTACGCGAATGCCGTGAGAAGGAACGCAGTCTTCATTCATCTATCTCCTGGTTGAAGTCGCCTGCAAAGACATCACGGGGGGAGTATAGCTGACGGCCGGGGCAAACGGCCGGGGCTAAGTGCCGGGGCTAAGTGCCGGGGCTAAGTGCCGGGGCTAAGTGCCGGGGCTAAGTGCCGGGGCTGACCTCCGGGGCGTGGGTCGGGCGCTCCCCGCGTGTTCGAAGGTCGCTGGACTCCGCGCCCTGCGACGACAGCTTCGGACAACTCGCTCCGCGTAACGTCGGGGAATAGACATCGATCTCTTGTCGCCGTTGTCGTCAGCCCCGGCCGTTGGTCCCGGCCCCACGCCCCGGCCGTTCGCCCCGGCCGTTCCTCATCTCCGCTCAAACTCCAGCATCCCGCCCTTCTCGTGAATCGTCAGCTTCGGCCCCGACGGCGCGCCTTTCCGCGCGATCCGCACGAGGTTGACGCCATTGATGAGCGCATGGGCGAGCATCGGCCCCGCGATGTTCCCGGTCCAGGCGTAGATGACCCCGAAGCCGATGGAAGTGCCGATCGCGAAGACGGTCCACGGGGCGAGTTCGCGGCGGAAGGGCATGTGCACAGCGCCGAACGCGAGCGAGGTCAGCAGAATCCCCCCGAGCGCGCCGAAAAACCCGTGCCCCAGGCCGCGCGCCGCCAGTGCGATCGCCGACGGCTGAAGCGCGGCGCGGAAGAGCATTTCTTCGCCGACGCCGCTCGCCAGCGCGGTCGCGACGCACTGGAAGATTGAGAACCCGCCGAAGACCTGCGCGAAGAACGCGTCGAGGACACGCCCCCAGTTCGTCTTCGCCGCCGCCCACCCCGAGAGCCACAGCACCGCCGTCGCCAGCCCGACCCCCAGCCCCAGCGACGACCACACGTCATGCGCCGCGATGTGCCAGAACGATTCCCTTCCGTCCCGCGCGATGACCCACAGCACCCCGACCGTCGTCATGACCGAGTAGACGACGCCCACGACGACGACTTTCGCCCAGTTGCGGCCGCGCATGTGAAAGGCACGGTACTGGAATTGGGGAAGGGGTGCGAGGGTGTGCGGCGGTTGGTGGGTTGATGGGTTGAGGAGTTGAGGACAAGTGCGGCGACCGGACACGTGCTCCTGGCGTACACTTCCGCGGTGCCAAGGAAGCACTCTCACGATCAGCTGAATTCGCCCGAGGAGGACGCGGCTCTGGCTCGGGAGATCTTCGTGGAAGGCGACTTGTCACATTCAATGTTCCACTTGGCCCGCGC
>JAIOPR010000028.1 GCA_021413805.1 Planctomycetota bacterium
GCAGGATCGCCCGCGCGATCGCCAGCCGCTGGCGTTCCCCGCCCGACAGGCTCGTCCCCCGCTCCCCGACGTCCGTCTGGTATCCCTTCGGCAGCTTCAGGATGAATTCGTGAATGTTCGCGGCCTTCGCGGCGGCCTCGACGTCCGCGTCCGGGGCCCCTGGCCGCCCGTAGCGGATGTTCTCGGCGATCGTGTCATGGAAGAGGAAATTTTCCTGGGAGACGACCGCCACGCGCTCCAGCAGCGAATCGCGCTTCACGTTTCTGATGTCCAGCCCGTCGATCTCGATCCTGCCGGAAGTCGGGTCATAGAAACGGCACAGGAGGTCAAGAATCGTGGATTTTCCCGCGCCGGAAGGGCCGACGATCGCGACCACCTTTCCTTTGCGCACCTCGACGTCCACCTTGCGCAGCACGGGCTCGTCGGCATACGCGAAGCTGACGTCGCGCAGGCGGATCGAATCGCGGAGCGGCGGCATGATGACCGCGTCCGGGGCGTCCACGATCTCCGGGGGAACTTCCATCAGCTCAAAGACACGTTCGCACCCGGCCAGCGATTCCTGAAGCGTGTTGTAGGCCTTGGCGAGCTGTTTCACGGGCTTGTTGAACATGATGCAGACCGCCACGAACCCGACCAGGTCGGTCAACCGGATGTCCGTCATCTGGTGCTTCCAGAGCACGATCACCAGCAGGGCCACCGCCAGCACCCCGTAGCCCTGCACCCATTCCTGCACCCCGCTCGACATCGCCTTCGCCACCACCACCTTCATGTACTTCTGCATCCACGACTCGCTCACGCGTTTCATCTCGCGCTCTTCCGCCGCCTCCATGCGGAAGGCCTTCACCGTGCGGATCCCGGAGAACATCTGGTGGATCTGCTCGGTCATGTCGCCGAGAGAGCCCAGCGTGCGCTTCTGGGACTTCTTGATCTTCCGCCCCAGGCGGAGAAGGGGCCAGGCGAACAGCGGCAGGCCGATGAGGAGCACGAGGGCGAGTTTCCAGGAGAACACGAAGGCGAGGGCGACGAGGACGGCGATGGTGAAGGGTTGCTGGATCAGGTCGCCGTAGAGGGCGGTGAGGGCGTTCTGGCTGATCTGGACGTCGTTGGTGATTCGCGAGATGAGATCCCCGGCGCGGCGCTCGCCGAAAAAACGCAGCGAGAGCTTGAGGATGTGGGCCACGGCCTGGGTGCGCATGGCCACGATGACGCGGAGCTTGATGAGGCCTTCCAGGTAGTTCTGGAGGAAATCCAGGAGGGCGACGGCGGGGAAGTAGGCGACGCCGATGAGAAGAAGCGGGTAGAGATCCTCGATGGGCCGCGTTCCCTGGAGGACTTCCATGGCGGGGGAAATGAAAGCGACCCGCCCCTGGTCGATCGCGGCGTAGATCGCGCTGGTGACGAGCAACATGACGAAATGGAAACGGAACGCCCACCCGTACTCGAACAGGCGGTAGGAAAGCAGGACGTTGCGCATGCGGGGGCCGAGATCCCGCGGATGCCGGGTAGTTGTCAGCCTGTCGAGCCACCACGTCGCGCCCACCCCTGCGGCGATGAACACCACGAACGCGACGCACAGGTACGGCCAGACGCGGGGCACCAGGAGCGCGAGCTCCCAGGTCTTCCCGCCGATCAGCTTCGAGGGATTGAAATTCACGGGCTATTTTCCGGGCCTCGTGACCGCGATCACCGCTTTCTTCGCATCCAGGTACTTCTTCGCCACCGCCTGCACGTCGGCCGCCGTCACCTTGTCGATCTTCTTCGGCGCCTCAAACAGGTTCCCCGCGCCCAGGCCATAAATCTCGTCCAGGGCAAGCTGCTGGGACTGTGAAGCGTTCTTCTGGTTCTCGATCAGCATTTCCCCGATCACGCTGTTCTTCGCACTTTCGAGTTCCTCGGCGGTGATCGGTTCGTCGCAGACCCGCTGCACTTCCGACATCAGCACGTCGATGGCCGGAGTGATGTTGATTCCCTGCGCTGTCACGCCGACCTGGAAATAACCGCGCTCGTACATCGTCACGTTCGAAGCCCAGACCATGTACGCCAGGTTCTTCTTTTCGCGCACCGCGTCCCACACCCGGCCGCCCATCCCGCCGAGGACTTTTTCGAGAACCTGAAGCGCCCACCGGTCGTCGTGCTTCATGTCCACGGTCGGGAAGCCGACGATCGCCACGCCCATCTTCAACGTCGTGTCCGTCATGTCGTCCCGGATTCCCTCCTCGGGAAGCGACGGGGGCTTGACCTCGGGAAGCGCCGCGTCGCGCTTCTTGAAGGACGCGAATCTCTTCTCCAGCGCAGCCTTCACCGCGGCCGCGTCCAGGTCTCCCACGACGGAGACAACGCAGTTCCCTGGATGGACGAATTGCGCCAGAACGGCGCGCAGGTCGTCAGGCGTCGCCGCGGCGACTGATTTCGCGGTTCCCTGGGGGATTCGGCTGTACGGGTGGTCGCCGTACATGGACTTATGGAAACGGATGGATGTCGTGCTGACCGCTTCACGCTGCATGCTGTCGATTTTGGCCAGTGTGAGTCCCTTGACGTTCTCCAGTTCGGAAGGGGAGAGCGCGGGGTTGGTGAGGATGTCCGCCGCGAGCTCGAGGGCCTTGTCGAAATCCTGCGTGAGCATCTCGGCGTTGAGGAGAAGGGTATTCCGGCCGCCCTGGACCTTGATGGATCCGCCGGTGGCATTGATCTCCTCGGCGATCTGGGCCGCGGTGCGCGAGGTCGTGCCCCGGAGAAGCATGTCGCAAGCGAGGTTCGCGACGCCCGGCTTGTCCGACGGCTCGAGCCGGCTTCCCGCCATGAAGGCGATCGTAAACGCGAACGAGGCCGAATTGGGATTCTTGCGGACGACGACGCGCATCCCGTTAGAGAGCGTGAATTCCTCGATGTGGGGCTCGAACGTGGCCTTCACCCCGCCCGCGGCGGAATGCTCTTCGCCTCCCGGCGCACGCGGCACGACGGTGGCCACGGTCATCGTCGCGGGAACCAGGTACTTCCGCACCACTCGGCGGATGTCCTCGGGCGTCACGGCCTTCAGCTTCTCGACGTACAGGTCCTCATAGAGCGGGTTCCCGTGGAACATCTCGCCCCGCCCCAGCGTGTCCGCCTGGCTCATCACGTCCTGGCGTCCGATGACGTTGTACGCCAGCACCGCCGCCCGGATCTTCGCCAGCTCCGCGTCCGAGACCAGCTCTTCCTTCAGCTTCGCCACCTGCGCCAGCACTTCCGCTTCCGCGGCTTCCAGGAACTTGGGGAGAAGCGCGATGCCGATGCCGAAGTGCCCGCGCCATGTCGGCGTGTCGTTGTTCGCATACGCCGAGAGCACAAGGCTCTTCTCGCTCTTCAGCACCCGGTTGAGCCGGCTCGACTCGCCGTGGCCCAGGACCAGCGCGGCCATGTCGAGCGCCGGTGTGTCTTCGTCGTAGGTGGTCGTCGTCGTCCAGCCGATCTTGAGGCGTGCCCCGCTCGAGGCTCCCGCGACAGCGTAGGAGCGCGTTTCGCGCCGGGTCCCCTCCTGGCGCGGTTCCTCGGGGAGGACGATGGGGGGAAGAGCCTTTCGTGCCCATCCGCCGAAGAGCTTGCGGATCGCGCTCATGGCCGCTGCGCTGTCCACGTCCCCGACCACGACGAAGATCATGTCGTTCGGCGCGTACCAGCGGCGGAAATAGGTCCCGACGTCCTCGGGTTTCAGTTTCAGGAACTGCTCGACGTAGCCGCCGATCGGGTGGCGCGCCGGGTGCACCCGCCACGCCGTCTCGTTGAAGGTGTACTGGATGATCCTGTTCGGGTCGTCCTCGTACATCTTCAGTTCGTTCACGATCACCTGCTGTTCCTTCGTGGCCTCGGCCGGGTCCATCTTCGAATGCATGATCACGTCGCCGAACGAGTCGAGCATCGTGTCGAAGCGCTCGCTGCGCACGGTGCAGTGGAAGACGGTGCGGTCGAAGGACGTATAGGCGTTGAGGCTGCCGCCGGAAGCCTTCACGGCACGCGCGAAGTCCCCCGGCGCCTGCTTGTCCGTGCCCTTGAAAATCATGTGCTCGACGAAGTGCGAGAGGCCTTGCCCGAGATTCTCACCCTCGGTGGTCGAACCGACGGGGAACCAGGCCTGGATCGTGACCACTGGCATGTTGTGGTCTTCCTTCACCAGGATGACCGCGCCGTTGTCCATGACTTCCCGGCGAAGCTCCTTGCCGCCGTCCGCCCGGACCGGGCCCGCCGCCGTCATCGCCAGGGCCGCCGCCAGGAATGCTCGCTTCGACATCGAGTCCTCCTCCGTCATGGGGTCTGTTTGTCGGGCCACGCCCGGGCCTCGTCCATCGCCTTTTTCCGGGCGTCTCCGTCCTCCGCGGGGATCGCAATGCCGGTCATGGCCTCGAGTGCGCGCCCCGCAGCCACTTTCTCGGCAGCCTCGGCACTCTCCGCCTTCCCGACCAGAAACGCCACGGCTTCCGTCACGGGCGCGGATTTCAGCAGGTCCACATACCCCTTCAGCGACGCTTCGGGTTTCTCCGCGAACGCGGGGAAGTTCTTTGCAACCTGCGCCAGGATCTCCTTGCAGGCCGCCTGCAGCCGGGTCCGCTCGGCACTGAGCGCCGCGCCCTCCCCGGCGGGGAGAACGGCAAGCGCCCCGTCATCGGGACAGAGCGCCAGCGCACGGCCCTGTTCATTGCGGGCGCACCGGGCCTCGATCAGCGCGAGTCGCAACTCCGCGTATCCCGCGGCGCCGGGCGCAATTTTCCCCACGAGCGGCTCGCCCTGCGCAAGGGCTCCCGCCATGTCGGCAGCCTTCACCCGGCACGCGACAACCCGCGCCGCCAGCGATAGATCGTCCGGGCTCGCCGCCAGCGCTTCACCGTACCACTTGAGCGCGTTCGCCCAGTCTTTCAGCGCAAAGTAGTCGTCCGCCAGCGGCCGCAGGTGCTTCTTCGCCTTTGCCGCCGCATCGGGAAAATTTCCCGGCTTGGCGATCACCAGGCGAAGAGCCACCCTCCAGGGAGCGTCCGCCTCCGCGTTGCCGACCCGCGCAAGCAGCGACTCCAGCGCATCCAGCCGGGCGGCCGCGCCGTCCGACAGCGCGAACGCCGCCGTCCACGCTTCCTTGCGCACCGCCGAATCCGGGTCGGACTTGGCGCACTTGAGAAGCGGCTCAACCGAGGCCAGAGTCCCGGTTTTCGAGAGCCCGCGCGCGGCGTTCTCGCGGGCCTTGGGATTCGGGTTGTCGTGGTCAATGAACTCGCTCAATGCTTTTTCCAGTCGGGCACGGGCGGCGTCGCCCCCCAGCACTCCCAGGGCGGTCACGGCCTCCGCGACGACGTCCTTCTCCTGCTCCGCGGGCGGCCGGTCGAGCTCGGCGATGAGCGGCGCAACGGCGCGCGAAGACCCGATCTCGCCCAGGGATTTCACGGCGCGGAACCGGATGGTCTTGTCGGGGGATTTCTGAAGCGCGGCGACGAGGACATCGACGCCGGCCTCGTCACGAAGGGCCCCGAGGAGTTCGATGAGGGCGGGGGCGACGGAGTCCAGCCCGGGTTTCGAGAGTTCGGACGCGAGGAGCGCGGCCGCCGCCCCGGCAAAGCCCGCGGGTTTCAGGCTCTTCAGCGCGGCAATCGCCGCTTCCCTCACGGCGCGCGGCTGGGCCGGCCCGACCATGCG
Source organism: Planctomycetota bacterium (assembly GCA_021413805.1). Classification (GTDB taxonomy): domain Bacteria; phylum Planctomycetota; class MHYJ01; order WSZJ01; family WSZJ01; genus WSZJ01. Next base: position 5,656 of record JAIOPR010000028.1, read on the forward strand.
CTGCATGTCGGCTGCGACGGCGGACCCGCCGGCCTCCGCGAGGGCGTTGACGGCCGCGACGCGCAGGGCGGGAGCGTCGTCGTCGAGGCAGGCACGAAGAGCGTCGAGGGCCTTTTCGCGACCGATGGCGCCGGCGGATTTCGCGGCGGCCACGCGGACAGCGACGGAGGGGTCTTCGGCAAGGAGCCTGAAAACGGCCGGCAGGAAGTCGGCGGGCGTGAGCGCCAGCCGGGCTTCTTCCGCCGCCCATGCCCGCAGCGGAGGCTGGGCATTCCCGAATTCTTTCTCAAGGATGGCCCGCTCGGCGACCGAATCTTTTTTTTCGCGGGCCGCCCGCAGGCGATCCTTGAGAGCCGTCTTTTCAAGTTCGTTGGCGCGCGCAGTCTCCCGCTCGACCGCCGTCCGGAGCGAGGCGTTTTCCTCGCGAAGCCGCCGCCCCGCGTCCCGCAGGATTTCCTCGAGCGAGTCGTCCCGGTGACGGTCCCACCAGTAATTCCATTCGCGAGGTTCCGCGAACGAAAGGGTGGTGAGCCGGCGAAGTGCGGCCATCGCGGGTTCCGCGTCGCGGGACGAAAGCAGCGCCACAAGCGGGGGGATTGCCTTTTCGCTGCGCACATGACCGAGCGCCGCGATCCAGGCAGCGCGCTCTTCGAGGGCCGCGTTGTCGAGCCCTTCGCGAAGCGCCGTGAAGGCCTCGTCGGGAGCGCGTTTCCCGAGGGAGTCGAGGGCGGACTCGGCGGGTTCGGCGAGCGGGGGGCGGCGCGAAGAAGCGACCAGGGGCGCGGCGAATCGAGGGTCGGGTCGGTCAGAGAGAAAGAGCAGGAGTTCGCGGGCGTCGGCCGGATCACCGGAAGCCAGGATGCGCGCAGCGGCGGAAACAGATTCCTCCCGCGCGTCGGACAGGAGCGCGGCGGCGGCCCGGGCGCGAGCCTCGGGGTGAGGGTCGCGAAGGCGGCCGACAAGCTCTTCGATCGTCGGCGGGGGCTGCCCCTCGGGTGGCAATCCGGCTGCGCATAGCGCCATCGAGCCGGCCAGGAGGGCGGCGATGCCGCGATAAGGTCTCAATCGCGAGTCCTTTCGGCACAACGGGTAACGGCGCGCGAGCGGGGGATTATAGCCGCAGGCGTCCCCACCGTCAACGCGCGCCGGCGGGGTGAAACCGCTTGACTCGCGAATCCAGCGTGATAAGCTCGGAAACCATGTGGGTCGTAGAAAAATACGTAAAATACCTCATCGGATTCGCCATCCTGTGGTTCGGCCTCATCTTCTACAGGAGCTGCGGCTGCGCCAAGGTGCAGGGCAATTACATGGCGCCGAGCTACATCTCGGACCAGTTTGTCACGGTCCTCGCCGGCAAGAACAAGCCGGGCGCGATCGAGGTCAAAGACATCGTCTGGTTCTGGTACAAGGTGCCGACCTCCAAGGAAGAAGGGTATCTCGCCCGCGTTGTGGGGCTTCCCGGTGACCGCGTCGCCATCAAGAACGGCGACATCCTGATCAAAGGCGTCCTGCTCCCCGAGGAGTACCTGCGCGCCGAGGTCATGGCGAAGGGCCAGAACATTCCCGAGATCGTGGTCCCGCGCGATACCTACTTCATCCTTTGCGACAATCGGCGGGATCCCCAGGCGCCGGACAGTCGCCGCTTCGGGCCCATCCCCATCAACGCGGTCTGGGGAAAGATCCGGAAATGATCCAGTTCAAATTTGACAAGGGCCGTCTCAAGATCGGCAAGCATTCGCTGTCGAACCTCGCGATTGCGGAAGCCCTGGCTGCCGGGACGTTCCTGGTCCTGACGATCATCCTGGGCTGGAGCGGGTGGAAGGATCTGCGCACCTACTACGCGTGGAACGGGGCGCTTCGCGACTACTCGAGCAACCTGAACCCTTCGAGCGACCTGGAAGTTGCGATTGCCAACCGGCCGGAATTCCTGGCGGCTCACCTGTTGCGTGCGAAGGTTGCCATGGATGCCGGCGACTATCCTCGCGCCCAGCAGGAGTACGAGACGGTGATGAAGCTGGACCCTGCGAACGAAGCGGCGGTTGTCGGCCAGGGGGTTCTCAGCGTCAAGATGTACGACAAGACGAAGCAGGAACCGAACCTGGCGGCGGCGAAGGCGTCGTTCAGCCAGGCCTCCGGCAACGCGGACGCGAAGGTCGGCCTCGGGCACATCCTTCTTCGGCAGGGTGAGCTCAACGGCGCCTACCAGATGTTCGAGGGCGCGCTCGCCACGGATCCCCCGGCGAGCATTGACGGCATGTCTGACCTCTACATCGGCATGGGCGCGATTGCCATCCGCCGCAAGAACCCCGCCGTCGCGCGGGAGTATTTCGAGCGCGCCCAGTTCCTGACCCCGGGATGGGATCGCGGGTACGCCAACGCGGCCTATCTCATGGCGCAGCAGATGGCCGAGACACCCGTGATGGACCGCGAGAAGTTCAAGGCCTCCAGCCGGATGTGGACAGATTTTGCCACCCTGATCGGGAACCGCTACGCCGTGAACAAGGACGCCCGCCCCTACTACAAGGACGCGATCCTCACGTACCTCGACGCCTACGCCTGCCTCGCCCTCCGCTCCCTCGACGGCGGCTCGGCCACAAGCAATCTCGCCTATGTCCGCGGGCTCGATCGTGAGAACAAGCGGCCCACCCTGAACTACATCGCCACCCTGACCCAGGTCATCTACAACAAGACCCTCACCTTCGACGAGCAGCGACTCTTCCTCAGCGATCTCGGCAGCGTCACCGAAAACGCATTCACGCTTCATAAGGACCTGAGCTCCCGCGAACAGGCCGTCCTCTACCAGGTTCTCGCCTGCCGTTACTCCATCGATCGTTCCGACCTGGGCAAGGCCGAGCGACTGGCCGACAGCGCAAAAGAGCAGTACCTCAAGGGCGGCGAAGATACGCACCTGCTCGCCATGATCGAGCGCGTCAGCGGGACCGCGATCTGGAAGGCGCACATGTTCGAGACGGACCCGGCGAAGAAGCTGGCCATGGGCGACCGGGCGCTGAAGGCGTTCAAGGAATCACTCAAGGCTGAGCCGGACCAGCCCGACCTGCAGGCGTGGATGAAGCGAGTCGAAAACGGCGGTAATTAGCACCAGGTCGTCCAGCGAGGGAAATCCATGAAGTGCGTCATCTGCGGATTCGACAACGAAGCTCGCGAGGCCTATTGCCGCGCGTGCGGCTCCAAGGTCCAGGTCAACCTCTCGGAGGTCGAGGGCGACCTGATCGCGAAGTCCGACCGCATGAACGAGGAGAACACGGAAGCGGAGATCCGGCGCTGGCTGGTTTCCGCCATCTGCCTGTTCCTGGTCGTCCTGACGGTCAAGGTGCTCTATGGCCCTGCGAACTGGCCCGCCTTTTATGCCGTTCCGTCCGTCGGCCAGAATGCGGAATTCGCGAGCTACGTATACCAGTTCGAAGTGCCGCTCCAGCCCCTGGTTATCGAGCTTCCCGACATGAAGTAGGCCGCGCCGCCCTCGCGCGCCTCAGTCCTTGCGGATGCCCGTCGTCGTCTTGCTGACCCCCGGGAAACTCCGCTTCAGCACCGCCTCCCACGCTTCCGCAATGCGTCCGCCCGTGGCGCTGATGGTCCGGCCGACGGGGCTGGCGGGGAGTGTCCAGCCACCGGTGGAGGTGTGGACCGAAGTGAATCCCGCCCTCCGCATCGCGAGCTCGATGGTCCCGGGTTCGAACTGGGAGAGGTGCCAAGGGGGGTCGTAGAGGTTGAGGTCCTCGCCGAGGGTCATCAGGAACCGCACCAGGGGGGCCGTGTGGGGCCAGCGGATGATGGCGAGGCCGCCGGGGCGGAGAAGGGTGCGGATGCGGCCGAGGAAATCCACGGGGTCGAAGACGTGCTCGACGACGTAGAACGAGCTGACGACGTCGAAGGACGCGGGCGGGAAGGGATTGGAATCGAGCGTTCCCTCGAGGACCTCGTGTCCCTTGGCCCTCGCGGCGGCGATTGCCTTCTTGGCGATCTCGAGGCCTTTCACGCGCCATCCCCGGGCGCGCATGACATCGAGGAAAAAACCGTGCGCGGTGCCGACATCGAGGAGGTCGCCGGGCTTCCCGGCGGCGTGCCGGTCGGCGGCGTCGCCGGCGCGGGAGAAGATGACCTCCATCATCCGCCCCCACGCGTTGACGTCGGGATCTTCCTCGGGCAGGTACCGCTGGTAGCACTCGATGAGCTTTGCCTGCGAGGGGCGCGGGGAGAGATAGACGAAACGGCAGCGCGAGCAGCGGCGGTACTCGAAAATTCCGCGGCGGTGCTCGCGGGCCGAAGTGGTGGAACCGCAGAGGGAGCACGGGATCGGGAGGAGGTCGCGCTCGGTGAGGCCATGGACTTTGCGGTGCATCGGGGTGGAGAGTTTCGGGGGGCGGGGCGGAAGCGCCAATAGAAACGTGAGGGGGCGGCGGCGCGCGCTTACAATCCGCGGCCATGACCGAGCGCCTCTTCCTCGCCGATTCCTCCGTCCTGCGTTTCAAGGCCCGCGTCGTCTCCCGCCGCCCCGGCGCGGTCGTGCTCGACCGGACGGCATTTTACGCGACCTCCGGCGGGCAGCCCCACGACACCGGGACGCTCGGCGGCGTGCGCGTGACCGGCGTCGAGGCGGAGGGGGAGAACGTCGTCCACGCGGTGGATGGGGAAGTGCCCGAGGGCGAGATTGAGGGCGTCGTTGACGGCGGGCGCCGGCGGGACCACCTGGAGCAGCACCACGGGCAGCACCTGCTCTCGCGGGCGTTCATCGAATCCTGCGGTGCCGAGACGGTTTCGTTCCACCTCGGCCCGGAGAGTTCCACGATTGACCTGGATGTGCGCGACCTGACCGCGGGGGAAGCCGACCGGGCCGAGGACCTCGCCAATCTCGTCGTCCGCGAAAACCGCCCGGTCGAGGTCACCTGGCACACGCTCGACGAGGCAAAGACCCTCGGCCTCCGCAAACTCCCCGACGGCATCGATCGCGTCCGCGTCGTCACCGTCCGCGACTTCGACCGCTGCGCCTGCGGCGGCACCCACCCTTCCCGCACCGGCGACATCAGCCAGATCCGCATCCTCGGCTGGGAAAAATCCAAGGGCAAGGTCCGCCTCACGTTCGTGTGCGGCGGAAGGGCGCTTCGCGACGCGCGCGAGCGGGCACGGGTGCTCGAGGCGGCGGGGGCGGCGCTCGGGACGGGGGCGCTGGAAGCGGCGGCCGCGGCCGGGCGGGCGCGCGAAGACCTGCGGGCCGCGAACCGGGAACTCGGCGTGCTGCGCGAGAGAGCGGCCGCCGGCGAATCGGCCGAGCTGCTCGCAAAGGCCCAGCCTGCGGGCAAGGCCCGCCTCGTCCGCGCTTCATTCCCCGGCCGTGACGTCCCGGCGCTTCTCGTCCTCACGAAATCGCTCAGCGAATTCCCTGACGCCGTGTTCGTGCTCACGGGAAAGGGCGCGCTCGTCGCCGGTTGCGGCGCGGCCGTCGCGCTCGACCCGGGGGCGGCCTTCAAGGAAGCGGCGCTGGCCGCCGGGGTGCGTGGGGGCGGGCGGGGGAGGCTTTACCAGGGCGCGGGGGGCGTGGATGCGGCGGCGCTCGAAGCCGCGGCCGACGCGATGTCCCGCCGGCTTGCCGCGGAGGTTTCGCGATGAAAGCCGCCGCGCTCCTGCTCGCCCTCGCGGCCGCCGCTTCGGCCCAGCCCTCCAGTGCCGACCTCGCAAACCCGACCAAGCTGGGCGACCGCAAGGAGTACGCGCCCGAGGGGATTTCGATCCAGCCGCCGGAGGGGTGCGTGACGATGTCGTCCGACGGGCCGGACGGCCAGCGCGTCATCATGGCGTCCCGCGTCGTGCGAGCGGGCGGGCAGGACGAGCCGATGGGAATCCAGGTGGAGGTCATCGGCGACCTCGACCTGACGACGTACCGGCGGATCATGGAGGGCTTGCAGGGCGCCCGCGGGCTGGCCGCCGTGACGGTGGACAACGCCAACCGCAACGGGCACTCCGCCTGGAGGGCCGACCTCACGGCGCGCCAGGGCGAAGCCCCGACTCACCTCGTCGCGATCGACGCCGGCGACCGTCTCGTCGTCGTCAGCTGGGCCCCGCGCGAGGCCACCGCCCGCGAGTTCGGCGCCCTTCTCGAGGAAGCCGTGAACTCCGTCAAGGTGGAATTCCGCGAGCCCGCCGCGACGGCGGATCTCCCGCCGGAGACCTGGTCCCCCGAGAAGTCCGGCGTCACGCTCAAATCCCCCAGCGGCTGGAAAGCCACCGACCGCGGCGAGGCCCGCGCCCTCAAGAATCCCCGCGACCGTTTCGAAAACCTCGCCTTCGGCCTCATGGACGGAACGGCCCGGGAGAAGGCCGATCAATGGGAAGCGCTTCGCCGCGACCGAACAGCGTCGTCCACGTGCGTGGAGGCGAAGGAGGAGACGTACCTGGGCCGGAAATCGTTCGTGTGCGTGTCGCGGCTGGTGCACCAGGGGGTGGCGGTGCTGAGCGAGACGCGGCTGGTTGAGCACCGCGGGCGCCTGGTCTTCGTGT
>JAIOPR010000032.1 GCA_021413805.1 Planctomycetota bacterium
TTGCGGATCTCGTGCGCGAGGCACGCGGCCATTTCGCCGATGAGGGCGAGGCGGTTCTTGCGGGCGAGCTCGCGGTTTTTCTCCTCGAGTTCGCGCGACAGTTCGGCGACGCGGCCCTGGAGGGCGTCGTGCGAACGCTGAAGGCGGTCGGAGGCCTCGTTGAAGGAGCGCATGAGCTCCATCAGCGTCGCGACGTCGGGGATCGATTCGGCGCTACTCACTTCGGTCCACGAATCGCGGGCCGGCGGGGTTGGACGGCTTGCCGTACGCCGCTGCGGCGCGCCGGGCTTCGTTGGTGGCCTTCATTTCGGAAGAAACCGAAGCGCGTTCTCCTTCGGCCAGCCGCCGCGCTTCCTCCTCCGACTTCACGACCTGCTCGAGCACCTTCGACACCGCTGCGAGCTCCGCCTCGACGGGCGCGGACTGGGCGGGGGAGAGGCCCGGCCGGATCGCTTCCCATTCCTCGCGCAGTCCCGGCGCGCCGGCGGCGAGGCGTTCAAGTTCCGCCATGACGGCGCGCTTGCGCTCGACGAGCTCGGCGAGTCCTTCTCCGTCGCCGCCGATCAGGACGACCTGCTCGCGCGCCAGTTCGGCGAGGCGCTCGTACCAGGCGCGGCGCGCCCGGAGCTGTTCGGCCAGTTTCGCGGCGCGTTCGGCGCTCATCGTCCCGCCACGAGGCGCTCGAGCAGCCGCTCAGTGGCGTCGCCCGCCCGCCCGCCCCCCGACGACGCCCTCCACGCCTCGAACGCCGTCTTCGCGCGCTCCCGGAACCGGGCCGCCTGCTTCGCATCCCCCAGCCGCTCGTGGCAGTCCGCCATCCGCGCAAGCGCGACCGCCGTCTCCGCCCCGCCGGTTGTCGCCCACGCCTGACCGAACGCCTCAAGCGCCGCCGCGGTTTCCCCCAGCTGCCAGAGAGATTCGCCCAGCAGAAGCGACACCCTCCGCGCTGCCGCCTCGCTCTCCGCTCCCTTTTCACGCCCCGGCAACGCCAGCGCCGAACGCAGCCGCGCCGCCGCACGTTCCCAGTCGCGCCGTGCCATCGCCAGCCGCCCCAGCGCCATCTCCGCTTCAAACCGCTGGTCCCACGCCGCGGGGAAGCGCTTCACCGCCTCCGCCAGGTTGCGTTCGGCTTCCGCGGCGCGGTCTGCGGCGTCGGAGTCGCGCCCTGCCGCCCGCAGGTCCGCCGCCATCTTCGACTGGACGATGCCGAGGCGGAACAGCCCGTCACGCCAGCGCGGGGATTCCGGCGTGACGTTGTCGTAGTGAAAAAGGAAATCGGAGAGGGTCCGCTCCGCCGCCTCCAGGCGCCCCAGCGCTTCCTGCGACCTCGCCAGCGCCACGAACGCGTCGTGCGCCCAGCGCGGTGCATTGCGGTGGTCCGCGAGGAACCGCTCCAGCTCCGCCGCCGCCTCCTCGTGGCGCCCCAGCTCCTGGAGCGACCGCGACGCCATCCAGCGCGCTTCCGCCGAACGGTCGTCCGCCACGTCGAATTCGTTCGCGAGCCGGCGCAGAATTTTCACGGCGCTCTCGTGGAAACCGCCGCGGAAGAGCTCGCGGGCGCCGAGGACCCGGTTTTCTGCGGAGTGGGACTTGAGCACGCGCGTGCCGTCGGCCGCCTCGAGGCGAAGTTGTGCGGAACGGCCGTGAAGGGCACGCGCTTCCAGCACCACATCCCCGGCGGGCGCCCCGGCCTGCTCCGCGGTCCTCGCGCGCTCGTCGGCCAGCTCCGCGCGCCGCGCCACGATCTCCGCCGCGAGTTCCAGGGCCGCTTCGTTGTCCCGGAGCGACAGCGCGAGGCCTTCCGCCGCGCGCCCCAGGGCCATCAGGTCGTTCGGGTCGGGGCCATATCGGAAGAGGTTCTGCAGGTCGTCCAGGACGACGTTCGCGTGGACGAGGGGCGCGGGGAAGGCTCGTGGCCCCAGGTGTTCGAATGCCGCTGCGTAGGCCGCGGACGCATCCGCCCGGCGGCCGGCCTCCACTCGCTGCCGGGCCACTCCGGCGCGCGCCGCGAAAAGCACCTCCGGCGGAGCCGGCAGGTTGCGCAGCTCCGCGAGGTCCGCAGAGAAGACGGGGTCGTCCGCCATCGCGTCCGCTTCGAGCAGGGCGATCCCGGCGCGGCCTCGCGTCTCGTTGGAGAGCGAGTCGAGCAGGATGGCGCGGAGGATCACCGAGGCCTCGGCTGGCCGGCCAAGCGCCAGCAGCACGGTGCCACGGTCCAGGCGCGCTTCGGCCGCGTCGCGATCCAGCGCGACCGCCTTGAGATCCGCGGCTGCGGCGGCGAAAGTCGGCTCCGCTTCCGCCCGGCGGCCGACACGGACGAGGACCCGGCCCAGGGTGTGCGTCGCGAGCGCCTTCTCGCGGGCGCCCGGTGCCTCGGCCAGGAGTTTTTGCGCGAGAGCCAGGGCGCGTTCCTGGTCCGTTTTTTCTCCGGAAGCGAGGGCGAGCGCCAGGTCGCGACGGCCTTCGGCGCCCAGTTCGTGCGCGGATTCGAGCCGTTCCATCTCCGAGATCGCTTCGTCAACACTCCCCAGTTCGAGCAGCCGGCGCGCCGCCCGCAGCCGCAGCCGCCGCGATTCCGCCGCGTCCGCGCCGAGTTCCTCGCCCTGCGCCGCACGCCAGGCCGCGAAAACAAGGTCGCTGGCCGCCGGCGACTGCGCCGTTTCGGATTCCCGCAGTCGCGCGTCGGCGGCGACGATGGAGGCGTTGCCCACAAGCGTGCGAAGTTCCACCGCGGAATCGGCGCCCGTGGGACGCCGCGCGATCACGCCTTCCGCCCGCGCCCGCGCTTCCCTGGGATTTCCCGTTTCCAGCGCGCGGCGCGCCCGGTCCAGCTCGGCGCGATCGGCGGCGAGACCCAGTCCGCCGCCGGCCAGGACCCAGAGCACAGGAAGGGAGGCCATCGCCGCGACGAACAGGGCGATGCGCCACTGGGCGGCGAGTCGCGAAAGGGTGGGCGCAGCGTCGGCGGGGGAGGCCATCTCAGGGCTTCGCGCCGTAGTACTCGGGGAACTTCTTCGTCATCATCTCCTTGACCTCCAGGAGCTGGTGGTGCGCCTTCAGCATCTTGATCCACTCCACCACCTTGAACACCGCTTCGTCGTAAAGCCGGTGGCCGGAGTCGGTCGTCCCGGCGGGGTGAATGAGGCCGAGCATGGTGTAGTTGTGGACGGTCTGGCGGGTGAGGCCGGTGTACTGCATGACTTCGCCGATCTTGAAGAGTTTTCGGGGGCCGGAGGAAGGGGGGGCCGCGGGGGCGGGAGCCGGCACCGGGTCGGGAGCGGGGTCGGCGGTTTCAGGAGCGCGGGTGCGTTTGGTCGAGCTGTCCATGGCGGTCTGGCCTCCGGGGTAAAGAAGGGACGTCTCTGAAATGGTACGGCATAAAAAGGGTCACGGGCGGGCGGATTTACATAATGTGACTTATAAAATGTAAAGTGTAATTTAGTATCGGCTTCCGAGCGGGAGAAACATTCGCCCTACGGCTCGCGACGCCGGCCCGTGCGGCGCGAGAGCGGGCTACACGCGTACTTCGAGGTCGTCCCCGCTCGCCAGCTCCAGCCCCTTCAGCGCCGGCTCGACTTCCTCGGCAAGGAACAGATCCACCTGCTCCGGCGCGCGGCCGACGTAGCGTTTCGCGTTGAGCAGTTCCGCCGCGCGGGTTTTCACGGACGCGAACGCCGGGTCCGCGACGAGGCGCTCGAACAGGTCGTTCGGCTTGCCTTCTTCACGGACCTGCGCCACGGCCGCGACGGAGGCTTCCCGGATGATCTCGTGAAGCTTCTGCCGGTCGCCACCGGCTTTCACGGCGGCCATGAGCAGATCCTCGGTGGCCATGAAAGGGAGCTCGTTGCGGAGGAAGTTGTCGATGACCTTGGGATGGACGACGAGCCCTTCGGCGACGCTGATGACCAGGTTGAGAATCGCGTCGGCGCCGAGGAAAGCCTCGGGGACGCTGAGTCGCTTGTTCGCGGAATCGTCGAGCGTGCGCTCGAACCATTGCGCCGCGGCGGTGAGCGGCATGTTCGCCTCGAGCGAGATCACGAAGCGCGCGAGCCCCGCGATCCGCTCGCTCTTCGCCGGGTTCTGCTTGTATGCCATCGCGCTCGAGCCGACCTGGCCCTTGCCGAAGGGCTCCTGCATTTCGCCGCGCGACTGAGAGAGGCGGATGTCGTTGGAGAATTTCGCGGCGCTCTGGGCGACGCCGGAGAGGGCGGCCATGACCTGCGCGTCCACTTTGCGGGTGTACGTCTGTCCCGTGACGCGGAACGCGGATTCGAAACCCATCTTCCGGGTCAGCCGCCGGTCCAGCTCTTCCACCTTCTTCGAGTCGCCATCAAACAGCGCCAGGAACGACGCCTGCGTCCCGATCGCGCCTTTCACCCCGAGGAACCTCAGCGAATCCCGCCGCGCCTGCAGCTCCTTCAGGTCGATCAGCAGATCCTGCAGCCAGAGACACGCCCGCCGCCCGACCGTCGTCACCTGCGCCGGCTGGAAGTGCGTGAACCCCAGGCACGGCGTGTCGCGCCACTTCTTCGCGAATTCCGCCAGCGCCCGGCAGGCCCTCGCCACCTTCGGGATCAGGAGCGACAGCGCTTCCCGCATCACAATCAGGTCCGTGTTGTCCACGACGAACATGCTCGTCGCGCCGAGGTGAATGATCCCGGCGGCGCCCGGCGCCTGCTCGCCGAAGTGCCGGATGTGGGCCATCACGTCGTGGCGCGTCTCGCGCTCGATCTCCGAGGCCCGGCGTGCATCGACCTTGTCGCGGGCGCCGCGCATTTCGGCAATCTGGCCCGCGGTGATCGGCAGCCCCAGTTCCATTTCCGCTTCCGCCAGCGCAATCCACAGCTCGCGCCACGTCGTGAACCGCTTCCGGTCCCCGAACAACTCGACGATCCGCCGCCCCGCGTACCGCTGGGTCAACGGGCTCACCCAGTCTGTGGACGTCCCGCCCGGCGCCGGGTCGCGCATAGGGGATTCCTTTGGAAGGGGAGTCAGGGGGCGTGCCGAAGGGCGCGTCGCGCGCCGGACTTCCGGTTCGGGGGATGCCGTCGTCGGGGGCGCGGCCGGGGCTGGCGCCTCCAGGTCGCTCTTCTTGAACGAACGCGTCGCTTCGTCCCGCGTCTTGAACCGCTTGAAAAACTCGTTGAGCCCCAGCGTGTCGAAAACCGCCTGGACCCGCGGTGCGACCCGGACGAGCGCCACGTGGCCGCCGAGGGGCTCGACATCGTCCGCCACCCCGACGAGCACGCCGAGCCCGGTGGAAGAAAGGTACTCGACTTCCTCCATGTCCACGATGAACCCCGTGACGCCCTCGCGCCGCAGCTTTTCCAGCGCCTCCTGCACGTACGGCGTCGCTGTCTGGTCGATCGTCCCGCGCAGCACGATGAGCCGCGTGTTCGAGTCCGCCAGGATTCTCGAAACTTCAATGGCGATCGGGCGAGGGCTCACGCGGCGACCGGCCCCCGGGCCGCGAGCCAGAGCGCGATCGCGACGTACACCCCGACCAGCAGGAGCAGCAGCGTGGACGCGAGCCAGAGCTTCGTGAGTTTCCGCGGCATCACGACCTCCAGCAGGACGAACGCCCCCAGCGGCAGAAAAACCAGCCAGCCGAGACGGCTGATCACGTTGAAGAGCGGCACGGAAAGGGCCGGAAGCTCCTTCTTTGCAACCTCGAGACGCGAAGCCAGCGCGCTGACGTGATAGAGGCTTCCGCCCGCGATCGTGCCGAACAGAAGCATCGCCAGGCCGAGGTAAGAATAGTGAACGACCGGCTCGACGCGCGCGCCCTCCGCCTGCGGCGCACCCGGCAGCCCCGCCGAAGCCGGGGCCGATTGTCCCGAAACAAGCCCTTCGTCACTCACGCGGCCTCCCGGCTCCCGATTCTTCCAGCAGCCTGGCGAACCGCGCCGGATCCATCCGGTGCTTGCACGCCAGTTTCCCGTCGATGAACGCCACCGGCACCGATTCGGCGTACTCCCGCTTCAGCGCCTCGTCGTCCATCACGTTCACCACCTCGATCTCGAACCCGTACCACATCAGGAACACCTCCGCGGCCCCTTTCATCTCGTCGCAGAGATGACACCCGGGCCGCGAAAGGATCCGGACCCTGACGCTATCGCTTGGGGAACGCAAACTGCCCCTCGTTCACTTTCCACCAGGCTTCCCATTTCTCGGCGGAAGCGCGCCGTTCGACGGGGCCGGCGTACATCTTGTACCCGAGGTCGAAGCCGGTCGCGGACTTCAGGCCTTCGATCGCAATCGACCGGATCGTCGCTTCGTCGCTGTAGAGAAACGCGATCAGCGTCTTGATGCCATCCCGGCATTCCGCCTTGGCGAGTGCGTCCCCGAGCATCACCCGCCACGCTTCGGTTCCTTCGTTGGCGTGCTTGAGAAGCGCCTGGCGGACCGCGTCGCTCGGCTCGAACCCGCTGAAGATCTTGAGAATCTCGCCCCGGAGGCTCCCGTCGCTCAGGTACGGCTCGAGGAGGGGCGCTGCTTCGGAGGATTTCCAGTGGCAGACGACATAGAGCGCGTTGGCGCGCACCGGGTTTTGCGGATCGCGAACGCGGACCATGAGCTGCGGGATGAGGTTCTCGGCGGGAAGCTGGATCGCGGCTTCCATCAGGCGGTCCTGGGGCATGTCTTTCAACGCCTTGAGGAACGCTTCCAGGTTCGCACGGACTTTCGGGTCCATGGCGCTTCCGTTCAGGAAGTCCTGCGCCTCGTCGGAGCTGATCGGCTTCGACGGAGGGGAGAGCGCGTCGATCTTCTTCTGGATGTCGCCGACGCGCAGCAGCACGAACTTGATGTCGCGGTCGATCTGTTCCATGTGCTGGATTGCGCCGTTGACGGCCTTGTCGGAGGCCACCTGGCGGTCCTCGACGGCGCCGAGGCGCGAATCGATTTTCGTGACGTCGCTGGAAGTGGCGCAACCGGCGGCGAGACCTGCGAGCAGAAATGCGGACAGTTTCTTCAAGGCGTTACCTCCGAGTCGCGTTGCGGGGCGCCTGGGGCGCCCTGTTTCCGCGTTGATCCCCCCGGGAATCCGGTTTGTCGGCCGACGGGCAGGCCGGGCAAGTCCGCATGCTAACCGAAAGGTGTCGGGGGTGGGAGCGGGAATCGCTCCCGGCACCTCTACACCCACTTCACATTCACCTCTCGCTTTCCCTTCGTAACCGTCCCGACAATCGTCGCAACCTCTCCCGCCTCCTGAAACCGCCGCACGACGGCCTTCGCGTAATACGGGTCCACGATGACCACCAGGCCGAGGCCCATGTTGAAGACGCGGACCATTTCCCCGTCCGGGATGCCGCCCTTTTCCTGCACAAACTTGAAGATGGGCGGGACGGGAATGGCGCCGATCCTGATCTCGACGTCCACGTCCGGCGGGAGGACGCGCGGCACATTTTCCACGATGCCGCCGCCCGTGATGTGCGCGATCGCTTTCACGACCTTTTTCGTCCGGTACGGCGCAAGGACGTGTTTCATCGGCCGGACGTAAATGCGCGTCGGCGTCAGAAGCTCTTCCCCCAGCGTCCCGCGCAGGCCTTCGATCTTGTCCGTGAGTTTCAGCCCTGCCTGCTCGAACAGGATCTTGCGGACGAGCGTGTAGCCGTTCGAGTGGAGGCCGCTGGAAGCGACGCCGATGACGGTATCGCCGACCTGTACCGATTTCCCGTCGATGATGCGCTCGCGGTCCACGACGCCGGTGCAGAAGCCGCCCATCTCGTACTCGCCGGCGCCATACTGGCCCGGGTGCTGCGCCGTCTCGCCGCCCAGCAGCGCGCAATCCGCCATTTCGCAGCCGCGCACCAGCCCCTTCATCACGTCCAGCATCATGACCTCGTCCAGCGGCCCGACCGCGATGTAGTCCAGGAAGAACAGGGGCTCGGCCCCCGACACAATCATGTCGTTCACGCACATCGCCACCAGGTCGATCCCCACCGTGTCGTGCTTCCCCATCTTCTGCGCGATCTTCAGCTTCGTCCCCACCCCGTCCGCGCACCCGACCAGCACCGGGTCCTTGTACTGCTTCTTGAACAGGCTCGCGCCCCCGTTGAGCGCGAAGAATCCCGCGTAGCCCCAGTCGTTCTCAATGACTCGCGGGTTGTAAGTCCGGCGCATCATGCCGAACAGCTTGTCGATGAAGCGGTCCTTCGCGACGGTATCGACGCCGGCGTCCTTGTAGGTCATACGCGACATGAAGCGGGCTCTCCTGGAAGAAAGGCGCGGGGGACAGGGGAAGGCCGGGAGGAAGGTGAGGAACGGAAAAAAGGTACGAATTTTCAATTTTGAATTCTCAATTTCCAATTTTCAATTCAAGGACATCGCCGCGGACGCCCTTGATTGAAAATGGATCATTGAAAATTCAAAACTGAAAATTCAGACGTTCCGTGTCATCCCCTCTCATGCTGCATTTTTTCAAACTTCTCCGTCACCGGCACCCTGTACCTCCCGTCATAACACGCCGTGCAGTAATTCTCCTTCGGCTCCGAAACCGACGAGAGCAGCCCTTCGAGCGAAAGAAATCCCAGCGAATCCAGGTCGAGGTGCCGCCGGATTTCCTCCACGTTCAATCTCGAAGCGATCAGTTCTTCCGGGCTCGGGAAGTCGATCCCGTAGAAGCAGGGGTGTGCGATGGGAGGGCAGGAGATGCGCATGTGGATTTCCTTCGCGCCGGCCTGGCGGAGGAGCCGGACGCGGCCGCGACTGGTGGTGCCGCGGATGACGGAGTCGTCCACGATGACGACGCGCTTGTCCTTCACGACCTCCGCGATGACGTTGAGCTTCAGCCCGACGCCGGAGATGCGGGCGCCCTGCGTGGGCTGGATGAAGGTGCGGCCGACGTAGTGGTTGCGGACGAACCCGTAGTCGAGGGGGATCCCGGAAGCGTGCGAGAACCCGAGGGCGGCGTCGTTGCCGCTGTCGGGGATCGGCACCACGATGTCGGCGGTGACGGGGTGCTCCTTCGCAAGGGCCCGCCCCAGTTTCATCCGGACGCCATGGACGTTTTCGCCGAACACGCGCGAATCGGGCCGCGCGAAATAGACGTGCTCGAAGATGCAGTGGGCCGGCGTCTCCGGCTTCTCGGGGAAGAAGAACGACCGCTCGCCCTTCTCCGAGAACTCCACGACCTCCCCGGCTTTCACGTCGCGCACGTACTTCGCCCCGACGATGTCCAGCGCGCACGATTCGCTCGCGACGACCGGTGTCCCGTCCAGTGAACCGATGCAGAGCGGCCGGAACGCGTGCCGGTCGCGGATCGCGTACATTTTCTTCTGCGTCAGGATCAGAAGCGAAAAGGCGCCGCGCAATTGCCGGAGCGCCCGGATGTACCGCTCGTCCTCCGGCCCGTCCCACGGCTGCGCGAGCAGGTGCATGATCGTCTCGCTGTCCGTCGTCGTCTGGAAAATCGACCCGCGCGCCTCGAACTCCCTCCGCAGCTGCCCGTTGTTCACCAGGTTCCCGTTGTGCGCAATCGCCAGCGGCCCCGCCGCATAATTGAACAGCAGCGGCTGCGCATTCTGGATCGAACTCGATCCCGTCGTGCTGTACCTCACGTGCCCGATCGCCACCGGGTTCTTCAGCGAGTCGAGAACGTCCGACGTGAAAATCTCGCCGACCTGCCCCATCGACCGGTGCGCCAGCAGATTCGACCCGTTCGTCGAGCAGATCCCCGCGCTTTCCTGCCCGCGATGCTGAAGCGAATACAGCCCGTAGTACGTCTTGTGCACCGCTTCAGGATGCCCGTAAATGCCGAACAGCCCGCAGTACTCCCGCGGTGCCCCCCCATCAATGTCCCGTTCGTCGCTCATCCGTCCCTCGCTTCACGCGTCCCGCAACTCCCGTTTGACCTCTTCCTGCCACTTGCGCCACGGGTCCAGCACCAGCGACTTGCGGAAGTGCTTTTTCGCCAGCCGCGGCATCCCGTCCCGTTTGTAGGTCATCGCCATGTGGAAATGTGCGTCCGGATCGTCGCGATCGAGCTTCAGGACCGCCCGCAATTTCGCCCTCGCCCTCGAATACTCGCCGCGCAGGTAATACCCGAAAGCGCTCAGGAACTTCTCCCGCTTCTTTTCTTCCAGCGCCTTGCGGTGGCGCCAGATCAGGATCCGCAGCAGGTCGAGCGCCGCATAGAGCCAGATCACGCCCGCCGCGACGGCGCACCCGATCGGGCTGACCCGCGCCCCGAGCGCGGCGAAAATCGGGGCCACGGCGGCGGCGTTCGCGAAGAAGGCGAACCAGGCGAAAAGCCAGACGCCGCGGGAGATGCGACCGACCACGACGTGTCCCGCGCCGGGGAACAGGAATCCCGAGCAGGCGGCAAGCTTCGTCCCGGTCGAAAATGCCGGCATGCCCGCCTCCCAGCGCTACTTCGACATCCGCATCGCCGGAATCGGGTCCGCGCCCGTGAACTGCCGTTCCCAGGCCCGGATATGGTCGATGCGAAGCGCTCGCTCGGCGACCTGGAAATCCTCGGTGGAAATCGGCACCGCCTTGACAGGTCCCGAGGGAGCCTGCCCGTTGCGCTTGCCCGGCGTCCAGTCCTCGGTGAACAGCATGGAGATGCGGTCCGTCGGCGCCAGCGCCGCCGTCCGCCCGGGGGGAGCCGTGTACCGTTTCGTGTTTCCGGTGCTGCGCACCAGTTCCGGCGGAAGATTCCCGACCGGCGCCGCGACTTCCACGCCGCCGCCCACGCTGATCCCGTAATATTTCTTGAGCGCCGCCTGGACCTCAGCCTCGGGCGCCACCACCACCTTGACCTTCAGCCCCGTCGCTTTCCTCACATCCACGACTGCGGCCCGATTGAAGAAATTCGATTTTGCAATGAAGAGGATCCCGGCGGCCTTCTCGACGGGCACGATCTCGTGCTTCTCGGCGAGTTCCTTGGGCATGCACGCGATGATGTCCGCGGCGATGTTGATCCCGCCGATCGATACGTGCGGAATCTGGTAGGTGGCCGCAAGGAAGCGGGCGAGCTCCGGCCGGGCGGGGGCGCCCGCGCCTTGAAGCGCCGCGAGGACCGGCGAGCCTTTCCGCTCGTCCGCGGCGCGCGCGATGTCTTCCGCGAGGACAGACCCCTCCTCGATCAGAATTTCGCCAACCCGCTGAAGGTCTTCGCCTGCCATGCGCGTCTCCGGTGGTGGTCTTGGGTTGAGGGGTCAATTATAGGGGGGCGCCGCCGCGCTTCCAATTCAAATCGGCGCGAAGGGAAGAGTGAAAGAGATTCCGATGCCGGGCGCGTAGCAGTTGACCCGGGGTAGAACGCGCTGCTAGCATTCTTCCGGCGCCGTGCCATGCCGCGTTCGTTGCGGGGCGTGCGGACGGCGCTGGAATGGGACGGGGCGCGCCCCCCGACCCGCCTGAATCTGCTCCCTGGCGTCCGACAAACGGAGGCTGAATGCCGGATCTCACCTGGGATGTACAGAAGAGCAATGCTCAGACCGCCGTGGTCGTCCTGGCAGGTTCGATCGACGCCAAGACGGTGCCGAGCTTCCAGGAGCAGATGAACAAGATCAAGGACGATGGCGTCACCAAGTTCATCCTCGACATGGAAGCGATCAAGTACGTGAACTCGACGGGCCTGGGGTTCCTCGTGAATCTCGCGGACTCGCTCGACCCCCGTGGCGGCGGCATCGCGCTGGTGAAGCTGCACCCGAAGGTCAAGGTCGTGTTCGACATGCTCGGGCTGAACGCGTTCTTCAAGATTTTCGGCAACCGGAATGACGCCGTGTCCGCCATGACGGGTGCGAGCAAGCAGGCCGCTGAGCCCGCCGCAACGCCCGTCAGCGTCGCAGCAGCCGCAGCCCCGCCGCCTCCGTCCCAGCCCGCCCCGGCCACCCTCAGCAAGGTGCCCGCAACAACCCAGTCCTTCGCGCCGCTCCCGCAGGGCGAAGAAGTTGCCGTTTCCGGGCAGCAGCTCGAGTGCGCTTCGTGCAAAGCCACCCTCATCGTCCCCGAACCGGGCAACTACAAGTGCCCGCGGTGCAGCGCGATCTTCACCTACACCCGGGACGGCAAGGCGAACTTCCTGCCGCGCCGCCGCCTCACACCGATCCAGATGACGCTGACATGCTCGCCCGAGTGCACCGAAGGACTGGTCACGATGGCGGGGCTGCTCGCCAAGCGCGCCGGGTTCAATGACGGCCTGGCGAAGTCAATGGAAGCGAGCGTCCGGGAATCCGCGTCCACGATCTGCGACAAGGCGTACGGCTCGAACGAGCAGGCGACCTACCAGGTCCTGATGGTCGCCAGCGACAACGAGGTCTCCATCAAGTTCAGCGACTACGGCAAGAAAATCGAGGCGGACATGCACGACGCCGGCGGCAAGTCGGTGTTCAGCGTGACGCGGCAGGCGATGGACGTGTTCGACCTGAAAGCGCACCCGAAGGGCGGAAACATCCTGACCCTGAGCAAGCGGGCGGCGAACTAGCAGGGTTCGGGTGGTGGCCTGACGACTCAAGAGGGCTCGCGGCGACGCGGGCCCTCTTTTTTTAGCTGCGCAGGCCGCGGATGGCCTGGAGCGTGAGCAGCACGCCGACCACGACGATCAGCGCGCTGGAAGCAACCGCCGCACGGCGGAGCCAGCGGGTGCTTCCTTCCATGCGGGCGGCCATGAAGCTCTTCGCCGAAAGAAGCAGGACGCCAATGATGGTGAGGACGCCGCCGAGGCCGAGGTATATGTGGAAGATCTGTAGTTGGTCGTTTAGGT
>JAIOPR010000058.1 GCA_021413805.1 Planctomycetota bacterium
GGCCGAGGCGTCGGACGCGGAGCTGGTGAAGCTCGACGTCTGCTTCGTGATCGACACGTCCATGTCGATGGCCGAGGAAGACCGGATGCCGCAGGCGAAGAAGGCGCTCAAGGCCGGCCTCGAGACGCTGAACCCGGGCGACCGCTTCAATGTGATCCGTTTCTCCACGGAAGCGACGAAGTGGAAAGACGGGCCGGTCGAGGTGAACGCGGAGAATCTCAAGTCGGCGCGCGAGTTCATCGACACGCTGAAGGCGCGCGGCGGCACGAACATTTCCGAAGCGATGACGATGGCGCTGGGCATGAACCCGGGCGATGCGGCCCGGCCGTACATGGTGATCTTCATGACCGACGGCGAGCCGACGCTGGGCGAGACGGATCCCGAAAAGCTCGTCAAGGTCACGCACGACGCGAACAAGGCCAACGCCCGCATCTTCACGCTCGGCGTCGGGTTCGACCTGAACGTCAACCTGCTCGACCGGATCGCGGACGAGAACAAGGGGTTGCGCGAGTACATCACGCCGACGGAATCGCTCGAGACCAAGATGGCCGGCTTCTACGAGAAAATCGGCGCGCCCGTCCTCTCCGACATGAAACTCGAGATGGGCGGCGCGAACGGCGAGATCTACGACGTTTACCCGAAACAGCTCTCCGACGTTTTCAAGGGCCAGCAGATCGCCGTCTTTGGCCGCTTCAAGGGCGACGGCAGCCGCTCGATCAAGCTCAAGGGCTCGGTCAACGGCAAGCCGCGCGAGTTCGTGTACGAGGCCGCTTTCCCCAAGGAAGGCGCTTCGCATGATTCGATCCCGCGACTCTGGGCGATCAGCAAGATCGGGTTCCTGATGGAGGGGATCCGTGTGAACGGGGAGAAGCCGGAGCTGAAGAAGGAGATCGTGGCGCTGGCGAAGGAATTCGGCGTGATGACGAAATACACGTCCTGGCTGGTGCTTGAGGACAACGCCCGGCTGCGCCGCGAGAACTTCGGCGCCGGTGGCGGTCGGCCGGGAGCCCCTGCGGCGCCTGCGGATGGAGCCTGGAAGGGCGACGACCGGGACCACAACGAAGCGGCCGCCGAGGGCAAGGCCGGGCTGGCGGCGCCGGGCGGAGAGCGGGGCGTGGACGCGAGCAAGGAGCTGGAGGAGATGCAGAAGACGGGCCAGGCAAAGGACGCGCTGGTATTCAAGCGGAAGGGCGGGAAGCTCGAGGACCGCAAAAAGCAGCAGCTGGACGGCGGCGGCGACAGCGTGACCACGGTCGGCAACCGGACCTTCTACATGGTGGACGGCGTCTGGATGGACCAGAAGTTCAAGATGGGCGGGGAGACGCTGAAGGTCGAGTACCTGAGCGACGAGTATTTCAAGCTGCTCGCGGCGAAGCCGGAGGTTGGCAAATACCTGGCGCTCGGCGACAGCCTGATCCTGATCATGGACGGGCAGACGTACCAGATCGTGCCGAAGAAGGAAGAGGAGAAGGGTGCGACGCCGAAGTAGGCCAGACAGCGGACAACGACGACACTGGGCGTGGGGCGATGAGCCTCACGCCTGGTTTGTTTTGCACGGAGAACGGCGAGACGGGGGCGCATTCTTGTTGTTCTGTTGCAGCGCGCAGACCACGTGTCGCTCTTTTCCGTGCCCCTCCGTGCGCTCGGTGCTCTCCGTGTGATGCCGTTTGGCAGTAAGGACGGAGCGCGGGCGCTATCCCCCGAGCGCTTCCCGCACCTTGTCCCGCACGACAACCGCGGCCCCCCAGTCCGTCCCCACCGGATTGATGACCTCCTTCGCTACAACGCTGACAGCCCTTCGCCGCGGCGCCCAGGTCTTGTCGCGGAGCACATCCCGCGTGCCGCGGACGAGGATCGGCACGACCGGCGTCCCCGTCTGCGCCGCGACGACAAACGCGCCCATCTTGAACGGGAGCAGGCCGGGTTCGCGGCGGAACGTGCCTTCGGGGAAGATCACGAGCGACCGCCCGGCGCGGATCGCGGCGGCGACGCCTTCGGTGTCCTGAAGCGACTGCTCGGGGTCGAAGCGCTCGACGAAGACGGCGCCGAGGCGCTTCAGGAGCGGCGCCAGCACCAGGTTCCGCGCCAACTCGCGCTTCACCACAAACCCGAACCTCGGCGGCAGCGCGGCCGTGAGGACGAGGGCGTCCACGTAGGACTGGTGGTTCGGGGCGAGGATGCACGGGTCGGGGGGCAGGGCGTCGAGCGTGGTGCGGACGGGGATGGCGAAGAGCCGGAAGACGAGTTTCATCCAGGCGCGCATCGTGGCGCGGCGGAAACGGAGCGTGGGGCCGAGGACGGTCGTGAGCCAGCAGGGGAGCGCGACGCCGAGGAACACGAGCCAGCACCAGGCGGCGTAGAGCCGGGCGCGGGTTGCGGCGGCGAAGCGGCGGATTTCGGGGCCGGCGGCGGCGAGGACGATGTGGAAGAACTGCGCCGTGGCGCCCGGCGGCTCGCGGTGGAACGCGCCCTTTTCGTAGAGTTCGCGGGCGGCGCCGCGGCGGATCTTGCCGCTCGGCGTTTTCGGGACTGTGCGCGGGGAAGCGAGAACGATTTCGTCGGGCGGGCCTTCGAGAAGCGGCGCGACGGCTTCCGAGATCAGCTTTTCGAGCGCCGCCCGCTCTTCGGGGGCTTTCAGCGCGGTCTCCGCGATCACGACGACGCGCTCGGTACCGGACTTCGGGTCGTGCACGCCGACGACGGCCACGCATCCGCGCCGAACGCCGGGAATCGCGGTGACCGTTTCCTCGATCTCCGTCGGGATGATATTGCGGCCGCCCTTGATAATGAGGTCTTTCGCGCGGCCGGCGGGGAAGACTTCGCCGTCGGCGATGTAGGCGAGGTCGCCGGAGTCGAGCCAGGTGCCGTCGAAGAGCCCCTTCGTCGCTTCGGGATTACGGTAGTAGCCGCCGGTGGAGGACGGCCCGCGGAACTCGAGGCGGCCGTGCTCGCGCTCGCCGGCTTCGCGGCCGGTTTCGTCCACGATGCGGACTTCCATGTTGTGGAGGGGGCGTCCGCAGCCGACGAACGTCAGCGCCGCCGGGTCGCCGGGCTCGGCGGGGACGGCGTGGCGCCGGCGCAGGAAGTCGTCGCGCTTGACCCGGTCGAAGCGCGGCCCGCGGTTCTGAGGTGGAAAGGTGACGCCGAGGCAGTTCTCCGCGAGGCCGTAGACCGGGGTCATCGATCCGCGGCGGAACCCGCTCTTCGCAAATCGCTCGCAGAAGCGGTCGAGCGTGTCGGGGTGGACGGCCTCGGCGCCGTTGAACGCGAGGCGCCAGGCGGAGAGGTCGAGGCCCTCGACGTCGCGGTCGGAGAGCTTGGTCGCGCAGAGGTCGTAGGCGAAATTCGGGGCGGCGGTGATGGTGCCGCGTTCGCGGGACATCGTCTTGAGCCAGCGCGGCGGCCTCGCCAGGAACAGCATCGGGGACATGAGGACGGCCCTCGCCCCGGTGTAGAGCGAGCCGAGCCACGCGCCGATGAGTCCCATGTCGTGGTAGAGCGGCAGCCACGAAACAAAAACATCGGTCGAGCAGATCCCCGACGCCTGCTGCATCCCCCGGATGTTCGCGAGAAGGTTTGCGTGCGACAGCGTCACGCCTTTCGGGGCGCCCGTCGAGCCGGAGGTGTACTGGAGAAGCGCCGTGTCGCCCGGGCGGATCGGTGGCGGGTCGGGGGCGGCGCCGGGGACGCGAAGCTCGGCGGGTGTGACGACGTCGCGAAGCGTCGGCGCGAGGGATTTCACCAACCCGGCGGGGCGCTTCGCCTCCTCCGACGCGATCATCAGCGGCGCGAGGCACGAATTCAGGATGCCGGCCTGCCGCTTGACGTGCTCCTCGATCTGCGTCGCCTTTGCCGGCGGGTAGAGCGGGACCGGGACGCCCCCGGCGAGCAACACGCCGTAGAACGCCTGGAAATACTCGCGGCAGGTCTGGAGCATGAGCGCCACGGGTTGCGCGGGCTGAAGATCCCGGGCGCGGAGGCCGGCGGCGATTTCGGACGCTTCGCGCAGGAGATCGCCGTACGTAATCGTCTGGGTGTGGTCGCCTTCCTCGATCAGCGTGATGTGCGTCCGGCCGGGGTGGTGACGCGCGTACCACTGCAGGACTTCGACGAGCGTCGAAGCGTGGTCGGGCATTTCCGGCAGGCGCTCGGAAGCCGAGGCCGTCGGCATTTCGGCGGCCCCGTCGCCCGTCGCCTTGCCGCGCTCCAGCGCCCGCAACAGATCGCGGAGCGTCTCCGCCGCCATCGCCGACGACTCCGGCACCGCCGTCCGGAACGCCTTCTCGATCCGCAGCAGCAGCTCGACCCGCGCCAGGCTGTCGATGCCCAAATCGTTCTGAAGCGAGCTGTCCAGCGTCAGCGAGCCGCGCTTCAGCCCCGGGCGCACCTCCAGCGCGAGTTCCTCGGCGAGCTCGAGGAGCCGCTGCGCGGCATCCGGCGCCGGCTCCACGGGCGCGATCACTTCTCTTTCTTCGGAAGCGCCGGGTTCAGGTCGCCGTCGAGGACGAACCCGTACCGTTTCCCGAGGTCCGCGCGAAAATGCAGCGTCCCGAGGCGCTTCTCCTTGCCCTTGGGCGCCTCGATCGCGATGTCGACGTCGCCGGGGAAGAGCCCGATTTCCTTCGTGGAGATCTTGCCCTGGCCGCCGGGGGCGGCGGGGAGCTGGAACTCGCGCGGGGCGAGGCCGCCGATGTGGATGACGACGGGGTCGGGGCCGGCGTTGCCGGCGACGAGGCGGGGGAGGAGGCCGCCGGTGAGGGCGTCGGAGGGCGGCGCCTTGAGGGCGACGGGTTTGCCCTGCGTCGAGAGGTCCTCGATGAGCTTCACGATTTTTGCGGCGGCGCCTTTCGAGGGAATTTCGAAGAGCGGATTTCCGAGATCGGCCAGCGCGAGCGCGGAGCGGTCGGCTTCGGGCTTGTCTTTCGCGCGGGCCGCGGCGGTGGAAAGTGATTTCCACGCGAGTTTCCACGGGGCCACGTCTTCCGCGGATTCGGGGGTGACGAGGACGGCGCCCTGAAGCGCCTTGAGCGCCCCGGCGTTGTCCCGGGCCGATTCGCAGGCTTTCGCGAGGGCCATGGCGGCACCGCGGTCGTTCGGGTTGCGCTTCACGGCGTCGGAGAGATAGGTGACGGCCTGCGCGGGGTCGCCCGCCTTGAGGCAGCAGTCGCCGAGCATTTCCAGCGCGTCGGCGCCGGCGCCGTTCTCGACGGCCTTCTTGAGGATCGGGATCGCTTCCTTGAATTTCCCTGTCGCGGCGAGCGCCTTGCCGAGCGGCTCCGCGGCCTCGATGGCATCGGGCACGACCTTCCGCGCGTTTTCCAGCGCGGCGATCGCCGGCGCATGTTTCCCCGCTTCTTCCAGCAATTTCCCGAACGCGATGTTCGCTTCGAAATTCATGGGCGAGATCGCCAGCGCCTTCTCGATTGCTGCCTGCTTGATCTTCGCGTCGGCGCCGCTTCCGCCCTCGAGGAGTGCCGCGAGGAGGTCCTTGATGGGACCGGTGCCCGGGGCGAGGCGGCGGGAGGCCATTTCGCGCTGGAGAAAGGACATGTCGCGCGTGCCCTGGAATTTCACGGGGAGGTTCGCGAGCTCGTCGAGGGTCTTCTGGGCGGCGTCGAGCTCGTTCGCGTCGATCGAGGCGGCGATGCGGTCGTAGGCTTTCGAAGCGATCTCGAAATTCCGGTCCTGCGTTTCCTTCATTCCCTTCGACCACGGCGCGTACAGCGGGTCGCCGACGTAAACGCACATCCACGAATTGATGCGCGCCGCCATCGCGCCGGCCTCGCCCCACGTGTATCCGGTCAGCATCCGGTCATAGAGCGTGTGCATCGCGGGGAAGCCGATCGTGAACGGCTCGTAGACCGTGCCGAGCGTGCAGGTGATCCCGTGGGCGAGAAGCGGCCCGACCCAGTTCGCCTTGTCGCTGCGAAGCGTCCCCGCGCTGAACGAATGCAGGTGCGCGCCGACCGCGCCGACGTTGAATTTGTAGGGCTTCGTCCCGTTGTACGTCCCCGCGTACCACCCCCAGTAGAACATCGCGTCGGCGCACGTCGAGACGTCGATCAGCGTCTGCGTGTCCTCGTCCTGGTGCGCGATCCCGAACTTGTCCCACGTCGGCAGGCACAGCCGCATTTCGCAGTCCGTCGAGCCGTAACTCCCGCCGTCCTCCGCCAGTCCCCGCGTGTCCAGCCACGCCTTCCCCTTAGGCCCGTACGTCTCCGCATACACCGCCTTGTCCACCAGCTCCCTCGCGATGGTCGCCGTCGGCCCGTCGAGCCTCGACACCATCAGCCAGTTGTCCTCCCGCGTGATCCGCCGCTCCTTCTTGAACAGCGGATTGTTGATCCACGCTTCTATCTCGTGATCGGGCTGAAGCGCCAGAGCGAGTTCGGCGTCCAGGCACGCCGAGTTGCCGAGCCCGGATGGTTGCGCTTCCGGGTTCTTGTCCGATTTCTCATTCGCGATCCGGACCGGCACGCCGTACGTCGGGATGACGAAGATCGCTTCCGGGAATTTCTCCAGGAACGCGGTGAAGGGCTTGAGGATCTTCTCGCGGAAGTCCGGCCACGTCGTCTGCTCTTCCCTCGTCACGTTGAGGTGGAGGATGTTCTCCTCGGGGACGTGGCGCATCGCGCAGTAATGCTTCCCGATGTCGATCGATTCCGGGACGGCGTCGTTGACGATGAGGACCACCGTTTTTGCGGGGTCGAAGGGGCGATCGACGACGCCGGTCTGGGCGAAGGCGGGGAGGGAAGCGAGGAGGGCGAGGACGGGGGCCAGCTTGCGCATGGGGGAGGATTATCGCATGGGAGGTGGGGTTTCGGGCAACGGCGGCCCGCAGAGGGCGCGGAGAAAAACGAGAGGACACGGAGGAAGGCAACGGCCACAGAACTCCCTTTTTTCTCGGCGTCCTCTGTGGGCGGCCTTTTTCGGTGAACAGCGTGAGCGCGCCTATTTCTTTTCGGAGCCTACAAACTTCTCCGCCATCTCCACCAGCTCGTCCGCCGAGAGATCCTGCGGCGGATTCGCCGGGTCGAGCGCCCGCACGAGGCGTTCATGGGACGCGGCCAGCGCGGCGGGGACGGTCATCATTTCGCGGGCTTCCGTGTCGAGCTCTCCCTTGCCCTCGTGCTTCTTCGGGTCGCGCAGGCGTTTCTGGAGGTCCTCCGCTTTCCGGCGCGCGGTCTTGTAGTCCGCCACTAGCCTCGGCATCAGGCGCTTGCGCTCACTTTCCGGCAGGCGCCCCAGCAACCAGTGCTCGAGGTTGCGCGCCGCATTCGTCGTTGGCCCGTCTTCCACGAGCCACCCGTCCACTGCTTTCGCGAGCGCTTCGGTCACTTTCACGTTCTCGGCGGGAAGCGCCTTCGCGACGCGGCGCCAGTCGTCGAGGACCGCGCCGACGGCTAGCTCGGCGTCGCCCGTGCCCTCGGGAACGAAATACCCGCAGAGCGCGACGGTATACTCGACCGCGGCGTCAGCGTCGGAAGCCCCGGCGATGGCGACGAGGCGTTCAACCAGCGCGTCGGCGAGCGCCGCGGCGCGACGGCGCTCTTCGCCATACGCCTTCGCCTGCTCCGCGCTCGTGAACGACAGCCCGCCGGTCGGCTCGACGAGACAACATTCGTCGAGCACCCATTTTTCTTCCACGCGCCGGGCCAGCACGACGCAGCTCGAGCCCGCGGCGGGGACGTTGCCGAAGAAGCGGATTCCGTCGGCCGTGAGGCCGCCCGGGCAATCGAGCTCCCCGGCCAGGCGGTCCTGCCAGGCGGCGGTGTCCTGCTGAAGCGAGATCTCTTCGCCGGGCTTCGTTCCTTCGCCCTTGAACACTCGCTCGACGACGCCGGAAATCTGCGTCTCCTTCGGCGTCGTGGCCTTCCTTCCGCCGATCCGGACCCGCAGCACCGCATCGGATGACTTGATGTCGGCGCGAAGCCCTCGCCATGCGGGCGGCTCTTCGGCAACGGCGGGGACGGAAGCGGCCAGGGCGAGAAGGCAGGCGAGAGCGATGCGCATGGTTGGTCCTCGAGTGGGGCGACGAGTATAGACGACAGCGGGGACGCCGCGCCTCCCGCGACTTTTCTTCCCGCTCGCCGCTTCATCGCCCAAACTCCGCGCATGTCCCCCCGGGCCCTCAGGAATCGCATCGCGCCGATCGGCGGGCTCGGCCTTGCCGCCGGGATCGGGATGTTTTTCGCGAAGCCGATTCCCCAGGACCCGGGGTACCACGCGTTCGCGGACCGGCGGCCGCTGTTCGGCATTCCGAATTTCGGCGACGTCCTCTCGAACCTGCCGTTCTGCGTCGTCGGCGCGCTGGCGCTGGCGTGGCTCGCGAAACCGTCGGAGCGCGTCGGCCCCGGGCGGCCGTTCCTGACCCGCGCCGAGTGGTGGGGATGGACCGTGGTCTTCGTGGGCGTGTTCTTCACCGGCATCGGTTCCGCGTATTACCACTGGGCGCCGGACACCTCGACGCTCTTCTGGGACCGCCTCCCCATGACGGTCGCCTTCATGGGCGTCCTCGGCGTGCAGGTCATGGAGCGCATCAGCGTCCGGAGCGGCGCGATGCTCATCGTGCCCTTTCTCGCCCTCGGCGTCTCCAGCGTCGTCGCCTGGCGCCTCGGCGAGGGCACGGGGACCGGCGACCTGCGCCTCTACGCCCTCGTCCAGTTCTACCCCATGGCCGCCATCCCGCTCATGCTCTGGCTCTTTCCCGCCCGCTACACC
>JAIOPR010000059.1 GCA_021413805.1 Planctomycetota bacterium
TCGGCGTCGTGCACATCCCGATGTCCACGACGTTCGTCCCCGCGTCCGCGATTCCCTTGATGAGCGCCTTGCTCATCGAGGGCGACGACTCGCGCGCGTCCCGGCCGACAACGATCGTCTTCGTGCGGAGATAGCCAGCGAGCGCGTGCCCGATCCGCTCGGCGGTTTCTTCGTGCATCTCCGTCGGGTAAATCCCGCGGATGTCGTAGGCCTTGTAGATTCCCATCGCGCGCTCCAGGTTGTGTTCGGGAACCGAGAGTAAATCAGATGCCCGCCCATGCGTCGAGCAGCGGGGTCCTCAAGTCGTTCCCTTTCCCATTCCCTTTCCCTCTCCCTTTCCCACGCCCCTCACGCTGTCCGCCCCCGCAGGTTCGTGGAAACCCATCGCCAGAACCCACGTTCGCCCTTGGTAGGACAACGTAAACGTTTTAAACTACCCGCTACTGCCGGACGCATGGGCCGGCGCAATCCGTCATTCCTGCCGACTTCCAGATCGGCGAAACACGTTCACGTCACGGAGGTCTTCCATGTCGAAATCTCTCTCTTCGCCCGCCGTCCGCTCCGAGCAGCCGCTCCTCATCGTTTTCGCGGACATCACCCGTTTCCAGCACAACGCCCGCGGCACCCCCGACACTGCCCTCGCGGACCTGATGGACGCGTATTACCGCTTCGCCGAAGCGCAGATCGCCGGCTCGGGCGGCCGCCTCGTGAAATTCATGGGCGACGCCTTCCTCGCGACGTGGCCCGAGGACCGCGCGGCCGCAGGAGTCGCCGCGCTTCAATCCGTAAAACAAAACATCGACGCCTGGTGGGCGGGGAAGGGCTGGGACTCGCGCGTCGTGATCAAGGCCCATTTCGGCACGGTCGTCGCCGGCCCGTTCGGCGTGGAAGGGCGCTTCGACGTGATCGGGAACGAGGTCAACATCGCTGCGACGCTTCCCGCCAGGACGATCGCGATGTCGCCGGAAGCGTTCCGGTGCCTGGGGGCGGCGGAGCGGAAGGAGTGGAAAAAGCACACCGCGCAGGTCGTCTACATCCCGGGTGAAGATTCCAGGCCGTAGACCGCAGGTGCTGGACCTTGGCCGGGGCCTCGACGCGGGGGCCCCGGCTGCTATTTGGCCAGATAGACCCGGCAGCGATCGCACGAACGGCCGCGTGGGCGATCCGTCAACCCACCCTCGCAGACAGGGCAATCCGCCAGTGGCATGTAATTGTCAACCGAGTTGTCCTCGAACCACCAGAGCCACGCCGGCTTTCGCGCAGAGACCTGGCATGCCAGGGACATGCCGACGCGGTTGACCTGTCCCTTCGGGTCAGCAAGTCGTTCCGCAGCCCATCGCTCGTATTGTCCGCTGTCCAACCACAGCCACCAGAGGGCGTCGTGCAGATGTCGCCATGCCCTGAGGTCTTGTTGCAGTGTCAGGGGAAGCCTTAGCCGCGCGGGCGATACTTCGAGGTGGCAGCTCAGGCAGGCGAAGGGGTTGGAGCTCAACCGGCCGACAATGACCACGCCGAAAACGCGGCGGCAGTGGCAGGTCTCCTCGGGAGGAACCGGTCTCTCGGGATCGAGGGGGCCAGGCTTCCGATTCCGGGACCGGGGAGCCGAGCGGCATTCCTTGCGCTGCCTCTTCACGGTGCGAACACCGCCCTGAACCCTGCCTGAGCGAAATGCTTATCGGCCGTCAACGCGTCCTGAAGCCGCCTTCTCCGCATCACCTGGAAGGAGATGCAGTCGGTTAACGACCACCATTTGTCGGGCCGTCGAGCGAACAGTTCAAGTCCGGCATCGAGGTCTGTGCCGGCACGCACGATCGAGAATCCTTCATTCGACTTCAGCAGGTGGACGAACTCGATGAATTTCGATCGATTGCCGGGCGCCGAGAAGGCGTCGCCCGTCTCCACCAGCACCCAGTCGGTCGTCACGATTGGTCTCGTCAGTTCGCTCGAAAATTCGAGAACCCGTTCGTGCGACGGATCGCCGTCATTGAGCAAGGCCATGAACTACCAGCTGTCGGCGAAGAGTGGCGTCACTTCTTCGGGAGACCGTGAATGTAGTGGTCATGGTTGTCCGCGAGGTCGCGAGGCAGGCCTTTCATGCACCCGGCGAATTTCAGGAGCACTTTGCGGAGACTGAGAATTCCCGGGTCAACCTTCTTTTCCCGGGCAGGTGACCGTCCTTTCAGGTGCTCGCGCTCCGGCCTGGGACCGCGAACGGAAGGTTTGGCCTTGGCGCGCTTCTTCATTTCTCCAGCTTCCAATGCGAACTCTGCCCGAAGAACTTATGCGGGTTGTCCCATACGACCTTCGAAATCTCCGCTTCGCTGAATCCTTCTTGCCACATGAGGTCCACGGCCTTGACGACGGCGAGCGGGTCGCTGACTCCCCAGTCGGCGGCGCTGTTCATGAGGATGCGGTCGGTGCCGTGTTTCTTGATCAGGGCGACCATGCGGCCGGGGGACATTTTGGAGACGGGGTAGAGGGTGTGGCCGCAGAAGACCTTGCCGCAGGCGAGGGACATGTCGATCGTCTCCTCGGTGTTGTGGTCGATGAGGATGCGCTCGGTGGTGAGGCCCATCTTTTCGATGACCTTGATGGTGCGCTCGGTGCCCTGGGGTTTCTTGACGTGGGGCGTGTGGATCAGGATCAGGAGCTTGTGCTTCTCGGCGTAGTCCATCTGCATCTTCATGATTTCTTCCTCGGCGTCGGTGATCAGGTCGAAGCCGATTTCGCCGATGCCGAGGACGTTGTCGCGCTCGAGGTACTTGTACATGCCCTTCACCGCGTCCTTCGCGACCTTGTTGCGCGCTTCCTTCGGGTTCACGGCGATGAACGAGTAGTGCGTGATGCCGTACTTTTTCGCGCGGCCGGGCTCGAAGGTCGTCAGATGGTTGAAGTAATCCCAGAACGACTCGGCGTATTCGCGGTCGGAGCCGAGCCAGAATCCGGGCTCGATGAGGCAGTTGATGCCGTGGGCGGCCATGCGCTGGTAGTCGTCGGTGGTGCGGGAGTACATGTGGACGTGCGGGTCGATGATGCGCATGGAAGTCTCCGAGTGAAGAGCGTGTTCCGTCGCCGACGGGACAATCTTAAGCCAGCGTCGCGGCTTTTTCAGCAATTCCCGAAGCGGCCTGCCGCGGGGGGCGGGATTCCAGGTAAGCCTCAAGCAAAACGAGGGCCACGGCGGCGAGGAGGAGCCAGGGAGCGAGGGCGCGCGGCGGCGGCAGGGCCGGCGGCGGGCCCGAGGCGGGGCCTTCGAGAAGCGCCAGCAGGTCGGGGCGGGCGCCGGCGGCGGCGTATTCGGCGGGCCAGGGGCGGGAAGCGGCGGCGCGGGTCGGGCCGGCGGCGAGGGAGAAGCGGCCGGTTTCGGGGGCGCGGAGGCGAGCTTCGAACCGCACGAGGCCGGTTCGGAGCAGGATCAACTCGCGCGTCGTGTCGTCCGGAAGCGTCAGTTCCGCTTCGACCGACGGCTCGTCGCTCGTCACCGTCGGGGTGAACGTGGCGACGAGATCGTCGCCGTCCACCGAGAGAGAAAGGCTGCCGCCCGGGTCCGGCCGGGCGACTCGCGAGACCAGCCCGGGGATTTCGGCGCCCCACCGCGCGGGGTCTGCGACCCACTCCGCGTCGAGCGCGCTCGCGAACGCCACGGAACGCCCGCGGCCGAACCGGCGAAACGCGGCGAGCGGGCGGCCGCCGGCGAGCAGGAGCGGCTCGGCCTCGTCCTTGATCTTGACCACGTTGAGCTGCAGGACGTCGGGCTTCCCGTCGCTCGCGAACGCGCCTTTCGCCGTCAGCCCCTGCTCCTTCGCGAGGTCTTCGCGCAGCAGCCGCGCGAGGTCGGAAAAGTTATCCATCACGTAGACGCGCCCCGGGGCGAGTTTTTCGAGAAGCGGCATGTTCCTGTCCTCGCCCGCGGCGATCGCGGAGACCGTCGCGCCGGCCGCACGCAACCCTTCGGCCTTCGCCACGAGCGTCGCGGCATCCTCGCCGCTCTGCCCGTCGCTCACGAGCACGACGTGCCGCTTGCCGCTTCCGCCGACGGCCTCGCGAGCTTTGTCGAGCGCCGGGGCGATCTGCGTCGAGCCCCCCGCGTCGAGTTTTTCGAGGGCGTGGAGGAGGGAAGCGCGGTCGGTGGTCGGCGGGTGGATCCAGCGGGCGTCGGCGTTGAATGCGACGAATGCGAACGAGGTGTTGGCGCGCGCGGCACCGACGAGATTGCGAAGCGCGTCGCGAGCCTCGGCGAGCTTGGTGCGGCCGGGGGAGGCGTCCTCGTTCATGGAGCCGGAAGCGTCGAGGAGGACGGCGAGGGTGAAATTCTCTTCGGGCGAGGATTTCACCGGGCTCGCGAGGTCGAGCGGCGTGTCGCCGTATCCGCCGGCGCCGAATCCCGCGGAGCCGCCGAGGAGGAGGAGGCCGCCGCCGTTGCTGACGTAATCGGCGATCCGCGCGAGCGCCGCTTCGCCGAGGGCGTCGGCAGGCAATCCGTCGATGACGACCGCGGCGTAGAGCGCGAGGTCGGCGGGCCTGGATGCCCATTCGGGGGAAAATCGCTTGTCGGCCGCGAGCGCCTTCTCGGCCGGGCGTCCCGGTTCCGGGGCGAGGACGAGCACGGGAAGCGCCCCGTCGAGGAAGACCGGGGTTTCGTTCACGTTGTTCGCGGGGGCCACGTCCTTGAAGTCGAGCGGCTCGACGCGGGCGACGACCCACGAGAGCCCTTTGGTGGCCGCCGGCTGGGGAAAGACCACGCGGACCGGGGCGCCGGCCTCCAGCGCGACGTCGCGCGAATCGGCGCCGATCGAAATCCTGGCACGGGTCGGGAACGACGAGGACACGGTCACGGTCGCCTCGAACTTCTCCCCGGCGCGGACCCGGCCCGGCGCTTCGACCCGGTCCACGCGGGCATCGGCGCGGCGCGAAGATCCGCAGGGGACGGTCCTGACGGCGATGCCGTGGCGGCGGGCCGAAGCGGCGGTTACGGCGCCGGAACTTCCCGCCGGGATTTCCCGCCCGTCCGAAATGATCACGATTTCTCCGCGACGCCCGTCGGGAACAAGCGCGGCTGCAGAGTCAATCCCTTCACCCAGTTTTGTGCCCTCGTCGGGCGGGAGGGATCTTGACACGCCCAGGGCGAACAGCCTCGCGGCCGGCCCGGGGGCCAGTTCGACCTGCGCCCGTTCCGCGACCCAGACTGCGCCGGCCTCGTCTTTTTCCCCGAGGTCCCGGGCGTCCGCCTTTGCCAGCGTCAGGGCTTCACGGGGGCCTCCCACGCTGGCCGAAGCGTCGAGGACGTAGATCCGGCAGCGCGGCGGGGCGCCGGGGTGGCCAAACCGCGGCGCGGCGGCGGCGGCGACGACCGCCAGCGCAGCCAGCGACCGCAGGACCGGCCTCCGGCGAAGCCAGACCGCCACCGCGATCGCGGGGATCGAGAGGAGCAGCAGCCAGGGGTGGTCAAAGGCCATGGGAATGCCAACGCACCGGAAGCGCGGGGGTTCCCTGTTTATCGGCTTTCCGGGGACTTCGGGATTTGCGAAACGATTCCGGGTTCACAGCGTCCAATCTGAGCGTGAGAAAAAATCCCCGCGGTCCAGGCTGCGTCGGCCCGGTGTTTGTTGTTGACGGGTTTTCAATTGAGGGCCGACTCCGCCCGGCCCACAGGGATTTGTTTTCACGCTCAGAGGGAAAACAACGTTCACCGAAGCCGACGACTTGACGACAAGCCGGGATTCCAGCTCGTCGTTGTCCTCGAGTGCGTGAAAAAGGCGGGCGATGGCGAGCGGTCGGGGATCGCGAACCGACGTCGAGCTTTTCCGACGTCGGGGCGCGAGGTCCGACCGCCGACGGCGACCGATTTTTTCATGCGCTCGAAACCTTTTGGTAAAGTACCCACGATGCGACTCGGACTCTTCCTGTTCCTGTGCCTCCTCGCCGTCGGCGGAGGTCTCGGCTGGGGTGTCTGGGAGTATCAGCAGCAAAACCACGTTGATACGAAGCAGATTGTCGATGGGCTCAAGGGGCCGGGATCGACGGGTGGCGTGACGTCGCAGAAGCCGCCTGACAGTGGCACGAAGCCCCCCGACGACGGCCACTCAAGCACTTCGGTGAAACCCCCTGACAGCGGCACCAAGCCGCCGGTCACGCCCGTCAAGCCGCCCGACTCGACCGAGATCAAATCCACCGATGCCGCGCTCGTCGCGATCGTGGAAGAAGGCACTCGGCTCTACCGGGCGGCGAATTATGCGGCGGCGAAGCGCAAGTTCCTGCAGGCGCTTTCCGGGACGCTTCGGCCCGACGATCGCGGCCGAATCGAAGTGCTCCAGAAGAACTCGACGCTGTTCCAGTCGCTGGTGGAGCAGGTGAACCCGGCGGACATTCTTCCCGTGGACAACCGGGCGACGGTGTACCTGGAGAACGGGGGGATCATCGCGGGGGTGCTGGAGAAAGAGGGAAGCGATTACGTCGAGATCCGGAAGGACAACGGGATCCTGGCGCACTTTTCTTCGATCCAGGTCCAGCGGGTCGAGAAACTTTCGAAGGCAGAGGTTCTCGCGGCGCTGGAGAAGGAATACCAGTCGAAGGTGGAGGGGATGGGGCCGAAGCCGATGGGGCTGGACTACTACGAGCTCGCGGTGTTCTGCATCAAGAACGAACTGAACGAGCGGGTGACGGACCTGCTTGAGAGCGCGGTGAAGCTCGACCGCAACGTGCTTCAGGCGGCGACGGAGACGAAGGCGAGGATGGTGTACGGCCTGTACACGTATTTCCTGAAGAAGGGCAATGCGGACGCGGCGGAGACGAAGCGGCGCGAGCTGATTGCGAAGTATCCGGAGTCGCGGTTTGCGAAAATGGTGGGCGGGGTCGTGGCGAGAGCGGACCCGCCGAAGAACCCCGTCGATCCGCCCAAGAACCCGGTAGACCCGCCGAAGAATCCCGTGGACCCGCCCAAGAACCCGGTGGATCCCCCGAAAAATCCCGTCGATCCGCCGAAGAACCCGGTCGATCCCACGGACTCGGGCGGCGACCATGGCAACCCTGTCGATCCGAACGCGCCGGCGCCGAAATTCTCGAACCCCAAGGTGCAGGCGCTGGTGGACAAGGCGAACAAGGCCTACGACGAGGGGATGGCGCACCTCGAGAAATCGTTCGACGACAAGAATTCCGACCGGGACGGCGAAAACATGAAGGCTCTCAAGGCCTTCAAGGACGCCTGCACTTCGTACGAAGCCGCCGCGGAAATCGACGCCGACAACGCGTGGTTGAACGAGCGTCTCCGCCAGGCGGGCGAGAATCGCGTGATGTGTTTTATTGCGGCGAAGAAGCGCTGAGGGGCCGTCTTGCAGGACGTCGGCACTCGGTCGCGAGAAACCGCAAAGGCAAAACGGATAACTCTCAAGCAAACGCAAAAAGGCAAACGACAAGTCGGCGGCTGTCAGAGCATTTTGTTCTCCCTTTTGATTTTGGCGTTTGGTTTTGCGTTTCGCCGTTGTGAACTCTTGCACTTTTCAGGGGCCTGATCGCCCCTCAGTTTGACTCAAAACGAAGCGGCCGGCCTGCCGATGAGGGTGTTGCGAGGCACCTACTCCCGGAGGCCGGTCATGTTCGCTTCTGAGCTTATATCGTCTTTCGAGCGAGTCGTTCTTGCGCTCTGTCCGTGCTTTTCTCATCCGACGGCAGAGACCTTTCGGTCCCTCGTCTGGGGCTGGGTTCTGTGTCTCGGACGCCGCGCGTTGACGCG
>JAIOPR010000060.1:0-8543 GCA_021413805.1 Planctomycetota bacterium
GCGGGCTGGCCGAGGGGATGCCGGGGATGGGCGGGCAGGTCGGCCAGTGGGTGGACGCGCAGAAGGCGCAGATTCCTGCGATGAAGATGCGGGATTCCGCCGCGCCGGGCGTGTAGCCGTGGCGAAGAAGGCCTACGCGTACCACGAAACGCTCTACCGCCACCTCGCCGCTTCGGGCGCCCGGTCGTGGAACGAACCTCGAATGAAGCGGGCGATCGAGCCCGGCGTCCAGGCCTTCATCGAGGACGTCCTCGCCCAGCCGTGGGCGCCGAAAACCGGCCGCGCGATCGAGCTCGGCTGCGGCACCGCCCCCGTCCTGCGCTGGCTTCACTCGAAAGGCTGGCGCGGCGAAGGCGTCGATATCAGCTCGACCGCGATCCGCATGGCGCGGCGTGAAGCGCGCGGCACGGGCCTTGTTTTCACCCCCGGCGACGTCACCCTCCTCGGCGACCGCCCCGCCTCCACCTTCGACCTCGCCCTCGACGGCCGCTGCCACCACTGCCTCACCGAGCCCGCCGACCGCGCCCGCTTCTTCGCCGGCGCCGCCCGCCTCCTCCGCTCCGGCGGCGCGTTTATCCTCTCGACGATGTGCGCTCCCCTGCTGAAGCGCGAGTTCGAGGCGCTTCACCATCCGGTCGCGGGAGGCGTGGTCTTCACACCGGTGGCCGACGCGCAAGGCTACCGCGGCGCGAAACGGATCCGCGGAAAGTGGCACCTGCCGTCGCAAGCTCTCGTCGCCTGGCCCGCGATCCTGAAACTCATGCGGAAGTGCGGCCTCGAGCCGCGCCTGATCCGCCTGAACCTCGCGCACAAGGGCGACCCGCTCAGCTATCTTTCGGTGGGCGCGACGCGAGTTGGCGCGGCGTAGCCCCGCAACAGTCGAAGTCGAGAGGGCGATGTGCGGTTCCAACGCGCAGAGGGCGGAATTGAAGTTATATTTACCCTGAATGAATATCCGGTTTCCTGTCCTTCAGACCTTCTTGGGGGGCTTTTTCCATCAGGATTGGTGCGACGACCATTCCGATCCGGAAAGTGTAATGGTCGCGATAAGGAATGGAGCAAGACCATCACAATTGGCCGCGATGATCGACGAATTGAACGAAATCATCGATCTCAATCTGCCGGATGCACGCCTAAGGGAAGTATTCGTTCACCAAATCGGGTGCTACTGCGAGCCAAGCGGATTCGGGATAAACTACGAAGAATTTACGCGTTACTTGAGAGATAGCCTGTCGCGCCCGATTGTTTAGTGGCCCGCGAGGTGGAGGCAAGGAAGCGCGATAATCAGGCGAGCGAAGTCTTCGAAACGCTTCGTCAGTGGCTCGAATGTTCGAGCGCCGATTCAAAGCTCACGAGCCTGCGGATGAGTGAGTTGTAATACGAGTGCGCCCCATCGCCGTGCGATTGCGCGATCAGCGCGTACAGTCGGTCCTCAGGATCCATGATTCCCTTGGGAACATCGACGCCAGCGGCACGGATCCGGCTCGCACCGACCGAGACGAGCATCGCCTCGAGGGTTTCGAGGCCGCACCGCAGGTCCTCGATGCCTTTCGTAACCAGGTCCTCGCCCGGCAGACCGGAAGGGATGGCGCGCATGGCGGTATTGTGGCAAAGAGGTCGGAATAGTCGAGGGGCGTCGGCGCGCTGCCAGTAACCGCCTCCGCAGTCGTGAATCAAAAAAGGCAGGAAGCCGGCTCCCCCGTCTCGCCGTCTTCGGTGCCCTCCGTGCGTTCCGTGTTCGCCGGAAGCCGTGGGCCGATGTCTACTTCCGCCGCGGCCGGCAGAGCACCATGTTCGACATCTCGGTGCCGGCCTCCTTGAACGGTTCCCAAGCGGCCCGAAGCTCCGGGCGCGTCTCCCACGACAGCTTCTCGGTCAAGAGCATCGTGCCGTCTTTCGCGTCCGCCGCCGCGGCTTCCGGTGTGAACGCGACGTCGTACGGCGTCGCGAGGTAGAAAGGGACGAAACTCTCGACGTGGTGAACGAGAAGTTTCGTGTCCGGGCCGATTTTGCCGCGCACGGAAGCGCAGAACGCGGCGCCGCGGCGGCCGTCGGTGTCGATGTGGTACGCGCCCCAGGTCTGCTGGAAGCCGAGGGCGATGAAGAGCGCCCCGGCCATCGCGACGAACCCGGCGGTGCGGCGGCCGGAGACGTGGAGCGCGAAGAAAAGCATCGCGGCGGCGGAAGCGAACACGGCCGCGGCGAACAGGATCGGGCGCGACAGGTCCTCCTTCACGAGGCGCGCCTGCGGCACCACGAACGGCACGACCAGCACCGCGATCGCCGCGAGCCCGATCAGCGTCACCGGAAGGCGCTCCCGCCATTGCGATGCGACGCTTCCCCACGACGCCAATCGAGTCCACCACGTGGCGGCGAGAATCGCGATCGCAGGCCAGAT
The DNA here is from genome assembly GCA_021413805.1 of Planctomycetota bacterium. Taxonomy (GTDB): domain Bacteria; phylum Planctomycetota; class MHYJ01; order WSZJ01; family WSZJ01; genus WSZJ01. The sequence continues at coordinate 2,399 of JAIOPR010000060.1, forward strand.
AGGCAGGAGGTAGTACGGGCGCTTCGCTTTCGCGATCGAAAGCATGAGGACGATGATCCCGACCCAGCTGATGAGGAACCGGCGCGCGGAACGTTCCCTGGGATCGGCGGAAGCGGGGATGGCAGCGGCGAGGGCGAAGAGCAGCCAGGGCGCGGAGGCGGCAATCTTGGGGAGGTACCAGAACGGCGAGGGATGGGCGTGCATGAGCATCTCGCCGCCGGCGGCCATATCGAAGACTTCGTGCCACATCTTTCGCAGGAATTCCCCGTTGTCCACGTGGCGGGCGAGCAGGAACCAGGGCGGCACGATGGCGGCGACGATGACGATTCCCAGAAGCGGGTTCAGGGTCCACGCGAGGCGCCACTTCCGCTCCCACAGCGCGTACGTCCCGGCAACCGCGAGAGTCATCACCGGCCCGGGCGGGCCTTTCGACAGCGCGCTGACCGCGATGGCCGCCCAGAACAGCACGGCCCAGGGCCAGCGGTGTTTCTCGGCGCGTTCGAGGCGGAGAAGCGCGTAGAGCGACGCCATGAGCAGGAACACGACGGGCGTGTCGGGCTGGCACATGATGGCGATCTTGGGCCAGACCGGGATGGTGAGAAGCGCCGCCCCGGCGAAGAGGCCCGTGCGGCGGTCGAACAGCAGTTCGCCGATCTTGAACGCCAGCCAGACGCACCCAACCGCGGCCAGCGCGCCCGGCAGCCGTGCCGTGAACTCGCTGAGCCCGCCGAGGACTTTCGCGCAGACGGCAATCGTCCACGCGCACATCGGCGGATAAAACACGAGCGGCTCGCCGACATTCTTCGGCACCACCCAGTCGCCCGTGGCGAGCATTCCGCGGGCGGCCTCCATGAAGCGGCCCTCGTGCTTGTCCCACAGGGTGGGGATTCCCGCCGGCACGACGAGCAGCAACACGGCCGCGGCCATGAGGGCGGACAGCGCGGCGCCGGGGCGTTTCACCGCTTCACCCCCGGGCCGACCCCGGCCCGGACGCGCAGGAGCACCATATTCTCCTCCTCCATCTCGGTCTTCGTGACGACGTCGTACGCGCCCTGAAGTTCGGGGGAATCCTGCCACGCCTGTTCCGACGTCACCAGCCAGGACCCGACGGATTTCGCGCGCGACAGGCATTCTTCGAGCGAATTCGCGAACGCGTGCGGCGCCCCGACGTAGGACGCTTCGTAATTCTGGATTTTCCAGACCGTCAGCGGGTCCTTCCCGACCCGGACGTCCGCGTCGCGGCAAAACGCCACGCCGCGCCGACCGTCTTCATCGCCCGCCCGGACGCCGACCAGCAGGTGAGTCACGATTCCAGCCGTCACGAGCGCCACCATCACCCCGAAGGCCATCGGCTTCCGGCCCTTCAGGAGCAGCCACGAGACGAGCAACCCCACCGCGGACCCGAAACCGACGACCGCCGACACGAGATAGCGGGATTGCTCGAACTTGAGCTCGAGTTTCAGCGGCAGGAACGGGAACGCGCACAGGACCACCATCGCCCCGATCCAGAAAACCGCGAGAGGGCCCTTCTCCCGCACCCACTCCCATTTCGGCCCCGCATTCCGGATCCGCCGCGTCCACCATGTGGCGGCGACGATGGCGAGCGCCGGGTAGAGAGGGATCATGTAGTAGATTCGCTTCGCGCGTGAAGCGGAGAACATGACGAGGAGGGCGAGGAGCCAGGAGAGGACGAAGCGCCAGGAGGGGCGTTCGACGGGGGAAGAGGAGGAGCGAGGGGAGAGGAGGGCGCCGATGAAGAAGATGGTCCAGGGCGCGGCGCCGGCGGCGAGGATCGGGAGGTAATAGAACGGGTTGCGCTCGGCGTGCATCAGCAATTTCCCGCCGGCGGCCATGTCGAACGTTTCGTGCCAGAGGGCGGAGAGGAAGGAAGGGCCGGCGCGGAAGTGGACGAGGAGGATCCAGGGGGCGACGACGGCCACCCCGATGAGGGCGCCGAGCCACGGTTTGAGGTCGAGGGCGAGGCGGCGGTCGCGCTCCCAGGCGAGGAACGCGCCGATGACGAGGACGGTCATGACGGGGCCTTGCGGTCCTTTGGCGAGGGCGCCGAGGCCGGCCGCGCCGTACAGGAGGAACAGCCACCGGAGGCGACGGGGTTGCTCCGCCCGGAACCGGACGAACGCCCAGAGCGAGGTCATAAGGAAGAAGACCATCGGCACGTCGGCCTGGCAGACGCCCACGAATTTGTTCCACGCCATCGTGGACAGCAGGATGAGCGCGGCGACGAGCCCGGTGCGGCGGTCGAACAGGGTGCGCCCGATCTCGAACGTCAGCACGACGCAGCCGACTCCGGCCAGCGCCGAGGGAAATCGCGCGGCGAACTCGCTCAACCCGCCGAAGATCGCGAACGAGCAGGCGACAAGCCAGCCCATGAGCGGCGGATAAAATGCGACCGGCTCGCCCTGGTTACGCGGGACCACCCAGTCGCCCGACTCGAGCATCTCGCGCCCGGTCAGGACAAAGCGCGCTTCGTGCCGGAACCACATCGTCGTCGCCGCCAGCGGAACGCAGAAGACGACCGCGCCAACCAGCGCGAGGAGCAGGCGATCGCGGAAAACGCGGCGCGCGAAAAGCGACCGACGTCCAGCTTCCGCCATGTCGCCGGCCCCCGGGAATCGCAGCGCGCCGGAAATCGGGGCGCCGTGGAATCGTGAGAGGATACGCGAATCTGGTGAGCCTTGCCTGAACGCCAAATGAAAAAGGGGTGAGCGCGAATCTGTGGCCCCTCCCGCCCCCCTCGTCACAATGCGCCCCGTGAGCGCCCCCGCCGGCAAACGCACGCCGTTCCTCCACGTCCTCGGCATCGCCCAGGACGCCGGCCTCCCCCAGGCGGGGTGCCAGAAACCCTGCTGCGAGCGCGCTCGCCGAAACTCCCGCCACCGCCGGAAAGCCGTCTGCCTCGCCCTCATCGACCCGCGCCAGGGGAAGCGCTGGCTCATCGACGCCACCCCCGACTTCCGCGAACAACTCGCTTCCCTCGGCCCCGGCGCCCCTGACGGCATCTTCCTCACCCACGGCCACATGGGCCACTACACCGGGCTGCTCCACCTCGGGCGCGAAGCGATGGACGCGCGTGGCGTTCCGGTCCACGCCATGCCCCGCATGAAGGCGCTTCTTCGCAACCACGCCCCGTGGGAACAGCTCGTCCGCCTGCGTAACATTGAGTTGCGCGGGCTTCGCCACGGCGTCGCTGTCCGGCTTGGAGAAGGGCTTGCCATCACGCCGATTCGAGTTCCTCATCGTGCCGAGTACACGGAAACGGTGGCGTACCGGATCGAAGGCCCGCGCCGCTCCGCGCTCTGGCTTCCGGACATCGACCGTTGGGAATCATGGGACACCCGGCTGGAGGATGCGATCGCCGGGGTGGATGCCGCGTGGCTCGACGCCACGTTCTACACGCTCGACGAGCTTCCCGGCCGCCCCGCCTCTGAAATCCCGCACCCCCCGATGGCCGAAACGCTCGCCCGCCTCGCTCCACTCCCCCGGCGCGAACGCGCCAAGGTGAGGTTCATGCACCTCAACCACACGAACCCGGCGCACGATCCGAAAAGTGCGGCGGCGAGGGCGGTGAAGGCGAAGGGGTTCCGGGTGGCGCGGGAAGGCGAGACCTTCCCGATCTGAGCGGCCCGCCCTACCGCGCGACCGCCGGAACTCCCAGCCGCTTCAGGATCGCCCGGTGCGCCGGCGACACGGGCATCACGGAGAGCCGAGAGATCCGGACGAGGTCGAAATCGGCGAGCGCCTTCTCCGCTTTGATCGCGGCGAGCGGCACGGGCGTGGCGAGGCGCTTCACGAACTCGATGTCGCACACCGCCAGTTTCGGGTTTTTCTGTTTCGGGTCGGGGTAGCCGCCCTTGACGACGCGGGCGAGGCCGAGGATGGCCTTGTCGTCGCCGGAGTGATAGATGAGGACCTCGTCGCCAGGGGCGGTCTTGCGGAGGTGGATGAGCGCGGTGTTGTTGGCGACTCCGTCCCAGGTGGCGCGGCCTTCGCGTTCGAGGTCGGCGAGGGAGTAGGTGTCGGGGTCGGTCTTGAAAAGCCAGGTGGGCATGGAGGGGTTTTCGGCTATTGGGGAGCGGGAATCAACCTTTTCCTGATGCCTGGCTTCCCGGAGACTTGCAGTTTTCTTTCAGTCCGTTTCCCGCCGTTTCCGCGCGTTTCCGCGTCAGGCAGTTTATTGACAGAGCAGAACAACAGCGAAGTACCTGACGCGGAAACGCGCTGAAAAAACAGGAAACGCGCTGAACAATAAGTCGCGGGGTCGCTAATTTGAAAAACGGCTCCCCTTCGACCCGGGCCTGAACGCATTCTGAATTGATCATTCCTCCGCAAAGGCCGTATCCTTCTTCACCTTCCCCAACCGCGAGCCACCCGATGCCCCCCACCGCCGGCGCCACGACCCGTCGCTACCTCTCGAAGAAATTCGCCCCGACCGACTGGACGGCGATTTCCGCGCAGTTCGACCACCTCGAGAAAGTGGCTGCCCTTCCCGACGTGGACCTGCCCGCGTGGCTGGTCCAGTACAGCGAGCTGCAGGCGGCGATCGCGGAAGAAGGAACGCGCCGGCACATCGACATGACGTGCGCGACGGACGACAAGGAGAAGGAGAAGGCGTTCCTTGAATTCGCGGAGAACATCGTGCCGAAGTGCCAGCCGCGCTGGCAGAAGCTGGCGAAGATCCTGCTGTCACATCCCAAGCGCGACTCGCTGAAGGCGGAGCGGTGGGGGCTGTTCATGCGTTCGGTGGAGAACGACATCGCGCTGTTCCGCGAGGAGAACATCCCGCTTTCGGTCGAAGAGACGCGGCTGGAGCAGACGTTCCAGAAAGTCACGGGGGCGATGACGGTCACGTGGCAGGGCAAGGAAACGACCATGCAGCGCATGGGCGTCTACCAGGAGGATCGCGACCGGGCGACGCGCCAGGCGGCGTGGGAAACGACTTCGAAACGTCGCGTGCAGGACCGCGTCGAGCTGGACGGGATCTACGACAAGCTCGTGGACCTGCGTCACCGGATGGCGAAGAACGCGGGGTTCGACAACTTCCGCGATTTTGCGTTCCGCGCCAAGGAGCGCTGGGACTACACCCCCGAGGACTGCTTCAAGTTCCACGACGCGGTCGAGCGGCTGATCGTCCCGCAGGTGCGCCGGATGCAGGCGGAGCGGAAAAAAGCCCTGGGCGTCGCGCAACTGCGCCCCTGGGACCTGAGCGTGGACATCAACGACAACCCGCCGCTCAAGCCCTTTGAGAAAAGCGAACAGCTGTTCGATGGATGCCGCGAGATGTTCCGGCGCGTCGACCCGTCGTTCGCCACGATGATCGACACGCTTCGCGAATCCGGGAACCTCGATCTCGAAAGCCGAAAGGGCAAGGCGCCCGGCGGCTACCAGACGACGCTTCACGAAATCCGCAAGCCGTTCATCTTCATGAACGCCGCCGGCCTCAACAACGACGTCTTCACGTTCCTCCACGAGGGCGGCCACGCGTTCCATTCGCTCCTCGCCAAGGAAGAACCGATCCTCCGCTACCGGCACGCGCCGATGGAGTTCTGCGAAGTGGCTTCGATGGGCATGGAACTCCTCGCCTTCGAGCACCTGGACGTGTTCTACAAGCCGGAAGAGGTCAAGCGCGCGAAACGGAAGGAGCTGGAGGGAATAGTGAACCTCTTCCCCTGGGTCGCGACGATCGACGCGTTCCAGCACTGGGTCTACACGCACCCGAACCATTCCCGGGACGAGCGGACCGCGCACTGGCGGTCGCTGCGGAAGCGGTTTGGGGGAATCGAGGACCTGACGGGGTACGAGGACATCGCGGACTGCGCCTGGCAGCGGCAGCTGCACCTTTTCACGTCGCCGTTTTATTACATCGAGTACGGCATCGCCCAGCTCGGGGCGCTTCAGGTGTGGGCAAACAAGAAACGCAACGCCGCGAGCGCGGTGAAGCAGTACCAGGCGGCGCTGAAGCTGGGCGGGACGAAAGGGCTTCCCGAGCTGTTCCGGACGGCGGGGATCGAATTCGACCTCAGCGAGCGGACGATCAAGCCGGCGATCGAGACGGTGGTCGAGGCGCTGGCCGCGGTCTAGCGTGCGTCGCGGGCCCGTGACTCCATGAATCCCAACCTTCCCGATT
>JAIOPR010000060.1:8568-19562 GCA_021413805.1 Planctomycetota bacterium
GACGCGATGCCGCAGGGAGAGACGCTCGACCCGCGCGACCTGAAGGAAACGGGTCTTTCGCTAGAGGTCGCCCAGGTCCTGCGCGAGGAGTGCGGCGAGCCGGCGGTCTTCGAAGGCGCGCGCCGCAAGACCGGCCTCGCGGTCCTCCCCGACGTCGGCGCCGCCGCCGCCACCCTCAAGCGCCTCCGCGAACGCCTCGCCGGGAAAGCCGTCGCCTTCACCCCCGACGACAACATCGCCGCCGGCGTTCCCGCCTCCATCGTCGTCATCGATGCCCGCGAGTCCCTCGACGCCCTCGCCTTCATGGGCACCCGCAACGCCGACACCATCGCTTCCCGCATCCGCACCTGGCGCGCTTCAACCCCCGTCGAAATCGCCGGCTGCGGCGACGACTGGGTCGAGCTCTGGTTTCCCGCGCCGATCAAGGACGAGGCGATCTACCGGGAAGCGGCGGCCTGGTCCCCCGCGGCGGCGGCGGAGTCCGGGGGTGTGGAAGGAATGAAAGGGCGCGTTGACCGCGAAGGGCTGATGTACCTGTGGTGGGAAGTCGAGTCGAAGCTCATTCCCCGCCGGTAGCGTCAGCTCTGAAGGCGCGTCCAAGCGTCCTGCAGCTGCCGCCCCGTTACCTGAAGCGGCATGACCATCTCAAGGGCCGCCGCGGCGTCGCGCAGATTGATCGTCATGAGCGCGGGACGGCTGCCATCCTTCTTGAGGCGCTCGAGGTCCGCGCGCTTGATGCGGAAAACTTCGAACAGGATCCCCGTCGGGTCGCCGATCGCGACGATCAGTTCCTGCGCCGACCGGAACTGGGCGCGGGGCAATTCGATCGTTTCCTTGGCGTCCTTGACCCAGCGAAGGATCGCACGCTTCCCATCCTTGCTCACGGCGAGCGTTGAAACGCCCGGCTGCTCGAGGCGATGGCCGGTGGCGGAAGCAATGACCTGGGCGAACGCGTAATTCTTCTGGAGAGGTGAGAGCGACATGATGGTGCTCCGGAGAGGAAGGTGAGGCGGAATCTGCGCGGGGCGCAGTCTCGTCTATCCGCGCCCCATTCGCTTTTCTTTTTTCACTTTTCCTTTTTCGTTTGCCCTTTTGTCTCCCCCGCTAGACTCCCTGAATGCCCCCGGTAGCTCCCTCCCCCGCCCCGATCCTCAACCTCCTCCAGGCCTTCCATGCCAGCGGCGTCGTCAACGCGGGCATCCAGCTCGGCGTCTTCGCGGCCCTGGCAAAAGGCCCGCGCGCCGCTTCCCAGGTCGCCGCCGCCATTCGCTGCCCCGAGCGCGCCGTCGGGATCCTGTGCGACGCCCTCGTCACCACCGGCCTGCTCGCCAAGGAAACCCGCCGCTACCGGCTCACGCCCGACTCCGCGGATTTCCTCGTCCCCGGCCAGCCGGGCTACGCCGGCGACGCCGCGCGAATCCTCTGCGACCCGGTGCTCTGGGACGCCTTCGGGCGCTTCGCCCAGGCCGTGAAACACGGCGGCACCGTCCTGCCGCTTCATGCCGAAACCCCCGGCCAGAAATTCTGGGAAACGTTCGCGGACAGCTCCCGCGCCATCGCCACGCCGGCCGCCGAGTACGCAGGGTCGCTTCTCCAGCGTTTCCTCGATGAACGCACCCGCCCGAAGGTCCTCGACCTCGGGTGCGGATCCGGGCTTTACGGCCTCACCATTGCCCGGAAATGCCCCGGCGCCCAGGTCACGCTTCTGGATGGCGCGCAGGTCATTCCCTCGGCCCGGAAACGCGCGAAGGAGATGGGCCTCGAGAAGCGCGTGAAATTCGTGACGGGCGACCTGTTCAAGACCGACCTCGGCGGGCCGTACGACGTGATCGTGGCGTCCCACGTCCTCCATCATTTTTCGGCCGCGACCTGCACGAAGATCCTCGACCGCATCGGCAAGGCCACCGTGCCGGGCGGGCGACTGCTCGTCCACGAGTTCGTCGCGGACGAAGACCGCGTCGGCAACCCGCACGCCGCCATGTTCGCCGCGGTCATGCTCGCCTGGACCCGCGAAGGCCAGACCTACACGTTCCACGAGTACACCCAGTTCTTCAACTCCGGCGGCTTCATCCCCCCCGTCCTCCACGCCCCGCCCCAGCTGACTTCCCAGTTCCTCGTCGCGGAGCGCAAGTCCACCCGCACCCCGCGGAAGAAATGAAGCGGATCGTCGTGGTCGGCGGCGGGTTCGGCGGCGCGTTCGGCGCCTTGTGGACCGCGAAACGGCTGCGGGCCGGCGAAGCGGAAGTCACGCTGGTCGCCCGCGAGAACTACCTGTTCTTCACGCCCTTCTGCACCGAAATCGTCGGCGGCGCCATGGAAGTCCGCCACGCGACGGCCCCGATCCGCGAGATGCTGGCGGGGCGCGCGAAGTTCGTGGAGGCGGATGTGGTGAGGATCGATGTAGCGGCGAAGCGGGTGGAGACGACGGTCGGGGCGCTCGAGTACGACCACCTGGTCATTGCGCTGGGCAGCCTGACCGGGACCTTCAACCTGCCCGGCGTCGCGCAGAACGCGTGGTTCATGCGAACGCTTCCCGAGGCGATCGCCTACCGCAACCGCATGATCGACTGCCTGGAGGAGGCTTCGCGGATGCCCGCCGGCCCCGACCGCGCGGCCCGGCTGACATTCGCCATCGCGGGCGCCGGCCCGACCGGCGTCGAGCTCGCCTGCGACCTTTCCGATTTCCTCGACGGACTGCTGCGGAAACAGTACCCGGACCTGGCGCCGCGCGAGGCGAAGGTGATGATGATCGAGGGAAGCGAGCGGGTTCTCTCGGCGATGGACGAGAAACTTTCGCGGTACGCCGAGAAGCGGATGAAGGGCAAGGGGATCGAGATCCGCGTGAAGACGCGCATCAAGGGCTACGACGGCGTTTCCATCGACCTCTCGGAGGGCCCGGCGGTCCGCTGCGACACGCTCGCCTGGACGGCCGGCCTCGCGCCGAATCCCGTCGTCGCGGCGCTCGACCTCCCCAAGGACAAGGGCGGCCGCCTGGAGCTCGACGAATTTCTGCGCGTCAAAGGACACGACAACCTCTGGGCCCTCGGCGACTGCGCCTCCTTCGTGCAGAACGGGAAGCCGCTCGGCCCCGAAGGTCAGGTCGCCTGGCAGGAAGCTGCGCGCCTCTCCAAGAACCTCCCCGCCGCGCTTCGCGGCCGCCCGATGAAGGCCTTCCGATTCCGCAGGCTCGGCCGCCTCGTTTCGCTCGGCCGCCGCTACGCCGTCTCTGAGTTCTTCGGCATGCGCTTCTGGGGATTTCCGGCCTGGTGGCTCTGGCGCACCACGTACCTGTTCAAGCTCCCCGGCCTGCGCAACAAGCTGCGGGTGATGCTCGACTGGACGCTCGACCTGTTCTTCCCGCGGGAGACGGTGCGGATCAGGTACTCGGGGGAACGCAAGCCGCCCGCGCCTTAGGCCGTTCCGGTGCCCTTCAGCGCCTCAATCCCCTCCCGCATCGCGCCGATCTGCTTCGCGATCTTCTTCTGCATCTTCTCGACCTCGTCCCGGATCTTCTCGGCCGCGCCCGTGACCGTGTTTGCATAGATCGCGATGTTCTGGAGCCCCGTCGCGTCCTTCTCGAGCTGCGCGATCGCGGTGTCGATCTCAGCGAGGCTCGTCGAGGTCTCGGCCGCCGCCCTCGCCCGCCGCACGACCAGCGCCCGCGCCAGCTCCAGCCCGGCCAGAAGCCAGAGGTCCGTCGCCGGGTCGTCCTTGTCCCACACGAGGACGATGTCGTTGCCGAAGCGCTGGAAACGCGCCATGCCCTCGGGGGCGACCGCACTCGAGAGGACGAAAATCCCGACCTGCGCCTTGCGGTTCGGGCGCGCGATGCCCAGCTCCTCGAGCGCTTCCTTGTGGCCGTACGCCGCATCGTCCTTCGCCTCGACGACCACGCGCTCCCCCGGCGCCGCCGACTCCGGGCCGAACTCGTGCACGAAATCGCCCTTCTTGCAGTTCTTGATTTCCCCGACGTGCAGGCCCACCGGCTGAAAGATCTCGCGCGCCTTCTGCGCCTCGGCCCTCAGCACGTCCCCGAGCGCCACCTCGAACGTCGCCCCCTTCGCCGTCGAAACCGCCTCGCTCGCCCGCTTCTGCCGCAACCCCTCCAGCTCTTTCATCACGGCCTGCTGGAACGCGGTCTGGCCCAGGAACATCTTTTCCATCGAGGCCGCGACGTCGCGCTTGAACTTCGCCACCGAGGAATTCTCGTTGTCGAGGGACCACTCGCTGGCGAGCTTGCCGATGGTTTCCTTGAAGTTCTTCTCGAGCGAGCCCTGCCCGTCCTGCATCTGCCGGACAAGGCGCGAGAGGGCGGACTGTTCCTTGTTGAGGTCGAACTCCCCCAGGAGGGTTGACCGCTGCTCCTCGAGGTTTTTTTTGACGAGGTCCTCGACCCGGGCGAGCAGCCCCGTCTTCTGCTCGGGCGAGAGCATCGTGAGAAGCGGCGACTGGCTGCCGACGTGCTGGGTCAGCGTCTGGGCGAGCGTGGACGTGTCGCCTCCCAGGTGCTGCCGCATCATCCGGTCCAGGTTCCCTCCCGGCTTCACCAGCTCGTCCAGGAACTGCGGCACCTTCCCGCTCGACCGGTCGAAATACGACTGCATTTCCTTCTCGATCCGCGTCACCGTCTGGAGCTGGTGCTCGTTCATGACCCGCGCGACGTCCGAGACCAGCGCTTTTCCCGCGTCCCGCAGCGCCCGCTCGTCCACCGCCCCGCCGGCCTGCCGGATCGCGAGGATCCCGATTCGAAGCGCGGCCAGCGCGAACGCTTCGCGCTCGGCGGGATCCGGGAGCCTCTGCAGCTCGGCGAGAACTTCCACGTCCGTGACGTGCAGGTTCAGGTCAATCCCGTCGGCCGACACGATTCGCAGGGAAGGTTGCATAGAGCAGAGTCACCTCGAATAACGGGAAATCCGCTAGGGCTGCCGCCGGACCACCAGGACCGTAATGTCGTCCGACGCCGGCGCTTCGCCCCGGTGGTGCATCACGGCGTTCACCACCTCCTGCGCCATCCCCGTCGCGTCCTTCTCCCCGCCACGCTTCATCGCCCTGAACAGTTTCTTGTCGCCGAACTCCTCGGAGGCGAAGTCCATGGCTTCGTTGACGCCGTCCGTGTGCATCAGGAGGTGCTCGCCCGGTTGAAGGTGGACGACGCTTTCCTTGAGAGATCGTTCGAAGGCGGGACCGCGGACCAGCCCCATGGCCGCGCCCTGGACCTCGACCGTCTGGATGATGCTGGAGTTGTCGAATCGCGCCCAGAGAAGGGGCGGGTTGTGGCCGCAGCTGACGATCGTGACGGTGGCGGTGGCCGGGTCAAGGATCGCGTAGGCCAGCGTGAGGAACAGCCCGGGGGGCAGGTCCGGCGTGAGCCGCGCATTCGCCTCCAGCACGGCCTCCTTCGCCGACGCCGCACCCGGCGCCACGGAGTGGAACACCGTCCGCGCCATCACCATGATCATCGCCGCCGAAATGCCCTTCCCCGAAACGTCCGCAATGATGAAACCCAGGCGGCCGCCGGGAAGCGCGAGGACGTCGTAGTAATCGCCGCCGACGGTCTGGGCGGGGATGTACTGGGCGGCGATTTCGAACCCGGCGACTTCGGGGATGCTCGTCGGCAGGAGCTTCGCCTGGATCTGCCGCGCCCTTTCCATTTCGCCCGCCACCATCGGGTCCGCGGTGACCTGTTCCTGCGTGAGGCGGTCGATGTGGGGGGGAAGCGCGATTTCGTCAATGGCGCCGGTAATGACAGGGGGATCGGTGGGCTGGGAGATGAAGCGAAGATTGGGGTAGTTTGTGACCGCGGGAGATTCGCGCACCGCTTCGTCCCATGAGAGGAGGACCACGGGGACCGGCTTCTTGCCGGTGCGGGCGACCTGGTCGAGGAACCGGACGCCCTCGGGGCCGCGGAACCCGGCGTCGGCAACCAGTCCCGACCAGTGCGTCCCGTCGCCCAGTTTCTCAATCGCGAGCGGCGGAGACTCCGCTCCCTCGGCGTCGAACTGCATCACGATCACCCGCTGGAGTTTCTGCACTTCTTCCGTGAAAGGGAGGCTGTGAAAGATCTGGCTCATCCGCTGCACGCGCTGTTCCTTGCTGATCCCCGCTTCGTCCATCTGGCTCACGACATCGTCCATCATCGTGACGAGATCGGCGGCGTTGCCTTTCTGGATCAGGCTGGTGAGGCCATCGGACAGCTGGGTGGCGTCACCGGTGCCGGCCGTCACGTAGGCACCGAGAAGACTCATGAGTTCGTGCTGCTGGGTTCCGCCGGCGGACAGCGCCTGGATGGCGCCCTCGGAAGCGCCGTCCTCGAGCGCCACGAACCGGAGTTCGTTGATGCGGATCTTGTGAAGCGGCTTGAGGAATTCCGGGTTGAGCGCGTCGCCCTTCATGACTTCCTCGGGCTTCTTGACGAGGATGTCCACGAAGGCGGCGAACTCGGTGAGGGTGGCGCCGCGCTGGGCGGAGAAGGAGGAGATCCCGCGGGCGGAGATGACGTCGCAGAAGGACTTGAGGCCGGCGGTCATTTCGCGGACGGGGCGGCCCTGGATGATCATGGATCCGTCGCGGGTTCCCATCGCGACCGTCGCTTCGACCGCGGTCATTTTCTCAAGCCACCCGAACGCTTCCTGCATGTCATGGGCGACCTGCGGGTGGGTGGGCGAATACATACGAAACGAGCGGACGGCCTTGTTGAAGGCGCGCGCGAAATCCAGCGCCAGCGGCATGAGGTCAGACATGGTGAGGCCCGTGCGGGCCGTTCCCGCATTTTACGCTATTAGGCGGGAATGACCAATTCCCGTCGGAATTAGCGGGGGCTCCGGGCACGCCTACGGCCCCGCCAGGTCCACCTTGACGACAATCTTCAACTCTGGCCCGCCGCCCGGGCCTTTGACGATGACCTCGGTTGAGCCGAAGACTTTCCCGGTGAAGCGGACCGGCGTGCGGGCCCCGATGTGTTCAATTTCCCAGGTGCAGGCCTGGGGGGTGTCAGGGGCGGGATCGGCGAGCAGGCTCGTGGCCCCGGCCTCGAGGGTCCAGGCTTCGGCGCCGGCGAAGCGCTTGCCTTCGGCGTCGTAGGCCCAGATGGATATCTCGAGATTTTCACCGGGCTTGAGTCGGAGCGTGTCCGCGGCGCGGCGGTCCTTGCGGTCGGGGTCGTAGATTTCCCAGTCGAATTTCGCAGGGACGGCGACGGAGAGCTCGATGATGTCCACGGCGCCCTTGGAATCGCGCATCTCGATCCGGGCGCGGCCCGGGACGACGGCGCGAAGCGGGCAGCGCCAGAGCGTGCCATTCGGGGACTTGCCCGGCTGGACCGGGTCTGACGGGGTCTCGATCACCGCGGAGTCGCTGGATTTCGCAACCAGGACGCCTTTCGGCCCTTCCTCCGCCCGCACTTCCAGGATCACAGTGCCTCCCACGGCGATGGGAGTGGCCGGGTCGAAGCGATCCGCCCAGAACCCGTTGGAGAGCTGGAAATCGAGTTTTCCGGCGACCCCCGGCTTGTACCTCTCCGAGAAGCCCGAGCACCCGGCGAGGACGGCGGTGAGGAGGATGGCGGTTTTTCGCATGCCCCGGAGCATATCAGGCGCAGGCCGGGTCGTCCCCGCGCTGGCGACTTTCTCCATCATTTCCTATGCTGGAGCGTCCCATGACCAAGCGCAACCCCACGCGGGCGATCCGGATCGGCCGCACGCACATCGGTGGCGGGCATCCCATCGCGATCCAGTCGATGTGCGCCACGCACACGAGCGACGTGGACGAGACGCTGATCCAGTGCGAACAGCTCCGGGAAGCCGGGGCGGATGTCGTCCGGGTTGCCGTGGACAACCAGAAGGACGTGGACGGGCTGGCGGCGCTCCGGAAGCTGACGAAGGCCAACCTCGTCGTGGACATCCAGGAGAATTTCCCGCTCGTCGAGAAGGTCGCGCCGCACGTGGACAAGATCCGCTACAACCCCGGGCACCTGCACCACCTCCAGAAAGACCGCCCCATCGCCGACAAGGTCGGCTGGATCGCCAGGGTCGCGAAAGAAAATGGCTGCGCCATCCGCATCGGCGTCAACTGCGGCTCCGTCGCGCCGGAATTCCTCGAGAAATACCCCGACCAGCAGGACGCGATCGTCGAGAGCGCCCTATTCCACTGCGACATCCTCGACCGGATCGGTTTCACCGAATACTGCGTCTCCCTCAAGGACAGCGATCCCGCGAAAGTCGTCGAGGTCAACAAGCGCTTCGCCGCCAAACGCCCGGACGTGCCGCTCCATCTCGGCGTGACGGAAGCGGGCCTGCCGCCCGACGGGGTGATCAAGACGCGGATCGCGTTCGAGCAGCTGATCACGCAGGGAATCGGCGACACGATCCGTGTTTCGCTGACGGTCCCGAACGAAGCGAAGTCCGCGGAGATTGCGGCAGGCAGGCAGATCCTGGATGACATCGAGCACGGGCGGTTCCGGTCGGTGCCGGATTTCGGCAAGGGGCTGAACATCATCTCGTGTCCTTCGTGCAGCCGGGTCGAGAACGAGGCGTTCGTGAACCTCGCGATGCAGGTGAAGGAGATCACGGCGTACGCGAAGGAGCACAAGATCACGATCGCCGTGATGGGCTGCCGCGTGAACGGCCCCGGCGAGACGGACGACGCGGACCTCGGGCTCTGGTGCGGGCCCAGCACGGTGAACCTCAAACGCAAGGCGGTGGTTATCGGAACTTACGGCTACGACGCGGTGCTTGCGCGGCTCCGGGAAAATCTCGACCAGCTGATCGGGGGGCGTTCATGAAGCGGATCCTGATGTTGCTCGCCGTCGCGGGCTGCTCGCACAATTACTCCGCCCCGCCGGAGCCCTCCAAGGCGCCGGCGCCGGCCGTGGACGAAGCGGCGCTGTACGGCGACTGGATGATGTCGCTCGGCGCCTCGGACTCGGACGCCCGGACCTACGCCATCGACGAATTCCGGAAAGCCGGCCTCGACGCGGGCCCCTGGCTGTTCGCCGGCGGAACCGATCCCAACTCCCAGCGCGCCGCCGCCTGCCGCCAGATCCTCGACGAGTTCCGCCAGGAAGAATGGCGCGCCGCCCCGCCGATCGGCGAAGAATTCGGTCGCACCCTGCTGCGATCCCTCGCCCCCGGCCAACCGCTTCGCGTCCACGCCTGGTGGTGGCTCGCCCTCGCCTGCCGCTCCGACGACGCGCGCCGGTTGATGCCCGATCCCTCCCTCGCCCTCACCGACGAGGACACCGACGTCCGCCGCTACTCCGCCATCGTCTACGTGCGGATCGGCAACGACGTCCGGAAACTGCCGGCGTACCTGGAAGAAGTCCTCACCGGGGAACTCCGCGCGCCGGGCACGTTCAAGGACTGGAAGTCCGTGGACGCTTCGCTGGCCGCCGCGGGTTTCGGCGAAGAAGAACTCCTCGAGACCCGGGTGAAGCTCCGCAAACTGCTGCTCCAGGTGCGCAACGACGGCGACGAAACCGCGTGGTGGACGATCCGAGAATTCTTCCGCCGCCTCGGGCCCGGCACCGAGCCGCTCCTCGTCAGCTGCCTCCTCTACGAGCCGGAGGGCGACCTGCGCCGGATGGCGGCCATTTCCTACGCGGGCCGCGGCCAGGTGAAGGACGAACTCGAACGCGCCCGCGCCGCCAAACCCAACGACGACCTCGCCGTCGCCCTCGGCAACGCCGGGTCGGCGAAGGGCCTGAAGGACCTGGTGGCGCTTCTCGAAAAAAGCGCCCCAGGTTCGCGCGACCGCTGGGCCGCCTCGCTGGCCCTCGAGCGCGGGACCGGGAAATGGTTCGGGAACGCGGCGGCCGGTGAGGACGCCGTGGAATCGGCGCTGCGTTGGCGGGCGCTTGCGGACAACGCGGGACCGAACACCCGCGTCGCGTTCTCGTGCGACGACGGCGGCGCGATGCTCTGGCGCGGCCCGGCGAACCTGTCGTGGCAGATCGGGTGCGGACCGCTTTCGAAGGACGGGAGCCTTAAGAACGGGCCGGCGTGGGCGGTCTTTGCCGCGCCGGCATGGGACGAATCCTGCGCCGACACCGACCTGCTGCTCGCCTGGCGCCTCTACGGGGCCCGGTTTGTCCAACAGTCCGCGGTGCCGGATGAGCAGGCGGCGCGACTCATCGCCCGCGCCGCGGCCACCGCCGCCGGCGGTCGCCCCGAAATGATCGACCTCACGGCAGCCACCGCGGCCGTAAGGACCCGCCACTCGGGCACCCTCCCCGCCAACCGCTCCACCCTCTCCGACTCGCGCGCCACCGAAAACGCCCGCGCCGCAGCCCTTCGCTGCCTCTCCACAGGCACCGACGAGGACGCCGCCGCCATCGCCGCGTTCCTCGACACCAAGCCCTCCGTCCTCCTCCGCCGCGCCGCCTACCTGTCGCTCTTCCAGCTCGACTCCGAGACTTCCCTGCTCGCCCTCGCGGGCCACGCCGGGGACTCGGAAACCAAGATCGCCGTCGGCGAAACCGAGGACTCCGCGGCCGTGCTTCTCCTGCGCGTCCGCTTCGCAGCCCTCGGCGCCGACCGCCTTGCCGAAGCCGGCACCGATGCGGGCAAATGGGAAGCGCTGGTGCACGAGGCGCTGAAGAAATAACGGCAGACTTCCCGACCCGTCTGGCGCAGCCGTCCTCAAAATCCTGAAAATCCTCCGCCAGCCGTTGTTTCTCTTTTTTTTGTTCCACCCCGGTTCACTCGCTCGGCCTGGCGTCGGAAGAACGATCGAGCGCACGGGAAGAAGGCAACAACGGCTGGCGAAGGAGTCTGAGGATTGGGAGGACGACACCGATCGCAAGGGGTCGATTGGACCGTCCTCTGACCCCTCCCCAATTCGCCAATCCGGCGTTACACCCCCCTTCGCGCGCCCCACAGCCACACGTGCAGCCGGCCCGTCATTCGCCAGCCTTCCTTCTTGCAGACTTCCGCCAGGCCCACCGCCTTGCGCCGCACCGCTTCCTCCGTCACGCCCTCCGGCATCAGCCACACGCGATC
>JAIOPR010000151.1 GCA_021413805.1 Planctomycetota bacterium
CCTTCAACTCACGGTCCTCTTCTCCTTCCTGCTTCAGGAAATGAACCAGGCTCCACACGATGCCCGGGACCAGGAGGCATCCGGCGGCAATGAAGGCGACGGTGCGGAGGCGGTTCTTGGAAGCGTAGATAGCTTTCCCGAGACCCGCGACCAGGAGCACGGCAGCGAAGAAGCAAATGATGGTTGGTCCGCTCGGGCGGTCGAACGAGAAGAGGATCCCGACCGCCGAGACGACCGTGCCGAGGACCCACGCGATGGTGAGGCGGGCGCGGATCGACTCGGCGAAAAGGGTTGCCGCGACCGCCGGGGCGATCAGGTAGCAGAACACGAGCAAGACCCCGGCGATCGAGACGGACGAGGTGATCACGAAGCCGAACGAAAGATAGAAGAAGAAATCCCAGAGCCGGACATGCAGTCCGTCCGTGCGCGCCTTCTCGATGTCGAAGGAGATCGCCAGGAATTGGCGCCGGAAAACAAAATGAAATGCCCCGACAACCGCGTAAATGCACGCCGTCTTGAACAGTTGCCGTTTCGTCACCCAGACGATGCTTCCCGAGAGAAGCGCCTTCAGGTGCTCGTCCCCTTTGTGCGCGGCATCCGAGAGGACGATGGCGGTTGCCGTGGCGATCGCATAAACGAGACCGATGATCGCTTCCTGGGGAACTTTCTCGTGCTTCGTCCGGGTTATCGCGAACACCGCCGCGCCTGCAAGCGTGAAGCCGAGGGACACGAAATACGCCGTCAGGCTGTGAAGGTCGTGCCCCAGGAGGAACGCAACCGTCCCGCCCAGCGCCGCGATCTGCGCCATCGCGAGATCCACGAAAATGACCTTCCTGGCGATGACGTGGATGCCCAGGTAGCCGTGGATCCCCACCAGCACCAGGCAGGCGAGGAACGGAAGGACGAGGACGGGAAGGTTGTGAAGCGCTCCCATTTATTTCGCGGCTCCACTGACCTGGCGGACGATGTTCCCGATGGTCGCCAACGCATCGTCTCCTTCGAGGGGGACCGATACCGAGCGCGCACCTGTTTTTTCGGTGATCATCTTGACAGGGGATTCGTCGTAGAAGGGCTGCGTTACGACGAGGCCGATTTTCCGTTCTCGCATGAGCAGGATGACGTCGGCGGAATGGGAAGCGCTCGCCGGGATTCCCGGCTTCGGCTCGACAGTCGCCGCGAGCTTCATGCCGAAACGGGCCCAAAAATAGTTCATGCTCGTATGGTAGGAGACCACTTCCTTTCCCTTGAGCGGGGCCATGTCTTTCATCCACCCCCCGACCTTTTCCGTGAGCTTGTTGTCGGACACCCACTTGTCGAACTCTCCGGACTCCACCAGGCGGGCCAGCTTGCTGCCACCCACTTCCTCGACGAGGGCATTGCCGAACAGGGCGTCATCAATCTTGCGCTGGTACGCCTTCAGGTTTGCGGAATAGGTCTTTCCCCCTTCGACATCGATTCCCGACAGTCGTTCCGCGATGCCTGCCGCCACTCGCCGAAGCGCGATGGGGTCGATGCCATAGTGCGGATTTCCAAGGGCGTGAACGTCGCCCATGGACCGGTCAACCGCCCCGGTGGGGAGGTCGATCACCGATACAAAGGAAGATGCGTCGAGATAGCCCGACGCCCCGGTCTGGATGTTCGCATTCCGGCAGCCCTCCAGCAGCGGCGGCACCCAGCCGATTTCCAGCTCGAGGCCGTCCACGATGAACAGGTCCGCGTTTCGCATCTCCACCATGAACGAAGGTTTGGCATCGACGAAATGAGGGTCCTGTCCCGCTTTGGCCAGCACAACGACGTCAACGCGATCTCCTCCGACTTCCCTGGCAACGCTTCCCAACGACGGAAGAGTCGTCACGATCTTTTCCTTCGCCTGGGCGAGGGAAGCGCCGAGGAGGAGCGCGAGGACAATTGACACGAGAGTCTTCATGGAATTCTCCCTAGAATTTGTGTGCGCCGTGTTTGCCGAGCAGGAATTCGATCTGGAGCCAGACGGAGTGTTCGTCTGTGTGCGAACCGTGGAACGAATCGATCGCGGAACCGTGGTCGTAGTTGTACTGCAGCCGGATTTTGCTGAATTCCGACGGATAGAAAGTCAGTGCCACGGAAGCCCTGTAGCGGGGGTCGAAGTTGAAATTGTCGGGATCTTCGCTCGCGATCTCACCGCGGCCCTGGTCCCACCGTGCACCGATCGTCCACCGGTGTGTGAACCCCCACACGGCCTGCACGTAATAGCCCCAGTCCCAGAGCGTGTCGTGCTCGAACGCTGTGCCGGCCTCGTCGAATCCCCGGGCCTGTTCAAATCGGCGTCCCATCCACTCGGCCTGGAACTGCACGAATGGCCAGCCCTGGTCGTTCTGCAACGGTTTCCAACGCAGATAGAAGTCCGCACCAATAATGTCCGTATCGGCACTTCCGCCGGTCGAGTTGGGCCCGTGGGCCCACGACGCGCCGATGGTGGTGGAAATCGTGTCACCCAGGTCGATATTCGAGGAGAGCCGCGCCAGGTACTGAAGGTCCTTCAGCGTTGCGACATCGTGTCCGTCGGTATTCACATAGAAGGGCGACTCTTCTTCGTTGACGAAGCTGTACGTCGTACCGCCGTTCGCATTGAAAACGCCGGCGGTCGCGAGCAGGTACCAGGGAGTGGGAGCAAGCCACGACAGCTCCGCTCCCTGGGAACGAAGCCCGTCCGGCCCCATGAAGCGGGAGTTGACCATGGGCTGATCCACGAACTGCCACGTGTGCGGGTGCGTTGGGTTGTTGCGCCCGAACGACTCGAACAACTGACCTGCCTTGATCTGGAACCCGAACGGCAGGCACGTCGTGGTCAGGAAAGCCTCTTCCAGTTCAATTCCCGTCTCACCATCCTGGTCGATCTTCAGGACGATGTGGGCTTCCCCGTTGAAGTACGGATCGACCGCGCCGGTGCCAGTGATCTCAAAATTCTGAATCGTGAACCCGCGCCGGTGAGGGTCGTGATCCCCACCCTGAAGCGACCGGATGACTTCGTCCGTCGCCGTGGATGTTCCGCCAACCGCCAGCAGGTCAAAGGACAGGTCCAGCAGCTTGGCCTGCACCCCGCCTCCCAGCGCCACGCTTCCCAGTCCGCTTGAGCCTCCGGTCGAAGCGGGCTCCGGCTTGTCCATTTCCTTTCGCAACTCGTCCTCCAGGTCCCGCTTCTGCTTGTCCTTCTCCAGGGCCTCCAACCGTTTGTTGGCGTTCTCGAGGTCTTGCTTCAACTTGTCCAGCTCGCCCGTCTGGGCGCACGCCGCGCCTGCCATCAGCAGGACGGCAAGGAACAACCGCATAGGTTTTCTCCGCAAGGGTGTGGGGGGTCCCGAACGCGGCGTGGAAGCGCCGCAGCGTGAGAATCGACTCAACTGCGGACGGAGTTCGTCCGCGCTGAAATCGTTCCGGGCCGGTCGCTAGAGGACCGGCGGCGCCCTTGCGGGGGCGACGAAGAACGGATCGGCCGTGAGGACAGCATCAGGCCGCGGCGCGGGACACTCGACGACCCGCTCAGACGGCGGCGGGGGAGGCGTGCCCGGTTCGGAAACGGACGGGAGAGCCAGGAGTCCGCAGACCGTGCATGCATCCTGGTCGTGGCAGACGTGGTGAACGGCCAGGCGGTTGCCGGCGTCTTCGCAATTCTCGTGGCCGCGAAGAGCTTCCATTTCGTGAAGCGGGCCAGCCGCGCCGGCGACAAAAGTCGCGACGGCGAGGAGCGCGAAGAACGCAGTAGTGAAAATGGAGCGGGTGCGCATCGGGGTCACTTGTATCGCAAAACCGCGTGCCCTGCCTGAAAATTCCGCAAATCATGATTCATCAAGGCAACAAAATCCCCCCGCGGCGGACCGCGGAGGGATTCTGCAACTCGCTTACTTCGCCTTCACCTTCGCGCGCGTCGCCTTCTTCGCGGCCGGCTTGGCGGACGACTTTTTGGCGGGCGTGCTCGAGCAGCTGCCGCCGCAGCAGGACGACGAGGACATCTTCTTTGCGGGCATGGACACCTCCTGGTGAATGGGGAAAGCTGTCAGGACGCGGGAAGGGTAGCACCGGCCCGGCGAGGCTGGGGGATTATTTTCCGCTCGTCGCCGGCAGGCCTTCGACCTTCTTCTCCAACGTCTTCATCTGCTCGGTGGCCATCTTCCCGGTCGCGAGTTCTACAACGGCGGCCTCGCAGGCCTCCCGGATCGCCTGGACTCTTACTTTTACCGCCGCCCGGATGTCCTCGGCGGCCAGCGCGGGCAAAGCCTCCGCAAGCTGTTCGATGCGGCGGACGCGGGGAAGAGCGGCCGAGCCCATGAGCGCGCGGCCCAGCTGGGCCTTTGCCTCTGCGGCGGCGTCCCCGTAGGTGGTGGGAACCGGAGGCGGGAGGGACAGCGCCTTCGCGACCTTTTCCCCTGCCGGCGTCTTGAACGTCACCGTGGCCGTCCATGTGACGTCCGCGTGGTCCAGGTCCATCTCACACTTTCCACATTTGCCCGGCTTGTCCTCCGCCGGAACGCACTTCATCGGGCACTCCCAGGCCTTGAGCGAAACGTGGCCCTCAAAGAACGGGGCGAGTCCGCCGGCGCCGGGCGACCACCCGCCGACAAGTTCGACGGACAGGTCGCCGTCGATCCTGACGAAGTGGCCGCCGTGCTCCGGGGCGTCCGCCCTGGGCTGCGCGGTTACCGGCAGCTTGAAGTCGAGGGCGGCTGTCCGTGTTGCGAGGCCTTTTGATTCCAGCGTGAGTGAAGCGGTCCACCCGGTAAGGTCGGCGGCCTTGCCGTCCTTCCCGGTGACGAAAACCGAAACAACGTCCTCGGCTGCGGCGGAGAGCGCCGAGCCGAGGACGAGGGTGAGAGCGAGAAACGGGAGAGAGCGCATTTGTTTCCTCCTTGATCTAAAAGGTGACGCCGACGGAGAACACGAAACGGATCTTCTGGTTCGGGTGCTCCGGGATCCGGTTCGTCAGCTGGATCGGGGACGCCAGCTGCGCGAACACGGGACCCACGACCACGCGCACACCGGGAGCGACGAAGGATTCGAAACCGGAAGCGTCCTCGATGCCTTTCCCGTGTTCGTAATCGCGGCCGTGCCAGTCCAGGGCGAGATCCAGCGTCGGGCTGATCTTGACCGGAAACGATTTCGGCGTCAGGACAATGCTGCCCCCGATAGACCCGCGGTAGTGCTGGCCGATCTTGAAGTCCCGGACGCCCTTCGTGTTGATCTGGCCCGTCAGCGCGGCGTTGATTTCCCAGATGTCCATCCCGTAACCCGCGGCGACGCCGCCGAATCCGTCCCACGAACCGCTTCCAGGCTGATGCGAAGTCTCCAGGTACGCGCCGTCGGCCGCGTGCTGGTTCCACTCGCCGACGGGAACCTCCACGCCGAGCCGGACGCCCAGCTTGAAGGCTCCGCGCAGAATCGTGATGTGCACGAAAACAGGGACGTCGGCGAATCCGCGGATGTTCACATCCTTCAGGTCAACCGGCGGATCACCGAGCATGTAATCCTCGTCGCCCTCGCGGAAATCGATCGTCTGGTGGTAGGGGATCGTGAGGCCGACCATGATCTGGTCGATGATCCCGAACGAGGCATCCACCGCGTAGGTGATGTCCTCCCGGACCCCGTGAAGCATGTGACCTTTTGCTGCTGCATCATTCAGCCGCTGGTCGGACAGGTGATGGAAGGCGGCCCAGTCGACGCGCAGTTCCGCTTCAAATTTCCCGGAAAGCAGCCCGTCGGGAGCCATCGTCAGCTGCCCGCCGCCCGTCGATGTTCCTCCGCCCCCGTGGTGGGCAAGAGCCGGAAGCGTGACAAGAACGAAAGCCAGGATACGAAGGGTCTTCATGGAGTTTCTCCGTGTGTGTTGGGGGAACAACCAGGGCTCAGCGACCGGCCCGCTTCGCGTACTTCTCCGGCTCCTTGCGGAACGCCTCGCGGCATTCGTCGGAGCAGAAGTACCAGGTGCGCCCGTCCCACTCGGTCTGCGGGGTGTCGGTCTTGATATCGACGACCCGGCATTCTTCGTCGTGGTTACAGACGCAGACGGGGCATTCCGCGGTCGGGCCGTCGTGCCTCTGCGTGGAAGCGCAGCCCGCGGCGAAGAGCAGTGCCGCGAGGGAGAGCAGGCGAAGGGTCTTCAAGGGCGATCCTCCGAGCATGCGGGGACGCAGTGTCCCCGCAAGGTTCGTTGCGAATGGAGGGCGGCGGGCGGACAGGCCCGCACCCGGCTCAGCGCGACGTGAATCCGCCGAAGCACAGCGCAGCCGTGCGAAGGCGGATCAGAGCGCGAGCGGAACCTTTTCCGGAGGGGAGGAAGAGATCGAGACGAGGCTGAGGCATCGCGACTCCGGCGCTTCGACGGAAACAGGACGCGTCGGTGCGGCGTGAACGGGTTCAACGTGCGGTAGGACGCGCGTCATTTCCCCGGCGAGCGTTTCGGTCGCGCCAGAGCATTTGGCAGCGGCAAGCCAGGAAAATCCCGACGCAGGCGCCGCCGCTTCTTTGTCCGGTTTCCCCGCGCAGCAGCATTCCCCGCTGGCGTGCATGTCGGCGCCGCAGCCGCAGCAGCGCTTCGCACAATCTTCCACCGTCGCTGGCGGCAGCCCCATCAGGTCCAGCGGCCCGAACGCCGCGCCCGAGGCGAACGCCGCATAGAGCAGCGCGAAGGCGGCGGCGGCGAAGCGCGTCGATCGGCGGGAACGCAGGGCGAGGATGCGGGGCAAGGTGGAAGTCATGGTAGCGGACACAGTCGGGTCCGCAAGTTTCAGGCCTGCCGGATTCCCACGAATGGCCGCTTTCGGCCCGAAGTCGTTACCGCCGTGAAATGGCCGCTACTTCGCCGCCACGCCTGCTTCGGACGCTTCACACACCGCCGTTCGTCCCTACAATGCCCCCACCCCGAACCGGAGGCTTCCCCATGTTCGTCCGCGAGTGGATGTCCACGCCCGCCGTCACGATCCAGGCCCGCATCCCGGCTGCCGTGGCGTTCGAGTTCATGCAGAAGCACCGGATCCGCCGACTGCCGGTGGTGGAGAGCGGGACGCTGGTGGGGATCGTGACCAAGAGCGACCTCATGAGCGAACTCGGGCGGCACAAGGGGGACCGCGCGACGTCGAAAAAGACGATCGAGGACGTGATGACGCCGGGGCCGTACACCGTTTCGCCGGACGACACGTTCGAGAGCGCCGCGTTGCTCATGTTGAAGCAGAAAATCTCCGGCCTGCCTGTCGTGAAGAACGACCAGGTCGTGGGCGTCCTGACCGAGTCGGACGTCTTCCGCGCGTTCGCAGCCCTCATGGGGCTCGCCGAGCACGGCCCGCGCATCACGATGCAGATTCCCGAATCCGAGGATCTCCTCGAGGGGATCCGCAGCCGCGTCGGCCGCCTCAAGATCCGCACGCTCGTCACCCTCTACAACCCGAGGGCGAAGCGCTGGGAAATTGCGGTCCGGGTGCGCGGCAGGATGGGGGAGTCCGACCAGGACGAACCGCCGGCGAAGAAGTAGCGGCTAAAGCGCGACGGTTGCGGCGTTGCTGAATTCGCCGCGGTTCCCCGCGAGGTCGAACGGCCGCACGCGGTAGGTGTACGTCATTCCCGGCGCCGCGTCGGGATCCGTGAACAGCCACGCCTTGTTCGACCCGATGTGACGCTCCGGCTCGCTCGGGGCGCTTCGGTAAATCATGTACCCCTGCACCGCTTCATTGTCGGCCGCCTTCTCCCATTTCAGGAAGACGCGGCCGTTCTTGACGGAAGCGGCGAGGACGTCCGTCTTCGGCCAGCGCGGCGGCTCGCGGTCGGCGCTTTCCGGCGCCTGGATCGCTCCCTGCGGCCAGAGGACGCAGACGACGCGCTTGAAATTCTCGTCGAGGTTCTTGCAGATGTTCCCGTAGACGCAGCGGATGACCGTCTCTTCGCGCCCCTCGCGGACCTTTTTCGGCCAGTCGGGGTCGGCGAGAAGCGGGCGGGCCATGCCGATGAGGTCGGCCTTTCCCTCGCGGATGAGGCGCTCGGCGAATTCCGGGGAAGAGATCTTCCCGGTCGCGACCACCGGTGTCTCGAACCCGTGCTGGCGGATCCACTCGCGGATGCCGGCCGCGATATTGACGTTTAGCCCGTCGGGGTAGTCCGCGCCCGGCATGCACCGGTCGCCCGAATACCCGGAGTACGGATAGA
>JAIOPR010000152.1 GCA_021413805.1 Planctomycetota bacterium
AAGAACCGCGGGGCCTGGAGCCGGGCCATGAGCGTCTTGCGGGTCACGACTTCGTTGGTCGTCCCGCCGACGCGCGTCGCCGTGTCCATGCCACGCACCGTCGCGTGCCAGGTCGTGAGGCTGTCGGGCATGTCGAATTCAATCGAGGCCTTGCCGTCCGCGCCCGTCACCACCCACGGCGTCCAGTTGGCCGTGTCGGCGAAGTTCTTGCGCACGACCGGCGGGGCGTTCGCGGGAGCGGGTTCATCCTTGTCTTCCAGCTTCCGCGCGCGCTCCAGGCCCTCCGGCTTCGGGGAGCCCGGGGCTTTCATCTTCGAGTCCGCTTTCTTCTCCATCTCTCCGCCAAGGGCTTCGTTCGAGTCCGATTCCTCCGCGGCCGGGGCGCCCGTGCTGCCGGCGTCGGGCTCAAAATTGGACTTGTCCGGGGAATCCCAGGCACCGCCGGACTCTCCATGCCGCGAGCGCAGGCGACCACGACCCCTTCCCATGTATCCCGGCGGATCGCCGTGCAGCTTGTACTCGGGGTACTTGTTGCCGTCCTCCATCACCGAGCCCGTCGAGTACTGCCTCGAATTCAGGATGTTGATGTTCGGCCAGCGACGCCCGCCCCAGAACTCCAGGCGCAGGTCGGGCACCTGCTGCGGCGCGATGTACAGCACGCTCTTGTCGAACACCGCGATCCCGATCTCCGCCACCGCCGGCTTCCCTTCCCAGTCCTTCACCGTGATTTCGTATTTCGCGTGGTCGCCCGGCTTGTACTCCGGCTTCGACGTCGTCACCGTCACATCCAGGAACTTGTCCGCCGGCGGGACGAAAATTTCCGTCGCCGCCTGGTGAACCTGCCCCGCCCGGATCGTCAACGCCCGCACATGGAAATTCGGGCAGTGCATCTCCTTCAACGGAATCTCCAGCACCTTCGACTTCCCTTCCAGCCTCACCAGCTGCCGGCTCAGCGTCGTCTGCCCCGCTTCCGTCGTCACCAGCACCGCCGCATCCGCCACGTCGCTCCACAGCAGGATCCGCGCCGTCTGCCCCGGCCGGTACGTCCGCTCCTCCGGCGTCAGGTCCAGGTCGCGATACCGCCCCGCCGCGTTCGCCGCATTCGGGTCCGCCACGTTGATCTCCATCCGGCCGATCACCTTCTCGCCCCATCCGTCCTTGGTCTCGTAGATGAACGCGTAGTACCCGCCCCGGTCCGCCTGCCACTTCCAGAACCCCCGCCCCTTGTCGTTCGTCTTCGCCGGCTCCGTGAAGAACGGCACATCCTTCCATCCGCCGTTCGGCTGGATCGTCGAATCCCAGACGACCCTGGCGACCGTCATGGCGCCTTCGCTGGGAAGCGGCTGGTTGTTGGCGTTCTGCGTGTTGACCTCGATCTCGACGTGGTCGCCCGCGGTGTAGTAGCCGTGCTTTGACGAAAGCGCAGCGAACATCTGCGTCCTCGTGACGCGGACGGAACCGCTTCCCTCAACGGTGCGGCGGGAAGCGTCGGTCACCTCGGCGCGGACTTCGTATTCGTGATCGCGGTCGGGCATTTCGGTCTTGGCCTTCTGCGTGGACCATTCGACGAGGAGCATGCCGTCCTGGTCGGTCTTGCCGTGCCCGTCCACGATGATCTCCTGGTTCCAGTCGCGTCCCGGGCGGCCCCAGCGGTCGCCGTAGTACCAGTCGAATTCCTCGGGCTCGCGGTACCAGAAGGAGAAGGTGCGGCGGGTGACGGTGAAGTGAACGTCAGCATCAGGGACGCCACCGCCGAAGTAATAATTCGCGTGGATCTCGGCGGTTAGGCCGTCGCCGAGGTGTGCGAGTTCGGTCTTGGAGATGACCTCGACCAGGACCTCGGGCTTCTTGTATTCCTCGACGCGGAAGGAGTACCAGCCGTTGGCGCCGTTGGGTCCCTCGATCTGGATGGTGTAGGCGCCGAGCGGGGCATTCTTGATGGTGGAAACCGTGCCCGAGATGCTGCCGAATTCGTTCGTCTTGAACACCTGGTCCACCAGGGCGGTCCCCTTCGGGTCCGTGATCTTGACCTTCACGTTGCGTTCGTCCGGCACCGCGTAGCCCGTGGCCTTCGGCACGCGGATGGTGCACTTCCAGTTCACGGCCTGCCCCGGCCGGTAGACCGGTCGGTCGGTCCACGTATCGACGTGAGCGCCGCGCCCGCCTTCTTCAGACCAGTAGTGGTACTGCGCGATGCCGACGGCGAGGCGCCCGTCCTTCTTCGCGTAGGCCATGACCTGCGCCCCGCGGTTGCCGCCCTGGAAATCCACGTCGGCGAGCCCGTCCTTGTCGGTCGATTTCGTGAACTTGTTGTCCTGGACGCGCTGCGCGCCGTTTTCCCAGAAGGTGATGCGCTCCAGCACGCGGACTTCAGCGCCTTCGACCGGTTTCCCGCTCGCGGCGTCGGCGACGTAGTAGAGGCCGTCTTTCCCGGTCCGCTCCACCATCACGAGGTCCGAGACCAGGACCACCACGCGCGCCGTCACCCCGTTCGCCTCGGCGGTCAGGAGGTACGACCCGCCCTTCTTGACGGGCACCTCGATCTGCTGCGCCTTCGAACCGTGCTGCCCGTCGTCCTGCGTGTCCAGCGCCCAGTTCCCTACTTCCGCGCCCGCCAGCTTCTTCGGGGCCCGGTTCGCGGCGAACGAAGCGAAATCACCGGCGGTGAAATCCCCGTCGCGCCCCTCGACGTACTTCGTCCACGCCTTCTCGAGGTCGAACTCCTCGACCTTGAACGCGACGGATTTCACGTTCCGCCACGACACCGACAGCTCGACCTTCTCACCGGGCATCCAGTTCCCCGCGCCCGACAGCCCCAGCCGCGGCCGCTGGATTTCCTGGATGTGCCAGCGCGCATCCGACACCCATTTCGAATCCTTGTAATCCAGCACCTTCTGGAATTCCTCGACGGCGTCCACGAAGCGCGAGTGGTCCTCCAGCGCCCGGGCGATCATGAACTGGAGCTGTTCGGCAATCCCGCTCGCCGGCCACTCCTTCTTCGCCCCGCGCAGGATGCCCAGCGCCTGGGTCAGGAGGTCGTCTTCGGCCTTGATCTCGAAATGCCAGCCGCGGCGCAACACGTACATCGCCTTGTCGCGCATCGCCGCCGCCGAACGCGCATGCTTCTCGTCGTCCGGGTCCAGCTTCACCACCTCGTCCAGCAGGTACGTGATCTTTTCGTTCGGCGTCCAGGTCGCGTCGTACCGCTTCGCGTCCCCGGCCGGGTCCTTCCAGCGTTCCCCTTCCGGCGCGCGCCCCATCCGGCTTTCGACGAACGACACCAGCTCGAAGTTCAGGTCGCACGTCAGCTGGCGCACGACCCGGTCCTTCTTGTCGATCGCGTCCCGGTCCTTCGGGTTCGCCGCGAGCGCCGCGGCGTACAAGTCCCGCAGCTCGTAACCGACCTTCTTCGCCTCCTCGAAACACTTCAGCGTGTTCTCCATGTCCGACTGCGCGCTGGACTCATACCCGGCGCCGTCAAACCACTCGCCACGCTTCCGCTCGTCGCCCTTGACGTACACCTCGTGCGGCCAGTCACGGTAGAGCTGGCCGAGCAGAACGAGAGAGCGGAGCTTGAAGTGGTCGCCGCCCTTCACCGCCTCCTTGAGCGCAATTTCCGCCGCATCCCACTGGCGCAGCTTTACCTGGCAGAGCGCGATGTGCAGGTTCAGGTCGTCCTTCTCGCTGAACTCCGGCGCGATCTTCTTCAGCTCCAGGTAGTTCTCGAGGGCCTTCTTGTAGGACTTCTCCTCGTAGAACTTGTTTCCCTTTTTCCAGGAATCCTCAGGGGAAGGGTCGCCCGCGCGTGCGAGCGTGAAAGCGAGGACGATCGCGGCGACGGCGGCGGATGCGGCGAGCAGGCGAAGCTTCATGAGACCTCCGGAAGAGGGCAGAGTTCGACTATCACACGCCTTGGACGCGCGGAGGGGACACCGGTTCCGCGAAATCCCGGAAATTCTTCAAGTAGTTCCACGATGATTTGCTGCCACTCAGCCGCCGCGAATTTCGCCGGCCCGCAAGGAGGAGACCGGAACTGGAGCGGAACGGAGCTCCAGTGAGGATCGACGACGCGGCGGGGCGGCGAAAGGCGCGCGGATGGATGGCAGAAAATCATCGTGGAGCTACTTAGGGCCCGGCTTAATGCCCCGCCGGGCCGCCGACGTCTTCCGTGTCCGCATACTTCCCCGCAATCAGCAGGTCGTACCCCTTGTGCCGTGCGTTCTTCGGCGCGTCGAGGTACTCCGCGGAGCACTGGTAGCAGATCGTCCGGGTCGGGACGATGAAGAAGAGCACGAAATCCAGCAGGATGATGCCCAGGAACGACAGCCCATACGTCCTCTGCGCGAACGCGATCGCCACCGCCGCGGAGACAACGATGACGATGCACCCCAGCGCCTGCGGGAACGACTTCTCGACGTAGAGGTTCGGGCACGCGCAGCGCCAGCACTTCGCCACATCCAACCGGTCGTCCGGAGCGGCGGGCGGCGTCACGCTGAGCACGTCGCCGCAGGACGGACATTTCCCCGCCGGCGCTTCCGCCGTCACGACGTCGAAGCCCATGCACTTGTCCCGTTCGCACCAGACTCGGATTTTCACAGGGAGTGGAGACTCCAAGTGGCCACCATTTCGCCGATGAGGACGAAGACACAGGCCACATAGAGGATCCCCGTCGCGGACTGGTTCGATTTCAGCCGGATGCAGCGCCAGGTCATCCACGCGAGCGCTCCCGGCGCCACGACCCCGACGGCCAGCCGCAGGAAGAAGAGCATCTGGTCCTGCGTCGCCGCCCGGAATACCTGCGTCAGGAAGACCGCCTCCGCCAGGAGCACCGCCGCCCGCAGGACAACCGCCCCCGCGAAAAGCAGGTTCATCCGGTTCAGGTAGTCGAACGACATCCCCTTCTTCACCAGGTACCAGTGCCCCAGCACCATCGTGTCCAGCACGCTTCCCAGCATCGCCACGCTGGCGACGAGAGAAGCGCCCGCGACCCAGGGTTCGGCGGGGAGCCCATGGGACGGGTAGCGGACTGAAGCGGCGAGGCCCGCAAGTCCCGCGAGAGTTGCCGGGATGGCCAACCATGTGGCCGCCCGCTCGGCGCCGGCCCAGAGCAGCCCGTTCACGAACGCGGCCGCGCCGAGAAAGACGAATCCCGTAATGCCCGGCGCTGTTGCCCCTCGCGGCCCCGTCAGGACCGCGAACGCCGCAAAAGCCAGCGCCCACCCCGCCATCATCTTGTAAAACCCGCGCCCGATCTCGCGGATCGGCACCGGCAGGCAGAACGCCAGCAGCCCCACGCCGAACGCGAGAAAAAACGCCGAGTACCAGGGAACCGTCATCGCGAAGCGGCCTTTCGCTTCATCGTCAGCGCCAGCGTCAGGAACGTGACCGCGCCGAGCAGCGCCCCCAGCACCGTCCACGTCGAGAGCGAAGAGACGCTCATCTCCTCGTGCCGGAACTGCTGCCAGAAGTTCGCGACCTGCACGCCCGAAAGGAGCGTGATGCCCAGGAACAACTGGAAGCGCTTCTTTCCCATGACGAACAGCGCGCCGGCCATGCAGGCCCAGATGACCGCGGCGACGATGCGGGAGATGCGGACTTCCGGGCCGCAGCACGGGCAGAGGGGGACGAGGCGTGAAGCGCACGCCATGGCGATGCAGTAGGCGACGGCGATCAACTGGAACACCATCAGCGCCCTCCCGTCGCGAGCATCTCGAGCACGAACGGGTTCGTTTCGGCCTCTTCTCCCACGGTCGTGGAAGGGCCGTGTCCGGGATGGACGCGCGTCGCCGCGGGGAGCTTGAGGATCTTGCGGGTGATGCTGTTCACGAAGATGTCGTAATTGCCGCCCGGGAGATCCGTGCGTCCGACGCTTCCCGCCATCAGCGTGTCGCCGGACAGGGCGTCGAGGCCGGAGACGTAGGCGCCGTGGCCCGGGGAGTGCCCGGGGACGAGAAGGACGCGGAAGGAGAGGCCGCCGACGTCCACGATGTCGCCCTCGGCGACCCAGCGATCGATTTCCGGCTGCTCGGGCACCGGCAGGCCGAACGCCTCCGACTGCTCTGCGAGGTGCTCGAGCATGCTCCGCTCTCCCGCCGGCAGAACCGTCTCCGCACCCGTCAGGCGTTTCGCTTCCGCCACGCCAAAAACGTGGTCCCAGTGGGCATGCGTGATCAGGATCTTCCCGATGCGCAGCTTCTCGCGCTGCGCCAGCGCCAGCAGCTCCGGCACCTGGCCTCCCGGATCGACGAGGGCGCCTTCGCCGGAAGCGGAGTCGCCGACGACGTAGGAGTTTTCCGAGAACGGACCGACGACGAGTCTGCGGACGATCATGGGGGCATTCTACGCGGGGAATCGGAAGCGGGCGAGGACGGCGCTACAGCGGGGCGCCGACTTCGAGCGACGTGTAGACCGTGTCGCGCTTGACGGGCACGCGGCGCGCCTCGCGGATCAGCGCCTTCAGCTCGTCCTCGGTCATCTGCTGCGGGCTCGTCGCGCCGGCCATGTGCGTGATTTTTTCTTCGCGCACGGTCCCGTCCATGTCGTCGGCGCCGAAGGAGAGCGCGACCTGGGCGACGCGGCTCCCGGTCATGATCCAGTAGACCTTGATGTGCGGAAAGTTGTCGATCATGAGGCGGGAGACGGCGATGTGGCGGAGGTCGAGCAGCCCGCTCGATTTCCGGATGTGGCTCAGGATGGAATTTTCGGGGTGGAAGAGCAGCGGGATGAAGGCGGTGAACCCGTGGGTTTCGTCCTGCATTTCGCGGAGCTGGATCATATGGTCCACGCAGTCTTCGGGCTTTTCGATGTGGCCGTAAAGCATGGTCGCGGTGGACTTGAGGCCAAGCCGGTGCGCCACCTTGTGGATGTCTTTCCACTCCTGCCCGGTGATCTTGAACTTGCAGATTTTCTTCCGGACGCGTTCCGCGAACATCTCCGCGCCGCCGCCGGGGAGCGAATCGAGCCCGGCGTCCATGAGTTCGCGCAGGACCTGCTCGATAGATTTGCCGAATTTCCGCGCGAAGAAATCGATCTCGACGGCGGTGAAACATTTCAGGTGGAGGTGCGGCAGGCGGGCCTTGATGCCCTTGAGCAGGTCCGTGTAGTACTCCCAGGGGAGGTCCGGGTGCAGCCCGCCGACGATGTGGATCTCCGTGGCGTTCGTGCCACGCAGTTCCTCGGCCTTCGCGAACGCTTCTTCGAGCGAATACTCGTAAGCGCCCTCTTCTCCCGGTTTCCGGGCGAAGGCGCAGAAGAGGCAGGTGAGGACGCAGACATTCGAGTAGTTGAGGTGGCGGTTCGAAACCCAGTAGGCGACGTTCCCATTAATCCGTTCGCGGACCGAATTCGCGAGTTCGCCAACTTCAATGAGCGGCGCCGAATAAAGGAACACGCCATCCTCGAAGGAGAGTCGTTCCCCCTTCGCCACCTTCTCCCGAACCGTATCCATCGAGATCAAGGGCCCGTCCTCCCGACTGTCGTGCCGTTCCTATCCCCTATCCCCTATCCCCTATCCCCTATCCCCTATCCCTTGTCCGTTGCCGTTGTCTTTCCTCGCCACTGGCCGCTCGCCGCTCGCCACCGCTTTTCTACTTCCACCCCGCCGGCAACCCCTTCTCAACCACCCCACGCCACCCGCTCATTCCCGGCACCACGTTGAACACGCGCGTGAACCCCGAAGCCTCCAGCGCTTCGCAGACGTACCTCGATCTCCCGCCCATTTCGCAGTGGACATACAGGTCCTGATCGCGCGGCAGGTCGCCCAGGTGGACCTCGATGTCGGTGTGCGGAGCCAGGACGGCCCCCGGGATGTGCCGCGCCGCGTATTCCTCGGGCTGCCGCACGTCCACGATCACCACCCCGACTTTCCCGATTCCCTGGGCCAACTGCTCGTTGTTGATCGTCTGGATCATCGAAAGCGTTTCCTTTAGTAATGCCGCTTCCGTGGATGCTATCCCTGCCGCGATGAAGCGTCAATTCCGGGCAAGCAGCCCTTTGAAAATGCGATGGAATCCCCCTTTTCGCTTGAACTTCCCGCCCCGCCCGCCTATTAATACGTCCGTCTTGCGGGAATGGCGGAATTGGCAGACGCGCTAGCTTCAGGAGCTAGTGGGGTCACACCCGTGGAGGTTCAACTCCTCTTTCCCGCATCAAGCGCCGCTGGCCCCAGGCCAGTGGCGTTTTTTTTTAACTCCCGACTCCAGTCTCCCGTCTCCGAACTGCCGTTGCCCTTCCCCGAATCCCCAAGACCCATGCCCCCCACCCCCGACATCCACCGCTGGCACGTCGATGGCTCCATCGGCGGCGGCCAGATCGTCCGCACGGCGATCGCCATCGCCGCCCTGCGCGGCATCCCCGTACGGATCGAAAACATCCGCAAGAGCCGCGGAAACCCCGGCCTGCAGCGGCAGCATCTCGCCGCGATCCTGGCCGTCGAGCGCATCAGCGGCGGGTCGCTGGCGGGGGCGGTGAAGGGCTCTTCCTGGGTCGAGTACTTCCCCGGGACGGCGACGGGGACGGTTCGCGAAACGGTCGATATCGGAAGTGCCGGCTCGACGATGCTCGTCCTGCAGGCGGCCCTGCCGCTCGTCGCCCGGCGCGGCGGCGTCCTCACCGTGACCGGCGGGACCGACAACCCGATGGCGCCACCCGTCGATTTCTTCCGCGAAATCCTCCTCCCGGCGCTTCGCACGATCGGCATTCCCGCCGGCGTCGAGCTCGTCGAGCGCGGCTTTTTCCCGTCCGGCGGCGGCGAGATCGTCGCGACCTGCCCCGCCACGCCGTCCTGGCCCGGATTCACCAGGACCGCCTGGTCCGGCCCCGCTCGAATCTCCGGGATTGCCTACGCTTCTTCCCTCCCCGTCCACGTCCCCGAACGCATCCGCGGTGCGGCGCTCAAGGAACTCCGCAGCGGCAAGGGGCTTTCCGCCGAAGCGAAATCGGCGCTTCGCGAATGCGAAATCGACGTGCGGATCGAGAATTCGAAAGGTCCGTCGCCGGGGGCGGGGATCGTGATGTGGGCGGAGGACGCGGCAGGGGCGCGGCTCGGGGCCTGCGCGCTGGGCGAACGCGGCAAGCCGAGCGAAGACGTCGGGCGGGAAGCCGCCGCGTGGCTGCTGGCCGAGCTGGAGCGGGGCGCGCCGGTGGACCGGCACCTGGCGGACCAGCTGCTGGTCTGGGCGGCGCTGGCGTCGAGCCCGAGCGAGTTCCGGATCAGCGAAGCGACGGACCACGTGAAATCGTGCGCGCAGTTGCTGAGGGAAGGCGCCGGAGCGGTTATAGAGATTGAGGGAAGCGGTCCGGCGACGGTCCGGGTGCGGCCGAACGCCTGAATCGCGGCTTCCAAAGAACAATTCGCGACGTCCCGCCGTTAACTTACAGTCCGTGGTCGCGCCAACTGCAGGAGGGATTCCCGTGGAACAGCAGCAGCTGAAAAACGACTACATGGACCAGGTGCTCAAGGAGCAGGTCCACCTTGAAAACGCACTCCGGGTGCAGCGCGCCGCGCCGAAAAAAGGTGGGGGCGCAGCGCACGGCGACGACGGCACGCGATTTTTTGAGCCCGCCCAGGAGGAATTCGGCGGGGGCGGCAATGCGGTCCCGTGGCGGATCACGGGCCTGTGGCGCTGGAAGAACGTCGTCGTCCCGCCGAACTGCTGGGTCGTCCACACGCGGCGCGGCCACTCCGAGCCACTCCACACCGGGCTCGGCGTTTCGTTCCGCTTCGATCCGTGGACCGATTCGTTCATCGTCGTCCCCGCGGCGATGCAGACGATCCTGATCAACGCGCGCTGCATTTCCAAAGAGCGCCAGGGCGTACTCGTGCAGGGCTACGTGCAGTGGATCATCGAGGACTTCAAGACCGCCTACCGCAAATGCGATTTCACGGACGCGCTCGACCCGATGCGGCTCGTGAACGTGCAGCTGAGGGAGCAGGCTGAAGCGGCGATCAAGGACAAGGTCGCGACGATGTCGATCGACGAGGTGCTCGCCGACAAGCAGCCGATCATCAAGGAGCTCACGTCGCGGCTCCGCGAGGTCATGGAAGGCGACACCGCCAGCCACGACCGCGGGCTCGGGCTCCGCATCGTGACGGTGCAGATCAAGGAAGCGATCGTCAGCTCGCCGAGCGTCTGGGAGATGCTGCAGCGGCCGTTCAGATCCGAGCGGGCAAAAGAGGCACGGCTCGCCCAGCTCGCCAGCGAGGCCGTCGTGAATGCCAAGGAATCGGAAGCTTCCAAGGCGAACGCAAAACTGAAGATCGAAACCGACGCCGAAGTCGCCCGGCTCCGCGCTTCGTCCGAATCCACGGCCTTCGACCGTGAGCAGGGCGAAAAGGCCCGCCGCGCGAAGATCGAGGCCGAGTCGCTCGCCGCGACGCTCGTCCACGAGAAGGACAAGATCGCCAAAAAGTCCGAGATGGCCCGCCTCCAGGCCGAGGCCGACCTCGCCCGCGACGAGATCCAGCGGGTGTTCGACCACAAGTGGGCGGAGAAGGGCCTGACGCTCGACTCCGCGCGGCGCAAGATCGAGAACGACCTGTCCGCGACCGCGCTTCAGGCCCACCTCATCGATCGCCTCCCGGAACTCGCTTCGAAAATGCCGAAGCCGAATGAGTTGCGCAGCGTCTCGATCGGCCCGGGCGCCGACGGGATGGCCTCCCTCGTCGCAGGGGTCGTCGCACTCGTGGACGGGTTGAAGGCGAAGGGCGCGGAGTCGAACGGCGAGAAGAAGAAATAGCGCGTGAGCGAGGAGATCCCGAACGAACAGCCCGGCGGGCAGGCGGCGCAAGTCCCCCCTCCTGCCGGGTTGCGTTTTGTCCGGGCGATCTACCGTGTCCCGATCCTCGCGCTCGGCATCGTGTTCCTGCTCTTCCCCCACCCCCGGAGAGCGCTTCGCGAAATCAGGATGCTGCGGGACCCGAACGCGCTGATCGCGCCGGGCGACTCGGCGGTCGCGAAGCTGTCGGCGGAGGTGGACGCGAACATGCCGAAGGGGCTCGACCGGCCGAAGCAGATCGCGTGGATCGAGGGGTTCATCGAGAACCGGATTGTCTACACGAACGACTGGGACCAGTGGCTGAACGTCGATTACTGGCCGACGCCGACGGAGACGATGGCCACGGGGCATGAGGACTGCGACGGGATCGCGGTGGTCGCGGCGAGCCTGCTCAAGCACCGCGGGTTTTCGCCTCGGATCCAGGCGAGCTACGAGCATGTCTGGCTGGAGGTCGAGGGCGAGAAGATCCTGCACCCGGACAAGGAGACGGACTTCGACGGGGAGCACTGGTCGCTGCCGGGGCTGAAGATCCTCCTGCCGTGGGCGCGCTACTCGCTTTCGGCGTTCCCGCTCTGGCGATGGGGCACCCTGGTGGCGTGGGCGATCCTCGTCCTGCGCTGGCCGAACCGTCCGCGCGCCGTCCTTGAATTCGCCGCGATCTTCATTGCCCTGGCTTTCGCGTCGCTGGCCGCGCGGCAGATGCCGGACGCGCTGTTTGCCGTGGTCCTCCTTGCGGCGCTCGCGCTGACCGTCTGGACGGTTTTCCGCCGCTCACGGCCGCCCGCCGCACCGTCGCCGGGCGGCCCGGCTTAAAACTCCGTCCGCCCGCTGAACGTCCACTCGCGGAACTTCATCGCCGGCACGCAGGCGCTTCCGAACGACGCCCACGAGTTCGGCGTGATCGTGCGGTCGCGGCCGACGAGTTCGGCGCCGTGAAGCGCCTTCGCGATCGACTGGGTGAAGCGCATGTTCTTGATCGGGTAACGGATCTTCCCGTCCTCGACCCAGAACGCCCCGTCGCGGGTCATGCCGGTGAACAGGGCGATCGGCGGGTTGAGGAGGCCGTTGAGGTAATGGAAGCGCGTGACGAGGACGCCGCGGTTCGTCTGGGCGATCATTTCCTCGACGCTGGACATGCCGGGGGCGACGAAGAGATTGAGGGGCATTGCGGTGGCGCCCATGCCGGGGTACGGCGCGTGCCCGGTCGGGCGCGATTTCGCC
>JAIOPR010000035.1 GCA_021413805.1 Planctomycetota bacterium
GTGATGCCGGATTGGCGAAGAGCGGCCAGGACGCGGGCGGGGTCGCCGCCGGCGGCGCGCCAGGCTTTCGCGAACGGGGAGATCTCGAACGGGTCGGCGTAGACGGAGCTGGCCGGGGTGTAGAAGGCGCGGGATTCGGCGCATGCGGCTGAGTTCGGGGCGGAAGGGGAAGGCTGCCGTTTCTCGCGAGCGAGCAAGTAGAATCGCCGAGGTGCGTTGGAGGCGTCATGCGAGGACGTCGGAAGGGTCGGAGAATTTCCGAGACCCTGCTGCCGATCCAAGCCACCTGGCACAAGACGCTATTTGAGGATTTCCAGAAGATGACTCGCACGGCAATCTGTTCGGTTCTCATCCTCGTGGCAGGCTGCACCTCCTCGGCCCCACCTCCTGGGGTGCAGGTGACCCAGCCGGGTATCGACCGGCGAGTCGTCTACACGAACGACTCCCTCTGGATTAACGCGATCACGCCCTTGGGCGGGAAGGCGGGTCCTCGAGTCGTCGTTGGAAGCCACCATGGCGCAGCGATCCTCAATCGCGACTACTCGCAGGAAAGCCTGATTCAGTTTTCGGATCTGGACTTGAACGAGACGCTCCCGGTGGATCTCGACGGGAAGGGTTCGTGGGCCTTCTTCGATGGCTCGCCCTCAGAACACGCGCGTTTGATTTCAGGGGAAGGCAAACTGCTTTGGAAATTTCCTAACGAGGACGCGCCGGCCTACACCCACAAACCCAAAGCCATGATCGCTGCCGACCTCAATAAGGATGGCTCCCCGGAGTTCCTTGTGGGCTGCGGCGGCGGACTCCAGGCGCTCGATCAGAACGGAAAGATCCTCTGGGAGAAGGAAGGGGCGAATGTCTTTGCCGTCGAAGTCCTCGACGTCGGAGGAACACTTCAAATTATCCATCAGAACGGCATGCAGGTCGTGCTGTGTTCACTGGATGGCGGCGAAATTCGTCGCCTGCAAAGTGCGCCCGGTCGAGCGGGAAAACCGTTTTCGTGGCCCGGCGAAAAGTACCGTGGCACCTTCGCCATGGTGGATCACAATTCGGTCTCAATCCTTGACCTCCTCGGAAACGAACGCGAGACGATCAAGCTGAAACCTTCTCGCGGCCAGCTCGAGGAAGTTCAACCCGTGCATTTCGCCGGGTCGCAGTGCTATGCCGCGACCTGTCAGGTTTCGTACCAGCATGGCGAGGGCTACTTCTACTTGTTCGACTCGCTCGGGAAAGTCCTGCATGGGGAGGCCTTCAGCCAGAGAGTCGGCGGAATCGCGGTGCTCTCCGATCCGCGTAACCCGGACCTGGATGTCATTCTCATCGGCGTCGGAAAAGAGGTAATCGAATTGCGCGAGCGATAATCGCGCTGGAAGTGGGCGAGGGCGCAGACGTCCACCGCGACGCCCAAACTGCTTCAGCGCACCTCGGGAAGCACCACTTCGGACTTCGAATCTGCGCCGAGAATGGCGATGCCTCGTTCCGTCTCTTGAATGTCCCACACTTCGCCGCTTCGCAGGACCGCATCGAAGAGGATTTCGCCGTTCTCACCGTAGATTCCCACGAACACTAACCCCGTCGTCGCGCGGCTATGACTCGAGATCACCCAGATCCGCCGCCCTGCGACCTCATCCGAACCCACTTCGAGTCCATGCATGTAGAAAATGCTCGGGAGTTGGACGTCAATGAGATGAACTTCGCCCTTCCGCATGGTGAATCGCTGATGCGAAAACTCGAGCTCACAGGTTTCGATCGTTCGTTGCTCGCCATCGTCGAGGCGTGTGAAATTTGGGAACTCGCTCAGCCTTGAGCCGACATGCTGCTGGCTCTGCCCCCGGGGCGCTGAGGTAGCAACCACGGACACGCCCTCGCCAAGCCTGGTCCAGTACCGCATCGCTTCGAGAACCGAGCTGTCGCTATCCCACCCGGCGCCAGCAATTCCGAAGCCGCAGCCGGTGACCACCGAAAGCGCCACGCTTCCCGAAAGCAACACCAGAATTCGCCTCATCGACGACCTCCGATTCCGACCGGGAGCGGCGAGAAGTTCTTCCCGAGGCTGAGACATCTTTCTGCGCCTCTGCACCCGCGCCGCTCGGCGGCCTGAGCACTGCTGTTCAGTCGTCCAGCCCCGCCGCATTTCCTAGTAGAGAGTACACCGGATTGTCGATCGAGCGCT
This sequence comes from Planctomycetota bacterium, assembly GCA_021413805.1. Classification (GTDB taxonomy): domain Bacteria; phylum Planctomycetota; class MHYJ01; order WSZJ01; family WSZJ01; genus WSZJ01. The sequence continues at coordinate 2,171 of JAIOPR010000035.1, forward strand.
GATCGCATTTTGCCATCCGCGCACTCCGCCCCTCACCTCCCCCCTGCCACCTCCAGGATCTCCATCTGCGGCGCCAGCGAGTCCACTCTCTTTGCCCCCGCGGAGACAATCACGAATGCGATGACCAGAAGACGCGCTCGGGAACTCATCGCCCTTTGAACGGGTAACAGGACATGGGGTTCAGCAGAGTTCGTCCCGGGCCCGGCTTTAGAACCCGGCACTGCGTTTCACCGACTCCCGAGGCGCGATTACTTCTTCTCTTCCCCGAGCGAGCTCACGTCCCAAAGAATCGCCGTCGAGTCGTAGCCCGCGGTAGCCAAGCGCTTTCCGTCCCCGGACCACGCGATGCACTGGACGGGGCCAAGGTGCCCCGCGAGATCCATGACGATTTTGCCGTCCTTGACGCGGCAGATCGTGGCGCCGCCTTCGCCTGTGCCGAGCGCGAGAAACTCGCCGTTCGGGCTATAGGCCGCGGACCAGGGGCTGGATTTCGGCGGGACTTTGAGGGTCGAACGCTGCTTGCCGGTCGCGGTTTCCCAGAAGCGCACCGTGCTGTCTCCCTTGCGCTCGGCCAGAAGCTCTCCATCGGGCGAGAAGTCGAGCGATTCGGTGCCGCTTCCGCGGACCTTCATGGTCTGAACGACTTTGCCGGCTTTGAGGTCCCAGAGCGAGACGTCCATCGTCATGTCATCCGAGAACGCGATCCAGCGACCGTCCTTCGACGCCACCAGGTTCTGCGGATTGCGCTCCCCTGTGTCGATGTCGCCCGAAGATTCGCCGGTGTCGGCGTTCCAGCGGTGGATGGGCGAATGGCCGGAACAGACGTAGACCCATGGATCATCGGGTGCCGCCACCAGGGATTGCACCCAGTCGGAATAGTTGCCGATCTGGCGAAGTTCCTTTCCCGAAGCGACGTCCCACACGCGAAGCGTCGCGTCCTTCGTCCCCTTGCCTCTGTGCACGAATGAATCGTGGGCTGGCACGGCTCCGGAGACGAGAAGCGCGCCGTTCTTCCGGAACACGAGGTTGCCGACGGCCCAGGTGTGACCCTTCAGGACGGCCTCCGATTTCGCGGTCGCTGCATTCCAGATCCGGATCGTCTTGTCGTCTCCGCCGGTAACGACCCGCGAGCCGTCCGGCGAGATCGCGACGGCGAGAACGTGGTCCATGTGGCCGTCGCCGATCAGGACCTCCGCGTTGGATGCGACATCCCAGACCCGGGCGCGTCCCGAATTGATAAGGACCAGCAATTTCCCGTCGGGCGACCAGTCGAGGCTGGTGACGATGTCGCGGTTCGTGGCCGCGATGGATTTCGTGATGGCGCGCGTCTCGACGTCGACGAGCACGACCATCGGCTCGCCCCAGCCGCCGCCTCCCGTGTTGCGGTCGCCACACGCGAGCGTCTTGCCGTCCGGCGACAGCGCCAGAACCACGCCGCCTTTGTGAACCTGAATATCCCCGATCTTCTTGTCGGTGCCGGCCTCCCAGAAGGTGGCCTTCCCGTCCTCGCTCGACGTGATCAGCGTCCGTCCGTCGGGCGAGAGCACGAGGCCTGTTACCTCCCCCTTGCCGGCCGCATGCGAGGTCATCGCCTCCCCCGTCTTTACATCCCAGTAGGCCACGCTCCCTCGACCGAAGGCGCCAACGAGGATCGTGCCCTTGGGCAGATACGCCACTCGCTCGACGAAATCGTCTTTCCCGAGCGCGACCTTCTGGATCTGCTTTCCGGTTGCGATCTCGAAGATCCCCACCTCCCGGCCCCCCGCCGCGACGAAGTTGCCGTCCGGCGAGATCGCAAGGGAGACAGTATTGAAGAGCCCCTTGAACTTGCGTTCCAGCGTGCCCTTCTCGAAATCCCAGACGCAGATTTCCGAGTCGTCGGTCCGGGCGATCAGCCGCTTGTGATCGGGCGTCAGAACCATGTTGTGCATTTTTCCCGGCGTCGTCAGGCGCTTCGCCTCCGCCCACGTCGCCGTGGACCAGAAGCGGATCGTGCCGTCGCCCCCGGCCGTCAGGAGCTGCTTGCCGTCCGGGCTCCAAAGCGCGTCCCCGGTACTGACGGGGTGCCTGAGCCCGACGTTGCCAAAGCGCGCGAGCGCATGTTCCGGCAGCTTGTCGACCGGAGCAGGGTCCCCGGCGCGGACGGCCGCGCAAACGAAGAGGACGAGGGAAAGGCACGTGGGGAGTCGGTGCATCGCCGTCCTCCTGAAGAAGTACACGAATGGTATCTGGCCAGCACAACGGTACGCACGCTTCCGCCAGGATTTCCCGTCATGCGCCAACGGTTTCGGTGGCGGCGGTGCGCTTGATCCTGCCGACGAGCAGGCCTAGGATGGCCGTTCATGACGCGCATTCCCACCGCCCGTGCCGTGCGAAAACCGGGCAGCACGCGAGAAGTGGTTCGGTCTTTCGTCACCGCGACGCTGGCACTTTCAATCCTCGGGTGCGGAACACCCGTCGAAGATCGAATCAACCCGGACTTCCTGCTTTCAACCGCGCCGCTCGCGCTTGAGGTCGTGCAATCGCAAGCCGTCGAGTTGCCCGGCCAGATCGATTGGGATATCGAGCGCTTCGAGTGCGAGAAAGACCATCTGGCCTGGTTCCGGCGAGGCGGGGGAATCATCCAGATCGGAAGGATTGACGCCCGGGAGGATGGGTCCTTCGACCTCCGCGGCGGGTTTCAATCCGTGAAGGTGGACGACGACGAAACGCTGGATCGATGGCGTCGGGGCCCGATGAGCGGGATTCTCTCCCGACGCAATCCCCAGGACTCCCCGAAGGATCCACAGGTCGAATGGTCGGAGGGACCCGTCTTTGTAGCGCCGATGCAAGTGCGCGGGGATTTCCTGTGCGTCGAGGATCGAGTTGAATCCCCGTTTCCGCCTCCATGCGGCGACGCGTTCGGCATCGTCCGGATCTATGAACGCCACGGAAGCGAGTGGGTCCTCCTCTCCACGATCCGGAGAGCAGTCCAGTCCCGGCCGAAATTCGAAGTTGCGGGAGCCTCCTGGTTCCTGCTGTCGAACGGGAAAGGAGGTCTCGAGATCTGGTCGGGTGTGTCCGGAAGCGGATTTGCCGGTTCGCGACTGGCCAGAAGCGGAACCCTGTGGGAATCCGGCTTGTCGATCTCAAACGGTCGGCCCGTGGTCGCGTGGCTCGACGGAGAGAATCGTTCCTTCGTCGATTGGAATGGCGAGCGTCTTGCCCTGCCTGGAGTCAGGCTGGATGGACAATCTTCGTGTTGCGATGTCGGGGATTCTGAACTCGGGTTCTTTCAGACGAAGTCCGGGATTCCAGTCGTGCTCCAAGTCGGGAAGGGGCACCGGATCGCTTGCTGCCAGTACCCGGTGCAGCGGGACGGCAAGCCGTTCGCCGTGCAGGATGGAAATGAAGTGATCGTCTGGTGGCTCGAGCACGACCGGATCGTGCGGGACCGAATCCGGGCTCGCTAAACTCCTCGCCCGACACCACGCCGCCTTCGGCGCAAGTGAGGCTCGATGCTGGGCGCGTGCACGCGGCTGTCAGGCCGCGCCACGTTCGCGCGTGTTGCCGCCGGCCGATCAGCCCTCGTCACTTCACGGTCAGCGTCGGCTTCGCATCGCTTCCCTCATCGACCGCGGTCATGACCGTCGTCCAGGTGTCGCCTTTTATCTCGCTGCGGACCAGCGCCATCGGGCCGGTGGGCTCCGTTTCCCACTTCACTTCCCCCCAGATGTGCTCGCGGGCCGCGACGTCCTGCATGCGGGAACGGAGCCGGCCCTCTGGGACCATCCAAACCGTCGAAACGGTCTTGAATTCCTTGCCATCTTTTTCCCCGGTGAACGTCATCACCAATTTCTGAGCTTCGACTTCCTTGTCCCCCTTCTTCGTCTTCTCCTTCGTCACGGTCCCTGTGGCCTTGCTCCCGTCCGGCAATTTGCGCTTCCCCCTTGCTTCCGCGAGCTTCAGCTCGGTCCCGTCCCCGCCCTGCTTTCCCCACCACGCTGCCACCGCGATTCCGTCAGCCCGCCGCACCTTCGTCAGCGTGACCTGCTTGTAGTCCGGCCTCCCCCCGTCCCATGTCGTCTCCTCCATCCAGATGAACTCGTCGTCAGCCTTGACGCACGCCAGAAGTTGGAAGATCCGGGTGGTGGTCGTCGGACCGTCCGGGTGCGTGACACTCGTTTCGCTGAGGAACTCGTTCCAGTCACCCGCCTTGACGGAGGCCGTGTCCAGGGTGGAGTACTGGTCGGCCAGAACCGTGGGCTTGGCGGCAGCGAGACCGGTCAGCAAAAGGGTGGCGATCAGGGTCTTCATGATTCCTCCAGGAGAATTGGAAAAATCGAGGCTTGCTCGATCTTAGAAGAGACGGAGTCAGCTTGCGAGGCCGCAATGCTTCGACGACATCGCAGGAACGCACCGGCAAACCGATAACGGATAAGATCACGGCGGCGCCAACAGGGTGGACCACTTAATGAATTCGCGTCGGTCGTGTACGAAACTTTTCGCGATGGCGGTGTGTCTCTTCATCGCCCCCGGCTGCGCCTACATGCAGGACCGCGGCAAGGACTTCACGGAGATCTGGCGCGGCGGGGCCGGGTTCGGGCTCGGCGCACTGGCCGAGGTTCGCGTCGGGGATGTGCTGCACCTCGGTGCGGGAGGAGTGGCAGCCGGCGCGGAATTCGGAGCGAGTTACGGATCACCGATGATGGAAATGGACACCGAAGTCATCTTCGGACCATTCCACGCAGCGAGCTGGATCTGGCACGGCACGTACGGTCCCTGGGCATCGAGGCAGTGCTGGCAGACGCCGCCGTGCCAGCATTGCCTGGGCGTCCTGCCGGTGCTCACCAACCATTCCGTCCGCACCTGGATGCATCGGTTCGACCTGGAAGTGCGGGTCACGGCGCTCGTGTCCATCGACGTCGGCTTCTCCCCGGGGGAGTTCGTGGACTTCATCGTCGGCTGGTTTGGCGTCGAGTTGGATCCGCTGAAGCAGGATCCTCCGAAAGGTTGGACCACGGGGATTCCGGGTCCGTTCGAGCCGCCTCCGAGGGAAGAGTGGCCCGATGAGCAGGATCAGGAGCCTGAGAAGAAATGAGCGCGTCATTTCCAGAGCCCCAGTCGCCAGGCAAATCGTCAGGGAACCGTTTTCAGCGCCGCCTGGAACGCAGAATCGTCGAGTTGCTCGACGCGCCCGGCGTAGAACAGCACGCAGCGAAATCCCAGGCGGTGCGGCGTGCGGTCCCAGGCGATGACGTAATCCGGGTTCACGGAGTCTTTCCGGTCCTTCGGGGGCGGGCGGAACTCATAACCGACCTCCGCAGCGAACGACTCCCATGGAATGCCCGGAACCTGGGTCGCGCTTAGCCCTTTCACGGGGCAGACGAGCGACTGCGGGTCGGTGATGACCCCCGACTCGTAGAGTGCGCGAAGCGTCGGCGCATCCGAGTGGAAGCGCGACCGGTAGGTATCGCAGTAGAACCTGATCTCTCTCAGGTTACTGATGCACCCCGGGACTCGAGTCCCGATGTGTGTTTTCGATGAAATGCCGAGTGCCACAAAGATTCCGCCAAGAAGGACCAACCCGAAGCTGCCCAATACGGCGCACCGCAGAGTCGGCAGCGGCGGATTCGCGGCGGCATCGCCACACGACGCGCAGGTCGCCCCCCCGGTGGGAATCGGGTTGCCGCAACTCGTGCAGATCATCGTCGATCTCCGCGCGGAAATGGCCGCATCGCGATTTTACGGCTGCTTCGACCCGGGCCTCGCGAGTTTCTCAACTCATCTCTTCTGCGAAATCTTGCTCGCGGAGTGGGTGCACGGGTGACCCGGCCCGATTTGCCTCTCCCCCGTCACCTCCAGGATCTCCATCTGCGGCGCCAGCGACTCCACCCGCTTGATTCCAAGCCGCACTGACGCTACTTCGGTCCAACGTGATCCGGCTTCGTGTCGGGTGTCTGTGGCTGACCCTGGCCAACGCAGCGATTCAAGATGTTTTCGTGGTTCTTACCTCTCACCCTGAAGGTCCTGTAGTCGATGCCCCTGGAGACTCCCCTGACCGTCATTTCGGAGAAACTGATGAGGCCACCAGTGGCTGTTAGCGGGAGCAACATGACGGTTCCGTCAGGCCAGGTCAGCCGGATGTCCCACATCGGCCGCGCCAACTGAATGTGATCCACCTCGGGTGGATTGAAGAGCTGGTAGTTGTCCGCCAAGGCCACCGCCAGCCTCTTCGCATCGTCCAGCGGCACCGGCTTCCATTCACCGCCCTGCCGTGAGGGCCGAAACTCCGCGGATACCAGGTCAGCGACGGGTGGGAAGCCCAACGGTGGTCCTTTAGGGGCAGACTCCCAGTCCGGCCCGTAGAGCGCGGCACGGATGCGCGGGAAATAATAGCGCGTGGCAATTGCAGCGGCGACGACGAGCGCCACGGAAATTGCCAGAATTGTGAGTCGGTTCCCGGTCTTGTTTCGATCGACCATTCTCCGACGAGTGTACTCACCGGAGGAGGCGGGTTAAAGCCGAGTCGGCGCTGCCTGCGTTCACCTCCCCCCGCCACCTCCACAATCTCCATCTGCGGCACCAGCGTCTTCGCGCTCTTCGCCCTCGCCG
>JAIOPR010000036.1 GCA_021413805.1 Planctomycetota bacterium
GTGGGCGAAGGAGTCGTCCTCGGGTGAAGAGATGTCAAAGACGTAGAGTTTTCCGCCGGGGGCGAGGACGCGGGCGGATTCGCGGACGAAGGCCATCGGTTCGGGGAAATGGTGCGGGGCGAGGCGGCAGGCGACGAGGTTGAAGGAAGCGTCGCCGAAGGGAAACCGGTGGGCGTCGCCCTCCGCGAACCGGACACCGATGTTTTCTTTTTGAGCCGCGGCGCGGGCTTCGAGCATCATCGGCCGCGTGAGGTCGAGCGCGACGACGTCGCAGCCCGCGCGGGCCAGCTCGAACGCCGTGTAGCCGGTGCCGGTGGCGACGTCGAGGGCCCGGACGCCAGGGGCGGCTCCGGTGAGGGCGACCATGCGCTGCAGGTGTGCCGGGTCGCCGAACAGCACCGCCGACTGGGGATTGGCGTAGTGCCCCGCCTGCGGGCCGAAAGATTTCCGAACGTCATCGAGGTTCACATTCCGCTCCCGTGCAGTTCCGTGCCCCGGGGTTTCGCCCCGGCCCCAAGCCCCGGCCCTTCGCCCCGGCCGTCAGAACTTTTCCGCCACGAACTCCAGCAGCGGCGTCCCGAACACCGGCGGCTCCTTCCCCACTTCCACCGAAAGGTCGTCCCACCACGACGGCGGCACCGATTTCACGCGCTCGCGGATCGCCTGCCGGACGTCGGGCTTCACGCCCATCCGGCCCAGCCAGTTCTCCATGTCGTACTGCCGGCGGTAGCGCGCCGAGTGCACGATCCGCAGGCCCGCGCCGATCGCAAGGCCTTCCCAGGCGCGGCTCGACCAGCAGCAGACGTGCGAGGGGTCGCGAAGAGATTCCACGGCGTCGATCCAGCGGCCCATCGCCTCGGAGTCGGGCGCGGAGAGGTCGTAGATGTAGAGACGGGATTTGCGGTGCATGACGCGGGACATTTCGCGAAGCGCCGCAAGGGGGTTGGCGAAGTGGTGCGCGGCGATGCGGCAGACGACGATGTCGAAGACGCCGTGGCGGAACGGGAAGCGGTGGGCGTCGCCGAGGGCGCGGTCGAACGTGAGCCCGCGCTTGCGTCCCTCCCCGCCGCAGGCCTTCAGCATCTCGGGCGTGCCGTCGAGGGCGACGACGCGGCACCCGGCCTGCGCGAGCGCCCACGTCGAATGGCCGCCGCCGCACGCGACGTCCAGCGCGAGCTGCCCGCGCACCGCGCCCGTCAGCGCGCACATCCGCGCCAGCGAGACCGGGTCGGCGTGCGACGTCGAGTGGACGTAGTGCTCCACGGCAGGGGCGAACGACGCTCGGTAGGGAGTGGTCATGGTGTGCCCGAATTCTGCGCCTCGTGAGGGGCCTCATGGAAGCGAATTCCGGTCGCGCCTCCCCTACTCTTCCGGGTCTCCCCCGAAATTCATCGTCCAGAACTCGCCTTCCTTCGCAATCCCCACTCGCGTGTAGTCCGCGAACAGCAGGTTCCGGTGGTGCCCCGGCGAATCCTGAAGCGCCTGCAGGATGACCGCCGGCGGGTCGTCCCCGCGCGCCAGGTTTTCCCCCGCCCATTTCGACTTAAAACCCGCCACCCCGATCCGCTTCGTCATCGTCGCGTACTTCGCCACCGGCGACACATGCGCGAAATAATCGAGCTTCTTCATTTCCTCGCTGTGCTGCCGCGCGCACGCCGCAAGCTTGTCGTTCCACCGCAGCGGCCCGCGCCCGCAGCGGAGGCGGTACGTGTTCAGGGCGTCGAGCAGGCCACGCTCGGCCTCGCTCATCTCGACGGACTTGTTGATGTCGTCCACTTTCGTGCGAAGAGCTTTGAACAGGTCGCCTGCGCGGAACACAGCCTCGGCGCCAACGTTCTTCAGGAAAGCCCCACGCAAAGCCGCGGCGCGGTCCTCGTTACCGAGGGCGAGATCGGCCCGGCTCAGTCGCTCCGCATCGCGGCTCAGCTTCGGGTCGCCGCCGAAAAACGCCCCCGCCGGGTCCGTCCCGATCCGGTCGAGGTCCGACACCCACCCCCGCATCTGGCGAAGCGTCGCATCGCTCGCGCCCTTCGAGGGGAACTGCCTTTCGTCCGTCACGAGGTCAACCAGCAACCCGCTCAGGGGTCTCGCGCGGTCCTGCAGGACAGAAAGAACGCTCCCCGGCTTTGCAACCGCCGCTTCAAGACGGGCTCGGGATTCTTCCGTGATTTTCTCGAGTTCCGCGCGCCCCGCATCGTCCAGCTTCTTGATCGCCAGCTTCGCTTCGCCGCGCGCGACGAGATCCTCGCTCGCGACCGAGTCGAGCAGGTCGAGGATTTTCGCGCGAAGCGGCGTGACTTCCTCTCCATCCCGGTCCACGAGCCCGAGCGCCTTGCGGGCCTCCTCAGCGGTCATCCAGCGGCCGTCGGCCAGCACGTGGCCGAGTGCCTTGTGGGCCTCTTCGTTCGCGGGGTCCGCCGCCGCCACCGCCGTCCACTCGGCGGCCTCCTCTTCGGCCAGCGAGCGCTCGCGGCACCACAGGGCGAGGGTGCGGTGGTCCGCGGCGGAAGCGGCCTTCGCGGAGCGGCCGCGGTACTGCTCGCGGAGCTGCGCGGTGGTCTCGATGTGATCGATATCGACGCGCGGGATCCAGACGGCGTTCTTCCGCAGGCGGATTTTGACCTGGGTGTCCTGCTCCTCGAGAACTTCCCCGGCCATGGTCTTCCCGCTCTTGAGGAAGATCAGGTCGGCGGCAAACGACAGGATGAGAGCCGTGAGGAACACACCGGAATGTTATCAAAGCGCCGCCCCGTGCCCGTCACTCCAATCTCCGAACTCCCGTCTCCGAACTGCCTTTGTCGTTCTCCACGTCCAGGACAAACGTTGCCGGCCCAGCATTCACCAGCGCCACGTCCATCATCGCGCCGAATCGCCCCGTCCGGACCGGCCGCGCGACGCGTTTCCCCAGCTCCGCGACCACGACCTCGCAGAGCCGTTTCGCCTCGTCGGGCGGCGCCGCGGCGTCGAATCCCGGGCGGTTGCCCTTGCGGAGGTCGGCCGCGAGCGTGAATTGCGACACGACGAGCGCTTCGCCTCCCGCCTGGTCGAGCGAGAGATTCATCTTGCCGGCGCCGTCCTCGAAGATGCGGAGAGCCGCGAGCTTTTCGGCAAAGCGCACGGCGACGGCGTCCGTGTCGCCCTTGAGGACGCACAGGAGCACGAGCATACCCTTGCCGATTTCGCCGACGCGGTCGGCGCCGACGTCGACGCTCGCTTTCGCGACGCGCTGGATCACCGCCCGCACGGCCTACTTCTTCTTTTCTTCCGGCGCGCCGAATCCCGGTTTCATTTCGTCGAACTTTGCGCCGCCGGTCATTCCCTTGAGCGCCGCGTTGGCCTCGTCTTCGCTCCCGCCCTCGACCGTGAACACCTTGCGGCCGTCGCGCGAAACGATGACCCATCCGTCCGCGGACTCGTGCGAGAAGACATTGCCGTCCGCCTTGGCGTCCCCGAGGCCCTCATGCTTCTTGCGGATCGCCTTCACGTAGGCCGTCGCGAATTCCCGCGCGTCGACTTCCGTGTCCCACACGGTCGCCCACACCAGCAGGCGCCCTTCACCTTTCCGGTACAGCCGGTACGTGTCCCCGTCCCAGCCTTCCGCGGCCTTGATCCCGCTCTCCGGGGACTTCGGTTTCAGCGTCTGGAACACCATCCGCATCCCGAACTCGCCCATCACGTTCGTCTCGACCGCTTCCCACCCGTCGAGGCCGTCGAGCTTCTCGGGAATCGTCACCGTCTGCGGCATGTCGCGCTCGATGTAGCGGTCCGGGTGAAGCGCCTGTTCCGTGGAGACCGGGATGTCCGCCCACACCTTGTTCAGCTCATCCCAGCCCCCGTGCCGCTTGATCGCGACGCAGAACTTGAACCCGTCGATGTAAGAGCTGATCAGCCCCTCGCGGATCATGAGGGGCGCCTTGCCGAGTTTCTCCTGCCCCGCCATGCCCCCGCTCGCCTTCATCTGGTTCTCGATGATCCCCTCGATTCCCGGGACCTGGTCCGAGGTCATCCCCGCCCCGCCCTGCGCCTGCAGCACGTGGTCGAACATCACCATCGTCGCTTCGCCCTCGACCAGGCACTTGAATGCCGCCCCCATGTCGTCGTTCTTCGCGACCAGGTCCTGAAGGCGCGTGAGGTCGTAGTACTGGTCCTGAAGCGCGTGGTTGAGTTCGTGGATGATGACCGTCTCTTCTTCCATCCCCTTCCCGCTCTTCCCCTCGATCAGGCACAGGATCTTTTTCTTCGGGTGGTAGAACCCGGCGATCTGCTCGAGCATGAGGTCGAGGTACTCCTGGCGGAGCTCGTAACCCTTCGGCGTGAGCCCGAACGCGAACAGGACTTCCTGCGTGTCGCGGGCCTTTTCTTCCGGGAACTCCGTGTCGAAGTCGTCCTTCATCATCTTGCGAAGCTCTTCGACCTTCCAGTACCTCACCTTGGGTTTCGACTTGAACTCGAGGCCGCGCAGTTCGGTGGTGCGCTTGAAGAAGCCTTCGGTGGTGGCGTCCGGGCCGTCTTCGGCGAAGGCGGGGGCGGCGAGCAGGGCGGCGGCGAGGGCGGTGGCGAGAAAGCGCATGAAGTGGCCTCGATGGGTTGACGCGGGAGTTTCGTGCAGAAGTGATACTCGCGGGAGGCGGCCTGTGTTTGCTTTAGCGCGGCCGCTCGTCAACCTCGAGGCGCCCACGCGACCCGGTGGCGCGGTCGCCGTTCCAGATCGAGACGCGGCCGGCGGGAGTTTCCAGCTCGGCGCGGAGGCGGCGGAAGCGCGTGCGGAGATCGGTGGAGTCGGAGGCTTCGCGAAAGATGGCGCCCGTGGAGAAATCGACGGCGCCGCGCTTGTCGCCGATGGCATCGCCGGGGCGGACGCGGAAAGATTCCTCGGACCATTTGTCGCCGATGCGGACGCGGACGCTGAACATGAAGGAGGTCTGGTCGTCCAGGGTGCCACGGCCCTTGAACTCGACATGGAGGTCGGGCGGGGTCTTGACCCGGGCGATCTCGTCGGCAACGCGGGGGGTGCCGAAGCAGAGGGCGACGACACCGTATTCATAGGTCATCAGGCCACGCGCCGTGGCGTCCCGGAACTTCGGTTCGATCAGCGGGACCTCGTTCAGCGGCGTTCCCCAGTCTTCGGAACCCTCCGGGCGGCGGTATACGAACCACACGGCCCCGGGCGCGCGGTCCATTTTCCAAGCGACGGCGACCGCGCCGGTTTCGTAATCATCGGCAGAAGCGTCCACACGATCCCGTGCGAACGTGTCGTGGTCCGCGGGAGAGTGGTTCACAGGCTGGACGTCGTGATGGACGACTTCGTCCGGGACCGGACGGGGCCCTTCGACCGGGCCGGCCGTCTTGACCGCGTCATCCCGGACGGCCGGCGGCTCCGAAACCCGGACGATCTCGATCCGCCGCGACCGCTCGCGCTCGAGCGATTCCTGCATCCGCTCTACCACGCGCATCGCCGCCTGGATCTGTTCAGACACCTGACGCCGCTCCGTTTCCCGGTCCGACCGCACCAGCAGGAACGCCGCCAGAAGAGCCGCAGCCACCGCGAGGCGTCCTCCCCACCGGACAAACGCCTCGCGCCGCGAAATCCTGTCGAAAACGCTTCCCGCCACCCGCTGCCCGAACGGCTCCGGGCCCAGCGCCGATTCGAGCAGCCCCGCATTCCTGCGGAACTCCTCCGCGAGCTTGCGGCAGGCACCGCAAGTCGCGATGTGGGCCTCGGCGCGCTGCCCCTCCTCGGGCTTCGCCTCGCCGTCGACCCACTTCGAAATCAGCAGTCCGTAGCCTTCGCAGCTCACTCGTAGAACTCCGCCAGGGCGTCTTTCAGCATCAGTTTGGCCCGGTACAAGCGCGACTCCACCGTCGCCTCGCTTACTCCCAGCTTCTTCGCAATCTCCGCGTAACTCAGCCGCTCCAGGTGCTTCATCAGCATCGACTCCCGGTACACCTTCGGAAGCCCGTTCACGACCCGCAGGACCTTCGCGTACATCTCCTCCTGCTCCAGCGATCCTTCCTTCGGCGACGGCGCGGCCGGCTCCATCCCGTCCGCGTTCATCTTTTCCAGCGACTGCATCCGCGACCGCTTCCGCATCCAGTCGATCGCCGTCGTCCGCGCGATCCCGCACAGCCAGGCCCGGAATCGCGTGGGGTCCTCAAGTGTCTCGAGCCTGCGGTGGACTTTCAGGAACGTTTCCTGGGCCACGTCCGCCGCGCCGTTCGAATCCCCGAGCACCTGGTAAGCGATTCCGCCGACCAGCGCCGAGTGGCGATGGACGAGTTGCTCGAACGCCTGCCGATCGCCATTTCGCGACCGGCTGACGAGGAGGGCGTCGTCCTGTTCCGTTTTCGGGTCCATTTAGCCGCTCGGTGGGAGAAGAAGGATCCCCGGGTAATAGACGAGATGGGGGAAGGGCTTCCTTGCAGGAAAATAGTTTATCAGAACTGGTTGGCAGATAAGAGGTTGGGGCTGAATCAAGATTCCGGTGGCTTCCCGGCAAAAATAGGAGGGTCGCGGCATGCCGCGACCCTCCAGCAGGATCCTTTTCAAACCCCTGTCCTATTTCAGCTGGAAGGCCTTTTTTATTTCCGCCGGGATCTCCTCATCCAGCCCTTCACCGTGCTTGTTCAGGTCCACCGTCAGCACCTGGTCCATCTTCCCGTTCACCGCCGCCAACTCCGGGCGCCCCTTGGTCACCGATTCCGCAATCACGACCTTCGTTTCGCGCACGATCCGCCGGATCACCAGGTCGTCCTTCGTGATGAAAACACGGTAGATCATGTACGACTCTTTCTTGTCGAGCTGCATCGATTTCGCGAACGCCGCGTACTCCGGCCGCCAGTACTTCGCCGCGCTCTCGACGTACTCGCGCAGCTTCGCTTCCGGCGCCTGGCACTCGATCACCTTGCACTCCTTGTCGTCCACGTTCTCGTCCTGGATGTACTTGGCGAGGCCCCCGACGCCCAGCATCTCGCCGAGAAGCGCGTCCGGCGTCGGCGACTGGACGATCGCCTGCTCCTGCTGGCCGAGGGATGAAGCGCCGACATACTTGCCGCTCTTGTCTTTCGCGAAGGCGGCCTTGTCCTTGCGCCAGATGTCGGTGCCCTGTCCCGTCGACTGCTTGACGAGCCCGCTGAGCCACGTGATCCCGCTCGTCTCGAGCGACTGCTCGCCGATGCTTCCGCTGTACTTGAAGTGGTACCCCGCGATCTTGCGGAGGTCCTGCGCCGACTTGGTCAACAGGGCCGGTGCGGTGGTCTTGCCCACCTTGTCGTCGGCAAACACGGCGGCGGCGAGGGCGGCGAGCAGGGACGCGGCGAGCAACAATCTCATGGGGTCCTCCTTTGAGGGGTCGGTGAATATACGCGGCCGACGTCGCCGCGTTGGGGAGATTGGCGCTCGCACGGATTCCCCCGGGACGGTAGATTCGCGCCATGAGGCGTTCCCCGATCCTGCTCGCGGCCGCGGCGGCCCTGGCCCTTTCGGCCTGCGATCTGCATTTTCGCCCCCGGCGCCCCGCTCCTCCTCCCCCCGCCCCGCGCCCCGTACCGAAAGTCCCCTCCCCCGCCGAAATCGAAGCCGCCGAGTGGGCCGCCATCGAGGAAACCAGCGCTTCCCTCGTCCGGGGGTTCGAATTCGGCGGCGCCCTTCGCTTCCTCGACGGCGAATTGCGCCTCCACCCCGCCCGCGAGGACCGCCTTTCCCGCATGAAAGAGGCCGTCCTCCTCGCCGCCAATGCCGAATACGGTGGCATCAAGAAAACGGCCAGCGCCGCTCTCGCCCAGGGAGAACTCCACGAGGCCACCTCGGCCCTGGAGCGAGCCCTTCATTTCGACATCCCCGAGATCGTCGAGGACGCCCGCCACCAGATTCACGACGCTGAGCTCGCCGCCACGCGGAAACGCCATGACGAAGCGCTTCCACTCCTCGGCCCGCTCCTCGTCGAGCTTTCGGAATTCCTGCGCGCCCAGAAGAAGGAGGAAGCGATGAAACTCCTGGACCGGGCGGCGGTCGCGCACCAGGAACTCCGCGCCGAGATCGACTGGCTGCGCGGGACTGTCGTCGAATCCCACGGGATCTTCCTGTGCCTCCAGCGGGGACTGCACGCAATGAAAGGCGAGACGGCGACGATCGGCGGAGAAACGGTCAAGCTGTCCGAGGTCCGGGATGGCGTCGCGGTCTTCTCGCGCGATGCCGGCGACCCGGTCGAGGTCCGCCTCGGCGACCTCCCCCCCGATCTCATCCTCAAGGCCGCCGTCCGCGGCGGGGCCACCGAGGACTACGTCGGCCAGTTCCTGCTCTTCACCGGCCACATCCCCGAGGCCCGCGCCGCATGGAAAAATTCGGGGATCCGCGAAGCGCTGGACACCATCGCGGACAGGGTGGAGGAGGCGCTGGCGGGCACGAAAAAATAGGCAGCCCTGGATCGCTGAAGCGCCGGCCGCCTCTGTGCCGATAACATCCCGTCATTCCCCGATATGCGATTTCTCGACTGGAAGCTCTTCCTTCCCCATAATTCAGGGTTGGCTCCGCCCGTTGGGCCAAAACCCAAACAAATCTCATGATCCGCACCCTCGACGAAGCGAAGTCAGCGCTGGCGGAGATATTTGTTCTCCCGCACCGGCGGATGCAGATCATTCAGATGCAGGTCAAGATGGCGACCTGCATCGACCCGAAGTCGCGCAAGTTCCTTGCGAACGCGCTGGAAGTGCTGGTCAAGCGGCGCGGCAAGAAGTACGGGGGCACGGGGGCGCCGCCCCCGCCGGTCGCGAAGCCGGGCGGCGAGCTGCCGCAGTGGGTGCCGGGAGTTGACGATTTCCCCACGACCAAGGCCGCCGCTCCGCCCCCGACCGCGGCCCACGAAGAAGTTCTGCCCGAGACGACCGAATTCGACGACCTGAAGATGGCGAGCCTCGTTCGCGACGTGTTCAGCGAAACGCACCAGGACATCCCGGAGTGGCAGGTCGCGCGCGCCATCCTGAACGACCGCGACACGCTTCGCGAACTCCTCATCGACGCCATCAAGGCCAAGAACGCGAAGGATTTCGAGCTCTACAACGAAAAGGCCTTCAAGGTTTTCGAGATCATCCTCGCCGTGCAGATGCAGATGGGACGAAGCGCGGACAAGGTGAGCAAGTTCGTGCGTGAGATGGTGGAGAAGCTGAACCAGGTGGACCCGCGCCTGGACATCGACCGGGACGAGTGCGGGAACATCGTCAACGCGATCATGATGTTCGACCCGCGGATCAAGACGATGCTCGGCTTCCAGGCGGAGGGCGCAGCGGGCATGGAAAAAGCGATGGCGGAACTGAGCCGCCTCCTGAGCAAACTGCGCGGTTAGCCGTACACTCCCGCCTCCCAACTCCCGTCTCCGGACTGCTTTTCTGGTAAACTCCGCCCTTTACTAATCCAGGTGCCCCGATGCCGTCCCTCCGTTCCCGTCTCGACTCGATCCTTCCGCTCGTCCAGTCCCCCGCCCAGTACATCGGCGGCGAGGTGAACTCCATCACCAAGGACCACGCTTCGGCCCGCGTCAAGGTCGCCCTCTGCTTCCCCGACGCCTACAAGATCGGCATGTCCCACCTCGGCCTCCAGATCCTCTACGGCCTCCTCAACCGCGAGCCCGGCATCGTCGCCGAGCGCGTCTTCGCGCCGTGGATGGAAATGGAAGCCCGCATGCGCGAATCCGGCGTGCCGCTCTTCTCCCTCGAAACCCGCACCCCCATCCGCGATTTCGACATCCTCGGGTTCTCCCTCCAGTACGAGCTCTCGTTCACCAACGTCATCAACATGCTCGACCTCGCCGGGATCCCGTTGCGGACGGCCGATCGCGGCCCCAGCGACCCGCTCGTCATCGCCGGCGGCTCGTGCACGTTCCAGCCCGAGCCCATCGCCGAGTTCCTCGACATCTGCGTGCTCGGCGACGGCGAAGACCGCATCCTCGACCTGGCGAATGCGGTTGCTGAGATGAAGGGCGCTTTCCGCGACCGGCGCGAGTACTGCCGCGCTCTCGTGAAACGCATCCCCAACCTCTACGCGCCGTGCCTCTACGACTGCGAATACGCCGCCGACGGCCGCCTCGTCCGCATGTGGCCCAACTGCGACGAAGCCCCGCTCTTCGTCAACCGCGCCCAGGTCGAGAACTTCGAGACTTCCTTCTTCCCCACTTCCCCCGTCGTCCCCGCCATCGAATGCGTCCACGAACGCATCAACCTCGAGATCATGCGCGGCTGCCCCCACGCCTGCCGCTTCTGCCAGGCCGGCATGATCAAGCTCCCCGTCCGCGCCCGAAGCGTCGAGACGCTTTTCCGCTACGCTGTGGAAGCCTACAAGTCCACCGGCTACGACGAGATGACGCTGACGTCCCTCTCGACGGCGGACTACCCGCACCTCGAAGAACTCGTCGCGCGACTCAAGGCCGAGTTCGACCCGAAGATGGTCGGCATCTCCCTCCCCTCCCTTCGCGTCAACGAGCGAATCCGCAACATCCCCGGCATCCTCAACACCATCCGCAAGGCCGGCTTCACCATGGCCCCCGAGGCCGGCACCGAGCGCATGCGCAAGGTCATCCACAAGCTCATCAAGGACGAAGACCTCTACGCCGCCGCGACCGCCGCCTACCGCGAAGGCTGGGACACCATCAAGGTCTACTACATGATCGGCCTCCCCCACGAAACCGACGCCGACATCGACGCCACCTGCGACGCCATCATCAAGACCTCCCAGTGCGCCCGCGCTTCACGCAACCGCGACGGCGAACTCAACGTCACCGTCTCCCCCTTCGTCCCCAAGGCCCACACGCCCTTCCAGTGGGAACCCATGGCCTCCGCCGAACGCTTCAATGAAATCCGCAAACGCATGCACTCCCGCGTCCGCTCCAAGAAAATCCACCTCAAGGTCCATGACCCCGAACGCGCCTACGTCGAGGGCGTCGTCAGCCGCGGCAACCGCAAGCTCGCGCCCGTCCTTGTGGAAGCGGTGAAAAGCGGCTGCAAGTTCGACGCGTGGGACGAGGGCTTCGATTTCCGCCGCTGGATGGACGTCTTCTGACCGGAATGGACTCGCTTCCCTGCCCGACCGAGCAAGTCTCTTTCCCGATCGGCGATGCCGAACTTGCGTCGTCGCTTCTCACGGAGTACTTCGTCGACCTGGGTCTCCGTGTGAGCCAAGCCCGGGACATGTCCGGTGAGGCGGCCACCACCCGCGATTTCGAGTCTCGAAAAATCCGGTCGTTCTGCATTTACCCGGACCCCGGCGGAAAGTGGGTCACTGTCCTCGAATCGGGTGGCCTGGCGGACCCGTCGATCGCTGCCGCGGTTTCTCTTCGCCTTCGGCGCGACACCCTGTTCCTGGGCCTGCACGAGGCCTCCGATGCGTGGGGCTGGCAGCTCTATCGTGAGGGGTCACTCTTTGAAGGACTGGGCTTCCCGCCGCCCGCCTTCGCTGGGCTGAGGATGGCGGAGGGAATCGTTCGCGGGAAGGCGAGGGCCGAGGCAAACGAATTCGCCTGGAAACTCGGGATCCTCACACCGTACCTCGACTACTGGGAACTCATGGACGTTGCGCGTGAGCAGAAGCGAAGCAGTTCAATCTGGATACGCGCTTCTCGCGCAAAGTGAGCCCTGGAAGTGCGGCTCATTCAGTCCCTTCCGGCGCGACGTGCTCGCCACCCGCGCTTCGCCGCCTCCGACCGTCGCCAAGCGGCCATCCCTCTCTTGATTGAACCGGCTTCGGTTACAAACCGGATCTGGCGGCGTACGCGGTAGTTCGGGACCCACTCGCCTCGTGAACAGTTCATGCGGAAGAAGAACGGATCATCGTCCGAAAGGCGCAGGCGATCCTTCCGGTTGAAGAAATTCTTCATGCTGCGGAATTTCGAAGCGACGACGCGCAGCAAGAGCCGGCCGCCCATCCTGATCTCGACCGGTCGCTTGGTCTTTTCGACCAGGTCGAAGATCCGTCTCATCCAGTCGCTGATCTTTCGGACGCTTATGGTCCGCCCCGGGCCGAGACGGGGGTGCGGCGTGGGTGGAATCGGTCCGAGCTGAGGAGGACGGTGATACCTGGGAATCTTCGGGTGCGGATTTGCGAAGGCAGGACTCCTTTCCCCGGGGAAAGCCGGTGGGTTGTTAATGGCGCGGGGACCGTCAGGGTTCCCTCATTTCGGCGGGTTACACGAACCAATTCTCAATGGCGAGTCCCGGGATTTCCATGAAGTCCCGAACGTTCCGGGTCACCAGGATGAGCCCGTGCTTCAAGGCCGTCGCGCCGATCATCAGGTCGAGGCGAGGCGGCGTGCGACCTCGTTGCCGCAGTGTCGCGTCGATGTCCCCGGCCTTCAGCGCTTCTGCACGGGTGAAATCGAGCACCGTGAGGTTGGGGAGGATGACGTCTTCGACGTTTTTCCAGGCGCCCTCGGGGTCCGGATTTCTCGCGGTGCCGTGGCGTATCTCCATGAGCACCACGGAACTCGTATTGTAGGACCCGTTCACGAGCCGTTTCAGGCGCTCGATGATCGGGCGATTCGGTCTGCGTGCCGTGAGTTCGAGCAGGACGTTGGTATCGAAGAGATACATTACTTCTCCGGAAACTGGGGAGTGCCGCGATCGGGTGCCGTCTTGCGCAGAAGCTCGACGTCCTTCATGGCTGCCCAGAAGGGATCGTTGTCCGCGAAGGTGCATTCCTTGCGCCACCTGGGCCCGATGATCTGTTCGGCCGGGAGGATCCGAACCACGGGTCGGCCGCGGCGTGCGATGGTCAATGGTTTCCCGGTCCTCAGGACGCGATCGATCAGCGCCGTCAGGTCGCGCTTGGCCTCAGCGACGCCGACGGTATCCGGCGGCAACTTCAAGGGCGCTCGTTTCATATGGTCATTATGACCATCTGAGCGGGCCCACTCAAGCGCGGACATACGCTTCTCCTTCCCGTTTCGCCTTCCCGCGTTTCACCAGCCCGCCCAGCGCCTGCTCGACGTCGCCGACGCCGAGGCCGGTTTCGTCGGCGAGTTCGTGGGAAGCGCGGGGGCCCGAGCGGAGCGCTTCGAGGAGGCGGTCTTCCTCGCGGGACAGGGGGATTGAGCTGCGGGCGAAGCCGATTTCCTCGAGGATGTCGTCGGCGGAAGCGGCGAGTTTGGCGCCCTGCTTGATGAGGTTGTGGCAGCCGAGGGAGGCGGTGCTGGTGATCGGTCCCGGGACGGCGAAGACTTCCTTTCCCTGTTCGATCGCCCAGTCGGCGGTGATGAGCGCGCCGGAGGATTCGCCGGACTCGACGACGACGGTGCCGAGGCCGAGGGCGGCGATGAGGCGGTTGCGCCGAGGGAAATGGACGGCGTTGGGTTCGGCGCGGAGGGGAAATTCGGAGAGGAGGCAGCCGCGGGCGACGATGCGGCGGGCGAGGGTGTCGTTGTCCTCGGGGTAGACGCGGAGGACGCCGCTGCCGAGCACGGCGATCGTGCGGCCGGCGCGAAGAGCGCCCCGGTGGGCGGCAGTATCGATGCCTCGGGCGAGGCCGGAGACGACGGTCATGCCGGCCATGGCGAGGTTGTGGGCGAGGCGCTCGGCGGCGTTGAGACCGTAGGACGTCGCCTCGCGCGTCCCGACAATCGAGACCGCGGCGGCGTCCTCGGGAAGCAGCGTGCCTCGGACGTAGAGGATGAGCGGCGCGTCGTAGAGCAGCTTGAACCCCGGCGGCGTCTCCGGGTCGTCGTACGCGATGAGCCGGACCCCGAACCGTTTCGCGTCCTCCAGTTCGCGGACGCCGCGCCGGTCGGCGAGAACGCGGCGGATGTCGGAAGCGGCGGCGGGGCCGACGCCCTGGACTTCGGCGATCGCGCGCTCGGAAGCGCCCTCGACGGCGCCGAGGGACCCGAACCGGTCGAGCAGGCGGCGAAGAGTGACGCAGCCGACGCGCTCGCTGGCATTGATCGAGACAAGGATTTCGAGGTCGTTCATGAGGCAACCGGAAAAAGGGAGAGGGGCACGGCAGCGACGCAGGAAATCCTACGCGCTCACTCCCTCAATGTCAAGCGTTGCCGATGAAATAGATCAGATTTCTGATATAGAACGAATGGTCGCCCACGCCGCCTGCACCCTCGCCTCCGGGAGCCCTTCCGCCACCTCTGCACTCCCCACCCCGCGACAGATCACGTACCGCACCCGCCCGGCTTTCACCTTCTTGTCCCCCGCCGCAAGCCCACGGAGCACCTCGGGATCCAGCCCCGGCGCCCTGTCCGGCAGCCCGCACGCCGACACCAGCGACCGCACCCGCGCTTCCAGCCCGCCCCCCGACAGCGCCGCCGCCGCGCAGAGCCCGATCGCCACCGCTTCACCGTGCAGGTACTTCCGGTAACTCGTCGCGGCCTCGATCGCGTGGCCGAAGGTGTGGCCGAGGTTGAGGAGCATCCGCGGGCCGGACTCGCGTTCGTCCCGGGAGACGACGCGGGCTTTCTGTGAAGCGCAGCGGGCGACGATTTTCTGGAGGAAGGCGGGGTCGCGGGCGAGGAGGCGTTCGGTGTTTTTCTCGAGGAGGGCGAACAGCGGGGCGTCGCCGATGAGGCCGTACTTGATGACCTCGGCGAGGCCGGAGCGGAATTCGCGGTCGGGAAGAGTCTTGAGGGTGTCGAGGTCGGCGAGGACGAGGCGGTGCTGGTGGAAGGCGCCGACGAGGTTTTTGCCGTGGGGGAGGTTGATGCCGGTCTTGCCGCCGATGGAGGCGTCCACCATGGCGAGGAGCGTGGTGGGGACGTGGACGAGATCGACGCCGCGGTTCCAGGTGGCAGCCGCGAACCCGGCGAGGTCGCCGACGACGCCGCCGCCAACGGAGACGACGACCGCGTCGCGGCCGGCGCGGGAGGCGGCGAGCTCCTTCCAGATTTTCTCAAGGTGCCGCGCGGACTTGGAGCCTTCGCCGGCGGGGACGCAGAGCGTACGGACGCGGAAGCCGGCGGCGGCGAGCGAAGCGGCGGCGGGCTGGCCCCACGGGCCGATAGTGTTCCGGTCGGCGACGACGAGCGCGAAAGCGGTGCGGCCGAGCACGGCGCGGGTGCGGCGGCCGAGCGAAGCGAGCGAGCCGGCGGCGACGACGACCGGGTAGGAACGGGGGCCAAGCGGGACGATGACGGTGGGCATGATTCGCCCGACGCTACGGCGGCGCTCGTCCCCGTGTCAAGGCGGCGCGAAACCATAAAAAAAGGGGCGCGGCGATGGGCCGCGCCCCTCGAGTTCGTCGTATCCCTTACTGCGCTTCCTGCTCCTCCGTCTCGTCGATCGTCTCCGGCCCGACCCGGCCCCGGTATTTCTCCCAGAGCGCCGCGCCGAGTGCCTTCTTCATGAAGTCCGGGCTGTAGAACCCGAACTCCGCGAGGAACGCCTTGAGCGAATCGATCCTCGCGTACGCCTCTTCTTCGCCCCGGGCCTTCGAGACGTCGTCGAGAAAGCTCTTCACCTTCGCCCGGAAGTCCGCGTTGGAAGCTTCGTAGGCGGCGAGGGCCTCGATGTCGTGGACGAATTCATCGTTGGCGGCCTTGGTGCGGGAAGCGAAGGCGCGCTTGCCCTCGTCGACGAGGCGGCCGAAGGCGCCTTCGCGGAAGAGGCCGATTTCCTGGAGTTTCTTTCGGAGGAGGGGGGCCATGGCGAGCTTCCCCTTACGGACCTCGTCGCGGAGGAACGTGACGGCCGCGATGGCGTCCTTCGGCGTCGGGGTGAACGTTTTGCTTTCCATGACGGCCTCCTTCCGGGGGGTGGGCGCGACTAATTCTGGACCTTGATCTCTATAAGACGCTTGCGGGTTCAGGACAGTTTGTTTTTCTTCGGAATTCGTATGTCGCAAGTGGGGTGCCGGGGTTTGGCGAAGGGGACGAAATGATCATTTCGCCCGCAACACATTGTATGCGCTGCAGTTGCGTTGATTCGCCGAATTTCGCTTCCGCGGCCCCGCTGCCGCGAAAGTGTCCCCCGGAGTAAACAGTTGTACTTTGGCAGAGCGCGAGCGAAAAATCCGCGGGCTCAGGCTGCGTCGGCCCGGTGATCATGATTGGAATTCCCGCCAGCCCCGCGGTCTATAATGAACCCCATGAGACCCGGCATCTCCGTCACTCCCGAACGCGACCAGGAAACGGAAACCCGGCTCACGCCGCTTTATCACGTGATCCTTCTCGACGACCAGTTGCACACGTACGAATACGTCATCGAGATGATCACGAAGGTCTTCCGCAAGTCGGCGGAAAAGGCGTTCCGGCACGCCGTCGAGGTCGATGCCACCGGCGTCACGATCCTCGAGACCTGCCCGCTCGAGGTCGCCGAGTTGCGCCGGGACCAGGTCAAGGGCTACGGCGGCGACTGGCGCCTCGGCTCCTCGATCTCGATGCAGTCCGTCATCGAGCGGGC
>JAIOPR010000056.1 GCA_021413805.1 Planctomycetota bacterium
TCGTTCACGTGGACCGGGACCTTCCTCGACTCCGCGCTCGCGATTTTCATCATCTACATCGGCGTCCAGTGGTGGTCGAACAAGAACGCGAACGCCGGCGGACTGCTCGTGCAGCGCATGGCGGCGTGCAAGGATGAGAAACACGCGCTTCTCGCGACGCTCTGGTTCAACGTCGCGCACTACGCCGTCCGCGCCTGGCCGTGGATCGTCGCGGCGATGGCGTCGCTCGTCCTGTACCCCGGGCTGAAAGACGGGCAGCTCGCGTACCCGATGATGATCCGCGACCTGCTCCCCAACGGCCTCCGCGGGCTCATGATCGCCGCGTTCCTCGCCGCCTACATGGGGACGATCAACTCGCAGCTCAACTGGGGCGCGTCTTACCTCACCTCTGACCTCTACAAGCGCTTCATCAGCAAAGACGCCACCGACGCGCGCTGCCTGTTCGTCTCGAAGCTGTTCATGGTCGGGCTTCTCGCGGTGAGCGCCGGGGTCACGAAGCTCATGGTCAGCCAGCCGAACGGGCTGGTGAAGACGTTCCAGCTGCTGATCACGATGCAGGCAGGCACGGGCCTGGTTTACCTGCTGCGCTGGTACTGGTGGCGCGTCTCCGCCTGGAGCGAGCTCGTCGCCGTCGCCGTCAGCGTCGTCGTCGCCACAACGCTTTTCATCGGCGAAACCTACGGCGGCTGGCAGGTGAATTTCGTCGTCAAGATGCTCCTGACCGTCGGCATCACAACCTCGCTCTGGCTCGCCGCGACGTACCTGCTCCCGCAGACCGACGCCCGCAAGCTCGAGGATTTCTTCCTTAAGGTCCGCCCTTCTGGCCCCGGCTGGACCGCCGTCGCGCGGCGCCTGGCGCTTCCCGCCGAAAAGGGCCTCTCCGGCGACCTGTTCGACTGGGTCCTTGGCCTCGGGTTCATCTTCGGCCTCACGTTCGGGATCGGAAAAGCCTGCTTCCTGGAGTGGACCGCCGCGGGGCTTCTTTTCGCCATGGGAGCGCTTTCCGGCGGCTGGCTCTGGACGCGGGCCCGGGAAACGCGGGGAGCGAAGGTGCTCGAGCTGAAGAAGGTGATGAATCGGGCGGCGGCGCTGTAAGGTGGGCGCGGAACCGTTTCGGAAGGGAAGACCCATGCGCCCCATGGCGGCGTCGGTGTTTGGCGTGATCCTGTCCACGGCGGCCTTTACGCGTGCGGAAGACCCGCCGTCCCCGCAGGAAACCTACGACCTTGCCCAGGAACTCGCTTCACAGCACGACACCGCCTCTGCGGAGAAACTTTACGCACAGCTTCTCAACCAGGCGGACGCTCCCTCCATGATCCGGTCCGCGGCCGGCCTGTGCGACGGCGACTGCCTGCTCGCCCTCAAACGCCCCGCGTCCGCCCGCGCTGCTTTCGCCCTCGTGCTCAAGCTCTTCGGCGACCAGCCGGACGTCGCTAAGCGGGCGCAGGCGAGCCTCGACGGAATCCCGGCGGACGCGAAAGATTCCGCCGTCAGCGTCCTCGACGGCACCTCGATCGCGCTGTCTTTCAACGAAGAGCCGACGCCGGTCGTCACGGCCTGGCTCGCGAAGGAACTGCACGCGGCCGTGCTTCCGGATGCGGGCGCGGAAGTGCTCGCCGGGCTGAAGACCACGGTGGACTTCCGCAAGCAGCCCGCGGCCGAAACGCTCCGCCAGCTCGCCGCCGCGACAGGGACGGCGTTCGTCGAGCGCGCCGGCCTGATCATCTGGACGACCCCTGCCCGCGCGGCGGAGCTGGAAAAGCGCGCGGCGGTCGCGGACATGAAAGGGGCCGACGAGGCTTCCGAGGCGATGCTGAAGCAAGCGCGGGACAAGAACATCACGGGCCGCTTCAGCGACGCGAGTTGCGCGGGTTTTGTCGAGCACCTGGTCCGCACCACAGGCCTCGACATCGACGGGGAAGGCCTCCCGGACAAGGCGTTCTCGCTCGAGCTCGGCGCGCTGGTCCCCGTGCTGGACGTCCTCGACGCGGTCGCCTTCGAGCTCGGCCTGACCTTGACCGCGAAGGACGGGAAGATCGTTCTCCGGGGGAAGTAGGAGTGCCCATTTCCGAAGCTTTACGAGAAGAATGTCTATTTTGTACATAAAGGCTATTTATGGTAATCTTCCTGGTGGAGGTAACACCCATGACCGCCCTGACGATGCGTTCGCCGACTGGTGAAAGCGTTCCCATGAAAAGTTTTCCGGCCTCGGCCCTCCGGAATTCCACCGCCGATGTGCTCGAGAACGTCCTGATCTCCGGCGCGGTCGTCATCACCCGCCACGAAAAGGACAAGGCCGTGATCCTGTCCATCGAGGCCTTCCGCCGCCTCGCCGAGGCGCGCTACGACGAACTCGCGGCGCTTCGCGCGAAATTCGGCGGCCTTCTGGCAAAGATGCAGACGCCGGCAGCACGAAAAGGCCTGCGCGACGCGTTCGAGGCCTCGCCCGCGGAAATGGGCAAGGCGGCGGCCAAGGCGGCGAAACGCCGTGGCTGAGCGCCGCGCCGTAATCACCGTCCTTGCCGGCACGAATGGCGCCGGCAAGAGCAGCATCGCCGGCGCGACGATCCGGGCGAAGCAGGCGGACTACTACAACCCTGACGAAGCGGCGCGGGCGTACCGGGAGGCCCACCCGGACGCCACCGATCAGCTGGCGAACGCTTCGGCGTGGGAATTCGGGCGGCAGATGCTCGAAGAGGCGATTCGCGAGGGGAAGGACTTCACGTTCGAGACGACGCTTGGCGGAAACACGATCGTCTCGCTGCTGGAAAGTGCCACGGACGCGGGCATCGATGTCCGCATCTGGTTCACCGGCCTTTCTTCAGTGGAATTGCACCTGAAACGAGTGCGTCAACGTGTTCGCCGCGGGGGCCACGACATCCCGGAGGAGATGATCCGGCGCCGCTACGAAAATGCCCCCCGCAACCTCATCCGGCTGATGCCGAAACTCGCGGCCCTGCGCGTCTACGACAACAGCGCCGCCGCCGACCCGGCTTCAGGTGCGGCGCCGAAGCCGCTTCTGGTGCTGCACATGAAAGAAGGACGCATCGCGGGCCCGAAGAATCTCGCCAGGACCCCGGAGTGGGCCAAGCCGATTGTGGCGCGCGCGATGGAGTTGCACGGGAAGAAGAAGTAACCTCGTGTCGCCGCCGACCGGTCACGAACGCACTTCCATCCCGGAGACCCCCATGCCTCGTTCACTCGCCGCCCTCGCGCTCTTCGTTTCCCTCGCCACCGCCGCTTCCGCCGAGGAATCGCGCCCGGACGTCAGCCAGAACGCGTGGCTCGATCTCGACGTGGCGTCGCTGAAGGCGGGAGATTGGGTCAAGCGGCGCCTCGAGCAGGACGGGGAAAAGCCGGTGGAATACCGGCTGGCGTGCGTCGGCGTGGAAGCGGACGTCGTGTGGATCGAGGAGGACCGGACGACGGCGGAGTTTTTCCCCGGGACCGTGATCCTGTGCTCGGTGGGGCTGAAAGACCGTTTGGTGAAGCGCGTGTTCTGGGGGAAGCCGGGGGAAAAGGGGAAAGAGCTGACGCCGACGAGGGCGTCGGTGCCGGACCCGGGGAACGACGCGGCAAGCGGGACGGCGGAGGTGACGGTGGGGAAGGTGAAGATCAAGGACAAGGAGTTCGTGACGGAGAAGGTCGAGATCAAGACGGAGGCGGAAGGATTCGGCGCGCCGGTGAAAGTGAAGCAGGTGCTCGTGTTCGCGCCGGGGGTCCCGTTCGGGTTGTACGCCGACGACAAGGGCGTCTGCCGGGCGAGCATCCAGGAAGGCAAGATTGAATGGAAAGGGAAGGCGACCTGGAAAGGCGGGCTGGTGTCGATGGTGATGGAAGCGGGGACGAAGACGGCGCTGACGCTTCTGGAATGGGGAACGGACGCTAAGGCGACGCTGTTGAAGCCGTGAGGGACATCGGCGTCGGAATCATCCCGCGCATCCCCGGGCCAGGCCCTCGCGAGAAAGGTGTCTTGCCCGCAGATCTCCGATAGCATCGCGCCCCTATGCCCATCCTCACCACCTGCCCGTGCGGTTCGCGTTTCAAAGCCCCTGACCGGCTGGCGGGGAAGCGCGTGCGGTGCCCGAAGTGCAGCGAGATCCTGACGGTCCCGGCCGGGGAAACGCCGGACGCGCCGATCGAGGAGACGGCGCCGCCGGTCGAGCCCGCCGCGGCAGCTCCCGCGGACGCCGGGCAGGAGACACCGGACGCTGGCCCGCCGGCCGCCCCCGGCGACGACGCGCTGAAAGGCGCTTCGGCGGAGACGGACGGCGACCTCCCCGCGGTGAAACCTCCGGAGGGAGAACCCGCGACCGAAACGCCCGCGGCGGAAGCGCCCGCAGAACCCGTGGCGGCTGCGCCGGAGGCTCCCGCGGCGGTCGAGCCGCCGGCGCCGCCCTCGATGTCGAGCGGCCGGACAGGGCGGCTTAAGCGGGACGGGACAAGCAGGACGACGAAAGCGCCGGCGAGCGCGGATGCAAAACCGGCGGTGAAGGCCGCTTCGAAACCCTCGGAGCCGTCCGCCGTGGGCGATTACCTCGCGTTCCGCAAGATGATCACGCCGTCGCTGATCAAAGTGCTTTTCTGGCTCGGCGAATTCCTGCTCGTGCTGCAGGCGTTCGGCTCGTTCATCGCGGGGATCATCATCATGTCGAACGCGCACCACCGCAGCGACGAGATCGCGGCGGGCGCGGCCATCATGCTAGGCGGCCCGGTGCTTTCGGTGGTCTGGATGCTGCTCTGGCGCGTCGTCTGCGAGTCCACGATGCTCTATTTCAAGATGTACGAGCGACTGGGAGAGGTGAAGGACCTGCTCGCGAAGGCTGCGGAGGAATCGAAGGCGACGCGCGAGCCGGCGGCGGTGGTTGTGGCACCGGTTGCGGCGGCGCTCGTCGAGACGCCGATTGTGAGCGAGACTCCGGCGGCGGCGCCTGCGGAAGCTCCCGTGCCCGCGGCGGATGCACCGGCGAAGGACGCTCCTCCTTCGGTTTAGAGCGCGCGGAGGGCTTGCGGTGGCGCTTGAGTTCGTCGGCCGGCCGCGGCGGGTAAGTCCGCGTCGAAAGGCTCGACACGGAACGTACGAATTTTCAAATTTGAATTTTCAATTTCCAATTTTCAATCAAGGCACCCCGCCGCGGAAGCATTGATCATTGAGAATTGAAAATTCAAATTTGAAAATTCGTACGTTTTTCTCGATCCTCCGATGCCCGCCTCCTCGTCTCAAACTTCTCCCGCCCGAACCCTTTCCAGGCAAGGTCTCTTCGGCCGAAGCACTTCCCCCCGGTCTGGTCCTCCCCACGCGCGGCGAAGAAAATGCCGCCGATACCACCGTACCGTCTCCTTCCACCGGACCCACGAACTCCGCTCGTCCTTTCCCGGCAACGGTTTCGTCCAGGAGTCGTCCGTCCCCGGCAGGCCGAGCGCCTGGGCCAGCGCCGCCGCGATGCGCGCATGTCCTTCGGCGTTCACA
The DNA here is from genome assembly GCA_021413805.1 of Planctomycetota bacterium. Classification (GTDB taxonomy): domain Bacteria; phylum Planctomycetota; class MHYJ01; order WSZJ01; family WSZJ01; genus WSZJ01. The sequence goes on from JAIOPR010000056.1 coordinate 5,471, forward strand.
TGGAAACGGTCCTCGGTCCACAGCCGCGGGTCCGAGCCGATGGAGTGCGCGGCGAAATCCACCAGCCGCGCCCCCGTGGCGGCGGACGCTTCCTTGATCGCGTCGTTCATCGCTTTCACCCGCTTCGACAGCAGCCGGCCGATCGGCATCACTCCCGTGAGGTCGGGAAGCGTGAACGTCAGCACGACCGCCCCGGCGGCAATCAACTCCCGCTGCATTCGCGCGACTTCGTCCCGAAGCGCGTCCGGCACGAACCCGCGTTCGATCATGTCGTTCGAGCCCGCGAAGACGGTCGCGAGGTCGGGCTTCACCGCGAGCGCCGGCCCGAGCTGTTCTTCGCGGATTTCCCGGGCCCGCTTGCCGCGCACGCCGAGGTTGGCGTAGAGAAGGCTGCCCTGCACCGCCGCAAGGCGCTCGGCCAGCCGGTTCGCCCAGCCCCGGTAGCCCCCCGCCCCGTCCGGGTCTTCAAGCCCTTCGGTCGAGCTGTCCCCGATCGCGACGTAGCGTTCGAATCGCACCGGGGCAGTATCGCATGCGTCTGGAATTCACAAAATGCCGGCCGGGTGCCCGGTTACTGGGGAGTGAAGCGCCAGAAGTACCCCCAAGGAGAGATCGATGAGCAGGAATGCGCGTTCGGGTATTGCCGTGGCCCTGAGCCTGGCCGTCCTCCTGTTCGCCGCGGGCTGCCGGCACCGCTCGGGGACGCGGACGACGGTCGAAACGGGTGGCGGAATCTTCACGACCGACAATTTCCCCGGCGCGCCGGTCCAGAACGGCAACGTCGCCGACGACCAGCGCGGGATGAGTCCTTCGGGGGAGGACTACGACTACATCCAGGGCTGCTTCCCGAACGGCGACCGCGGGACGGCCCTCGTGGTGTTCAAGATGTTGTCGGGCCAGTCCTACGTGACTTACTACGACGGCGAGTCGTGGACGCCGCCGGTGATCCTGGCCGCGACCGATTGTGTCCTGGACACGGTGCAGGAGAACGTCTTCGTCGCGTGGATTAACACGGAAGGTCACCCGTCAGGGGACGCCCAGAACCGCGACGGCGATGCCGTCATCCTCTGGCGCGCCGAAGACGCGGACGGCGACGGCGCCGCGGACGCCGACGACGTCAACATGTGCCTCTGGATGACGTACTTCAACGTGCGCCAGCACGACAGCATCGGCGACCGCTACGGGTTCCAGGAATTCGCTTCACGCCTCAACGACCGCGACATGGACGGGGAGGACGTGCAGTGTTTCGGCGTGGTTTCGGACGGGCTGCAGGGCGAAGCGCGCTGGAATTTCAGCGGGTATGACGCGCGGTGGGGGGATGCAACGACGTCGATCGAAGTGGTCTGGCACCAGCGCGAGGACAACGACGGGTCGCCGGGGTTCGAGGACCGCGCGATGCATGCCCGGCGGTTGATTCTCGATTCCGCGATCGGCGACGATCTGCCGCTTGTGACCGGGGCCGGGGTCGGGCCGGATGTGCGCCTGCCGGTCAATCCGCTCGGCGCTTCCGATTCCGGGATCAGCAGCGGGGAGACGCAGGTCGATTTCTTTTTCACTTCGTACAACAACACGCTCTTTTTCCGGCTCGCGGCGGACAACACCGGGGCGTTCATCGACGACCCTTCGGCCGAACTCGAAGACTCGCACCCGGGATCGACGTCCGGGATCTTCGACGGGGTCAACGCCGGGGTGGACCAGGTGATCGAGTCGCTGACGTTCGACCCCGCGACGGGGACTCCTTCATCGCCCGTTGTCCTGCACGCGGTCACGCCGGATTCCACCGACGCGCTCGCGAACGACGCTTCCATCGCGCCCGGCGACTTCGGGTTTCAGCACTTTCCCACGGGGTTGTGTTACGGCTCGGACGAAGGGCTGGCGGCGCTGGTGATTGTCACGCTGGAGTTCGACCAGGATGCGGACGGGGCGTTCGACGCGGTGAACTCGGGGCGGCTCGCGCTGAGCGAGGTGAGTGAATCGACAGGGGCGATGTTGAGCCACACGCTCCTGGGCGCGGACGATCCCGCGGTGAACGACACGCCCGAAATGGGTGCGGCGCGCGGCGTGCTCGGCCGGAATGGCGACTACCTCGTCGCGGTCTGGGTTGCGCGCAGCTCGGACGGCGCTTCGAACGACCGTGCGATCTTCGCCGCGAATTACGTCACCACCCGGATTGCGGAGGACGGTTCCTACCCGGCGCTTCCGGCAGTCGCGATGTCCTTGTCCCCCGTGGTGCCGGTGAACCCGGATCTCGACGGGAGCAGCGCCTTTTTCTGGGCCTTCCAGCAGGGGCTCGGGTACGTGTGCGGCATCCAGTCGGACCCGGACGTCGTCAATCTCATGTACGAGCACGGCGACCCGACTTACGACGAGATTTTCGTCGCGCGGCTCACGGCGGGGCCGGGTCTGCCGGCTTCCCTGGCGGTTGCCGTCACCTCCGTGGACATCGAGGACAACGACGTCGGCTGGCGCGGAAACAACACGATCGGTGAATTGAACGAAGCCGGCCGCGGCTGGACCTGCATCGATTCCGGCTCGGGTGGCAACGCCCTCGTCGTCTACGACAAGGACGTGATTGCCGGCGCAGGGGAAGAGCATCACTACTTCTCGAAACTCATGGGGCCGGGAAGCGCCGTCGTCCGCGTGGACAGCGGCATCGCCGAACTCCAAGCGCGCAGCTACTCCATATTCCTGGTCGGCACGCCGGCCGGAAGCGACATCCGCGTGTTCGATCCCGTCAGTGGTGAGGACAGCGACGCTCGAGCTAATCCGCTTCAGGCCGCGCACACGTTCTTTCTCGAGACCGATTCGATCCCCGTCCCCGGCATCGGCGCTTCGCTCCGCACCCGCCGCTTCAACCCCTCCTCCGCGGCAACCTTTGGGGAATCGTGGACGCCGTCGGCAGGATCGACTTTCGAGCCCGCCTTCGAGGTGGACGTCCCCGAATTCTCGACCGCCTCGAACGTCAACACCCCCGACCTCCGCAAGGTCTTCCGCTGCGGCACGGAACTCGGGTTCTACTTCCGGCAGGCGGGCCGGATTTACTACCAGGAGTTCGATGGGGGAGCCGGGCTGGGCGAAGCCGGATGGCACAACGAGGGCGGGGTCTCAGATCCCTTTCTCGTAGATGACGACTCCGACGAACAGACCGCCAACGTTGACGCCCCCGCCGTTGCTTCCCGGAACTCGTGCTGCGACCTTCCCGGGGCGATGCAGTTCTGGGGAACGAAGCCGTTCGGGTCCTCGCACATCAGGCTGCATGTCCGGGTGAGGGACGGAGGGAACAACTGACTACTTCCCGATTTGGAGGCTCGTGACCCCTTCCTCGCGCACGACCTGGACCGCCAGGACGCGGACTTCCTGGTTGTCTGCGCTCTTCAAGCAGAATGCCAGCCCGGACTCCCCGTTGACGGGAATCGGCTCACTCGTGCGGCCTGTCTTCGACTCGATCGTCACGACCGCTTTCCAGACGATGTCTCCCACCCGGAGCCCGGCCTTCTCCGCATCGCTTCCAGCCGCGACCGAGACTACCCGCGCGCCGCAGTCGAGAATGAAGTGCTCGCGGTCCAGCGAGGAGAGGTCGGCAACCTCCAGACCCGCGGCGGCGACACGGGCGTGTTCGTCGCGATGCCGTGCTTCCATGCCGGCTGCTTCCGCGGGATGGGGTCGGTTGTCCGGGATCGATTCCAGTTCCTTTTTCAGCGACGCGAAGGCCGCATCGTCCATCCTGAGGACCTCGGGGATGGAAATCTGCGACCAGCCGAACCCGTCGGACCGGGCGCGGTAGCACCCGGCGTCGAGTCGAAGAGCATCCTCCCCCCAGCGGGAAACGATGGATGTGCGGAGACCCTCGGCGGAAGCGGCATTCATGAGCGCATCGTGGAGTTCGTCCGGCGCCGGCCACGAAGGGAGCAGGCGGTCGAGTCCGACGCCTCGCAGCCGTGCTTCCGCGCCGGCGCTCGACTCCGCTTCCCGGCGGATATGCCAGTCTGTGCAGGCTTCGTCGGCCCGGGCCGCACGGGCTCGTTCCAGGGCCTGGGCGAGTTTCGTCGCCGCCTCGAGAACCCGGGAGCGCTTCTCGGTCCCCGGCTCGAGGGCCCAGGCGTTTCCCAGCTCGGTTCCGGCCCGCTGCCTGTCGCGCCATGCGAGGAGCCATGCGGGTGAAAGGACTTCCTTTTCCAACACCGCGACGAGTTCCACGCGCTGCGGGGCATAGGTCAGATAGGGCACTTTCGTGGCCGGACTGTCGCTCTGGACGGCGCTGTGCCGTTTCGCGCCCCGGATGCTCAGCTTGACCCTCGTCCGGGGAGCTTCCGCCGGATCCCCATCCTTGAGCATGAACGTCCCGAACGTCGGCTTTGTGGCCGCGGGAAGCCCGGCCAACGCGCCATCGGCGGGCAAAGTCAGCGACTCCTTCCAGAGCATTTCGTCCTGCTGATCCCAGCTCCGGGAGATCTGCTTCGGCATGTAGTCGTCCGCACGGACCTCTTCGACGTACAGGCCGCTGTCGCGGCGGAAGAGGAATCCCTCGAGGATAGCTTCGACGATATCCGGGTCCGCGGTGGCGTTTGCGACGGAGGACGGGATCTTCGGGGCTGACGGATCCTCGCCGTCCTTCGAGGGGGCGGCCGGGTGGGGCTGCGATTCGGGAGTACCGGACGCGATTTCGAAGGGCAAAGCTGTATCGGTGCGTCCAGGCCGGATGAGGCGCGCGGCTCCGAGGGCGAGAAACAGCGCGGCGGCGGTCGCGGCGACGGTGATGCCGGCGCGGCGCGCGGTCAGCGGAGATGTGGAAGTTGCCGACGGCGGGGGATTGCTGGTCGCGAGGCGCATCAGGCGTTCGCTCATCCCCTCCGGCACGGCCGCTTCAGCCGCGCATTCCGCCAGTTCGCTTTCCAGCATCGCGAGCACCCCGACGAACGCCGCGCCGGCGAGAGCCGTGCGGAGGCGGCCCAGGGCGGCGTTCAGGCGGCTGGAGACCGTCCCCGAGGCGACCTGCAGGGCGTGCGCCGTTTCCTCCTTCGTCAGCCCGTGGAAATAGTGCATTTCGATCGCGAGCCGCTGCTCTTCGGGCAACTCCGCGACCTTCGCCCGCAACTCCGCCCTCGAGGCCGCTTCGACCGGATTCATGTCCGCCCTCCCCGAAAGAGATGCCCGCTCGTGTTGTTCCCGCCGCCCCGCTCCGCGTTTCAGGTCCAGCGCGCGGTTGACCGCCGCGCGGGCCACGAACGCCCGGAGGTTTTCGGCGCCGGAGAGGGCGCCGGGGTTCTTGATGAAGTGCAGGTAGACGTCCTGCACGGCGTCCTCGGCGGCGGCATCGTCGCGGAGGATGGAGCGGGCGACCTTGAAGGCGAGGGCGTGGTGGTCGCGGACGAGCGATTCGTAGGTGGGCATGAAGCGATCCTTTACCGGGTTCTGATCATACGACGCCGGCGGGGGGATCTGCTGGTCGGACGATTTTTGGAAAGTCCGAGCCTCCTTTGACGGTGATAGGATGCCGGCGCGATTACTCGGGAGGTCTCAATGATTCGATTTTCATGTCAGTGCGGGAAGGGCCGCCAGGTCCCGGACATGTTCGCTGGCAGAAACGTCAAATGCCCCGATTGCGGCATGGTGACGGTCGTCCCCGGGGCGGATGCGCCGCCGGGTGCCGCGGCGGTTGTTTCGCCCGCGGCCGAGGTGGCCCCGCCGCGCGCCGTGGAGCAACTCTCCCAGGAGCGGTTTGTCGCCGCGAAGGAGGACGGCCGCCGGGTGCGCACGCACCTGCCGCTGTGTTCGCTTTCGGGCCTCGGGCTGCTGGTCGCCTTCTTCTGCCTGCCCTGGCTGCGCGTTTCATGCGCGGTGATGGTGACGGCCGAACCGACAGGATACGACCTCGCAACAAACTCGCTCGACCCGAACGCGAAGGAACTTCAGGCGAAGGCCAACTCCACGAAGGATGCCGTGAAGAAGGTCTCGGGCACTTCGATGGACTCGTTCATGAACCTCGCCACCCCGGAGCCGGTGAAGGATCCTCCGTGGGGCGGAAAGACCCGTGAACTCTGGATCTTTCCAGCGTTCGGGGCTCTTCTGTTCGGGTGGAGTGTTTTCCGGATGGCCGTCCCCTCCTGGAAGGTGGGGCGGGAAACCGCCGTGCTCGTCTTCCTCGTGCTGGGTTGCGGCGGACTGCTCGCTTACGAACGCGTGACCTGGTATCGGAAGAAACCGCTTCAAAACATGCGGGCGGACGCCGAAAAGGCACTGGATGACCTGGGAAACAAGGGGTACAGGCCGGCCACCGCGGAAGTGGCCTCGCTTCAGCGAGACGTCCTCGAGTACCTCGTGATCAAGGACCAGCCGGGCGTGTGGCTGAGCGTCATTTCACTCGCCTTCGCCGCGATCGTCATGGCCGCGTGGCTCGTGGCCAGCGCTTCGAAGGCGGGGTGATCCCGCTCATCTCCCCGATTCGACCGGCGGCGGGGGAGGCGGCTGTTGCTGAAGGGGCGGCCGGCGTTTCGGTTTTCCCACGAGCCCCTTTGTTGCCCGCTTCAGGAACAGGATCGCGAACGCCGTCTCCTGCCCCGGGTTCCCCTCGGTCCAGGACCCGTCGCTCTGCTGGTGATCGAGCAGCCACACGCATCCTTCGCGATACCAATCGCGCTTCCCGAATTTCTCGATGCCCGAGAGGATGGCGGCGCGTTCCAGGCCGTAGAGGTAGTAGTAGTGGAAGGCTTCCTTCCGGGGGTTCTCTTTCACGCTGAAATTGCGCGTCATCCACGTGACGGCCGGGCCCAGGATCCTGTGCTTCGAGATCTCGGCGGGGTCCAGCCCGTCGGTCCTCTCGAGCGCCTGAAGGCAGATCTCCACGGTCGAGATGCCGCCCACCGTCATGCTCCCGTAGGCGGGCTCACCTTTGCCGTAGTCCCATCCGCCCTGGCTGGTGCGGGAATTCGCGAAGAATCGAAGCGTGCGCTCGAAGACGGCGTCGGGGACGTCGCAGACTTCCATCGCGGCGCGCAGGCCGAGCACGCCGTACTGCGTGTTCGAATTATCGCCGGTCCCGGGCATCGTCCCGCGGCTGGTGACGAGTTTCGGGATCTCCGGGACCGCCGTCGTGCCGGCGCTTTCGGCCGCGCCCGGAGCTTTCGTCGTGACCGGCCCTTTCTTGCGCTTCACCACCGTCCCGTCGTACGTCCACTGCCCGTTGGCCCGCTGCGCGTCCACGAGCCACTGCCCGATTTCGACCAGACGCTCCGCGTGCGCTTGCGCCCCGTGGTCCGCCAGCGCCATCGCCATCGACGCCACGTCGTACGTCATCGCCAGCGGCGCCCGCTCCAGCCAGAGCACCCCGTCCTGGATCACCGGGTCGTCCGCGGGAAGCCCTGCGTGGATGAGGGCGTGAATCCGAAGCGCCAGCCCGGGGCAGTCCGACGCCTGGGGCAGGTTGCCGCGTTTGCCCCCGGCCCAGAGATTGGTCTTCAGCGCGGTCTCGACGTCGTCGCGCAGCCATTTCGCCGCCTTCTCCACCGCGGCTTTCACCTCGGGCGACTCGCCCGACGTCTTTTCTTTCCACCACTCGAGCCATTTCGGTCCGTCCGCCCCGAATTTCTGCGCGGTGATTTTCTCCAGCGCGTCCTGCACCGCCCAGAGGCGCTCGCCCTTTTCAATCGCCAGCCGGTCGGCGAGCCACGGCACGGCGTCGATGGAGCCGATCGCAGCAAGGGCGCCGGCGGCGGCGAAGCGGATTTCAGGGGCGGGATCTTCGAGGAGGCCGCCGACATCGGCGAGCAGCGCGCGATCGGCACGGCCGAGGGTGCGAAGAGCCCGGACTCGGACGACGGGGGAGGAATCGATGAGCAGGTCGCTGAGGACCTGGGTCCGGTCGGGCTGGCGGCCGTCGGCGAAGAGCGCGCAATATCGGGCGCGGACTTCGGGGTCCGGATGTTTCAGGACCACGTCGCGGATCGCGGTGCGCGCCATCGGATCGACGATCTTCGCGACGATGTCCGCAAGCGCGTCCCGCACGCCGGCATCGGGGTCGCTTCGCCAGCATTCCAGCAGAAACGCGACGGCTTCTGCGCGGTTGAAATCCGTCAGGGCGCGTACGGCCTTCACCCGTTCGGCCGGCTCCGCACTCGAATACTTTTCAGCGAACGCGTTCCGCGCTTCCGGCCACCCCGCCCATGAGGGGATGACCAGGAGCGCGACGAGCAGGACGGTGGCAATACCTCGCATGGCAAGCCTTTACGCAAATCCGGTGCCCGCTGCCGGAGGCTCCACCGCCTGATTCGCCGCCCAGGCAAGCAACAACTTTTACAGTCCCGGCCCCCGCGATTTCGGGAATCGCACAATATCGGCGTCCCCCGCCCGTTCCTGAGCCACGAGCATCCTTGCCTGACCTCACTCTTGGAGACTCACCATGACGCGCCTGATTTTCGCCGGACTTCTGGCCGCCGCCTTCCTGACGAGCCAGGTCAGGGCCGCTGACGGGGACGGGAAGGGCGGTCCGCCGCCGGGAAAACCGCCGGCCGATGGGAAGGGCGACGGCAAGCCAAAAGGCCCGCCGCCTCCCGATGGACCGTGCACCTGCGGCTGCCCGTGCGGAGAGGAGAAAGGCCCGAAACCTCCCCCTCCGCCGAAGGACGGCAAGCCCCCGGCGCCGCCCCCCGCACCCAAGGATGGCGACGGCAAGCCCCCGCTGCCCCCGCCCCCTCCGGGCGATGGCGAAGGCAAGGACGGCAAGGGTCCCAAGCCCCCGAAGGGTCCCGGCGGCGAGTGTCACTGCAAGTGCCACCACCCCCCGATGCCCCCGCCCCCGAAAGACGGCAAGCCGCCGCTTCCGCCGAAAGATGGAAAGCCGCCCAAGGACGGCGAGCCCGGCGACGGCACGAAGCCCCCTCCGCCCCCGCCCAAGGATGGTGGACCGGACGACGGGTCCAAGCCCCCTCCGCCCCCGAAGGACGGGAAACCGCCCCTTCCCCCGAAAGATGGCAAACCGCCGCATCCGCCGAAAGGCCCCGGATGCCCGTGCCACCATCCCGGTCCTCCTCCTTCGGACGGAGGCGAGGAACCCCCGATGCCGCCGCTTCCCCCCGACGGTGGCGAAGAAGGCAAGCCGCCGAAACCGCCGCCGCTCCCGCCGAAAGACGGCGAGGGAGACAAGGGCGGCGAGGACGAAGGCGACGGGACGGGCGATCTGAAGTAACGGTTCCGTAGCACGCAGCGATTTTCTGTCGGGCCCGGGTGAACCCCCGGGCCCGATTTATTTTGCCTCGGCGACGGCCGGGCCAGGGGCTGGAATTGAACCGCTGACCTTCGCGGACGTTCCCATGCGAATGAAACGGTGCGTCATCCTCGCGTTGCTGGCCGCTTCGGCCGCTTGCGCCCAGCCCCCGGATGAAGGCGGGGGACTTTCGTGCGGCGCGTGGCAATCGCGTCTCGGCGGACGGCGCAACTGGGTGGCTCGCGGGGGAGGACGGTTTGGCCCCGGTGGGTCGGAGGCGGCCGTGACGGAAGGGCTGCGCTGGCTCGCGCGGCACCAGGAGAAGGACGGGTACTGGCGCTCGGACGCGCCCGCCGACGCGTTCGCCCCCGTTCATTGCGCTTCTGGCGGGAGCGAGCGGCACGACGTCGGCGTGACCGGGCTCGCGCTACTCGCATTCCTCGGCGCTGGGTACACGCATCTCACGAAGGAGACCTACGTTGACCCGGTCTCCGCGCACACGGTGGAGTGGGGAGAGGTCATCAAGGGCGCCCTCAAGTGGCTGCGGTTGGCGCAGCGAGCCGACGGGACCTTCGTCCAGCCTGATTGCGAACTTGATCTCTTCGATCACGCGATCGCCACTTTCGCCATGGTCGAATGTTACGGGCTGACCAACGCCACGCTCTTCAAGGATTCCGCTGAGAACGCGCTCAAGGCTCTTCTAGCCTCCCAAAATCCTGGCAAAGGCTGGCGAGAAGAGAAAGACGGCCCGGAGAACGACACCATGCTGACGGCCTGGTGCGTGATGACATTTCGAGGGGCGAGGCGGGCGGGGCTCGAGGTTCCCGACGCGGCGCTTGAAGGGGCGTACTCCTGGATTGTGGAAGCGACGGATCCGGAGTCGGGGAAAACCGGGAGTCCCGCGGAGTACGCGGGGGAGTTCCTGGGCTCGGGACCGCGTTTCGGGTGGGACGCCCACGAGGCACTGACGGCCGCGGGGATGATCGTGCGGATCGACGCGAAAGGCGACGCGGCCGACCCGGCGCTGGCCAAGGGTGCGCAGTTGCTCCTCAAGGACCTGCCGCGGGGTGAAGGGCATGCTACGGATTCGCTGTATTGGTTTCTTGGCTCGAGCGCACTCTTCCAGCTCGACGGAAACAGCGAGGCCCCGACGTGGAAACCGTGGAACGAAGCGATGCTGGCCGCTCTCGTGCCCGCGCAGAAGACGAAGAACGACGGATGCGCGGCGGGGTCGTGGGATCCGGGCTCGGACCGATGGGGCAAGGCAGGAGGGCGCGTCGCGACGACGGCGCTCGACGTGCTGACGCTCGAGGTCTACTACTGGTACGTCTCGGCGCTCCGGCACGTCCGGAAGTAGCTTCGAGGACCGAATCTCTCCCCGTAAGATGGCGACCATGCCGTAAACGGCAGCCTTCCCACTTACCCGGAGAATCCGAATGTCCGCTCAGCATCTTGCAACGAAGTCCTCCACCGAAGCGCATTACGCCCAGCTCGAGTCCGACCTGCTCCCGCTCCGCACCGCCCTCGTGAACCACGCGGTCTACCGCCGCATCGGCGACCCGACCGCGCTCCGCGTCTTCATGTCCAACCACGCCTTCGCCGTGTGGGATTTCATGTCGCTCCTCAAGGCGCTTCAGCGCCGCCTCACCTGCATCGAAGTCCCCTGGCTTCCGCCCGCCGACACGACCGCGGCGCGCCTGATCAACGAGATTGTGCTTGGCGAAGAGACCGACGAGGTCACGCCCGGCCGGTACGCTTCCCATTACGACCTCTATCTGGAAGCGATGCTGGAAGTCGGCGCGGACTCGCGGGCGATCCGGGGATTCGTGTCGAGCCTCCGCGACGGCATCAGCCCCGAGAAAACCCTGGCCGCCATCACCTTGCCCGACTCGACGCGCCAGTTCGTGCTCGAGACGCTTCGCACCTGCTCCCGTCCGGTCATCCAGGTCGCGGCGTCATTCCTTCTTGGCCGCGAAGATCTCGTGCCCTCGATGTTCCGGCCGATCCTGGCTTCGCTGGAAGCGGCGGGGACGCGCTGCGAAACTTTCAGGCTTTACCTGGAGCGCCATGTCCACCTGGATGAAGAACAACACGGCCCGATGGCGCGCCGGCTGCTGGCCTCGTTGTGCGGCACGGACGAAGCGAACTGGCGGGTCGCCACGGATGCGGCGGCCCAGGCGCTGAAGTCCCGATGCGCGCTCTGGGATGGGGTGCTCAAAGCGTTCGGGTAGCTCTTCTCTCCTGCGTCGCGCTACGGCGCCGCGGGGTTCTTGCCCGCTTTCTTGCAGGCGCGAGCCTTTTCCAGCGCGGCGGGAATCACGAGCTTGGGATTCCCGATGAACACGCGCGGGCCGAGGGAGGTCGAGGGGGGAAGCGGCGGCGCGGGCGGGGCGTTGGGATCGTACGGAGCCAGCTCGCAGAAATCCTCGAGCTTGCCGGCGCCGAGGAATTCGGAGCCGCAGAGGACGAAGCGGTCGAATTCGCGGCCCATGGGGCGGGAGGTCGCGGGGTCGCCTGCGGGGACGAGGTCGAGGAGTTCGTCGCAGGCGGCGATGGCGTTGTCCCAGGTCTTGCGTTCGTCGGGCGAATCCTTTTGCGGGCCGCTCCATCCGAACTGGAGGACGATCTCGAGCGGGCGGCGGACGAGGATCCACGTCAGGGCCATCGAATTCGGCCCGGGGCCGCCGTGACCCAGCAGCGCGAAATTCCCGATCCCGCGGTGGCGAAGCCGACGTGCGCGGTCCACGTGCTCCGACAGGATCTTCAGCCCCCAGACTTCGAATTCGTACGGGTCGGCGGCAATGGTCTCCAGCGTGCCCCAGCACCAGTTGCGATATTTCATGAGCGCGCCCTGCAGCTCCGGCGGAACCGCCGGGAAGCGGAGCTTCGCCTTCGTCACCGTCGCGCGCGCGACCCGCAGCGCGTCGTTCACCTCAGGGCCCGCCCCGCTGATGTCCGCCATCTTCCGCATCTCCTGGGTTCGGCAGAGGTTTCCCCCCATCGCCCGGCCGGCCAAGATTCTCTATGGTGGCCGCGCGTTGACAATACCTCTTTTTTCTTGTGCGCCTCAGTCACCGGCGCGAAGGCTCCTCCCCTGGGTCAACGCCCCGGGAACTCCGCCCGGGTAGTTCTTACCGAGCCAGGCACGGATGGCCTCAATCCGGTTCTCCGGGTGCGGGTGCGAGGACATGAACTCCGGCTGCCCTCCCCCCGCGGAGGCTTTCGCGAGGATCTCCATCACGCCGAGCATGGCGGAAGGGTCATACCCGGCGCGCGGCAGCGTCGCGAGCCCGTACTGGTCCGCTTCGAGCTCGTCCGACCGGCTGTACTTGAGCTGCACCATCTGGCTCACGACCTGCGAAATCGCATACGCCGCCTGGCTCCCTCCGCGGCCGTCACTCGCGCCGACGCCGACGGCGATCGACAGGCTCCCCGCGAGTTCCGCCTTCGAAAGATGCTCCGCGCCATGCCGGTTGATCACGTGCCCGATCTCGTGCCCCAGCACTCCCGCCAGCTGCGCTTCGGTCTTCAGCCGCGACAGCAGCCCGCGCGTGATGAAAACCTGCCCGCCGGGAAGCGCGAACGCGTTGATCGTCCGGGTGTCGTTGAGGAGGTGGAAATCGAAGTGGTAGGGGCTGCGTGAAGCGTCGCCCTTGAGGACGAGGCGCTCGCCGACGGCCCGCACGAAGGCGGCGTCTGGATCGTCCGGAGGGACATTCCCACCCATCTGCGCCGCCATCTGGGGAGCGGCATTGAGCCCGAGCGCAGTTTCCTGCTCGGCGGTGAGCGAGATGTGCTGGTTCTCGCCGGTCACCGGGTTGACGGAGCTTCGGGCGTAGTAGGCGACGACGCCGCTGAGCGCGATGGCGATCGCGATGACGATCCGGACGGTGAATCGGTTGTTCATGGGATCTCTCCAGGAGGTGCGTAGCGGTCACCACGCAAACGTCGAACCGTTGTCCGCCGATGCGTCCCGCGATGACCCCCCGCCCGCACTTACTCTTCCATGTAACCGTGCGCCAGGAGGCACTTCTCGACCCGGCCATCCCGCTTTGACTTTGCTTTCAACGCCAACCCGCCCACACGGATCCGCCGGTGATGATCGCGGTCTTGCCGGGCGCCACGTCCTGCGCGAATCGCGCCGGCGTCGTCCTCACCGGCAGCGCTTTCTCGCGCCGCGCTCTCATTTTCTTGTCCAGCATTCGAAGCGCTTCGTCGCGCTCGGCCGGCCGAAGCCCGTCAAGGTGCATCTCAAGTTGCA
>JAIOPR010000057.1 GCA_021413805.1 Planctomycetota bacterium
CCTTCCACCCGGCGACGTCCGCGCGGAACGCCTCCCCCGCCGCTTCGGTCAGGTCGAGCGCCGAGCGCCACAAGGGCGTCGTCAGGAGCAGCTTCATCCGGCTCATGGTCGTGCCTCCGTTGGTTGGTGTCCGCTTCACGCCGCTTCCCCGTCCCCTTTTTCGTCCGTCAGGAGATCGTGCATCTGCCTCGCCAGCTTCGCCCCCACCCCCGGAACTTCCTGCCACGCCTCCGGCGGCGCGCAGAAAACGCTCCGCAGGCTCCCGAACGCCCGCAAGAGGTTCCTGGCCCGCTCCGGGCCGACACCGAAAAACCCCTGCAGCAGGAACAGCCGCCGGTCCGTCGCGTGCCGCGGTTTCCGCCAGCGTTTGTCGTCCACGCGCACCGCCGTCGCCGCGCAGCGGTCGAGCTCGGACTCGGCGAAGCGCTGCAGTAGGATCGCGGTGTCGAGGGCAAAGCGCGTGGGGAAGATCCTCAGCCCGAAGGACCACGAGAGCTGCGCCAGCGCGCCGAAGTACGACTCCTCGCGCCCGTCGCAGGCCGGGGGCGGAAAGAGCCCTTCGACAACCAGCGCCGCCCGCGGAAATGCCCCGGACAGGCGTCTCGCCTGGTCGAACGCCCGCCCGTCGGCAATCGAGCGGACGAGGTCCAGCGACGTCTTCCGCTCCACTCCCATGTCTCCCAGCACGTAGTCGCCCACCGGCAACGACCGGACCCGCACCGGGGCGTGGAACCGCTCCGCCAGCAGGCGCGGAATCCCGGACGGCTCTTCGCGCGAATCAATTTCGATCATGAGCATCCCGCTACCCTGTCTTTCTCGCCGCTTCCGAAACGGCGGCGATACGCGGGGAACGCCAGGAGTCGAGGATGTCGAGGAGGAAGACGATTTTCGACAGAAGGTTGAACGCGCGGTCCTCGAGGACGGGGTCGTCCGAGCAGAGCGGTGGCGCCCAGGACTCGAGGAAGACGAGGGCGCGGCGAAGCGCCCAGGTGAGCCGTGTGATCGAGCGTCCACGGGGGCGGCGCTCGGGGCGCGGCTCGCGTAGGCGGGCGGCGACGTGGGACAGGTCAGGGACGGCATCCCGGACCGCCTGGACGGCCGCTTCGCTCCCCCCCGCGGCAACCAGGCTTGCGGCCAGTTCGTCGCGGTGGCGGACCAGCGTCGCGGCGACGACGGCAAATCCGAGCTCGGAGGGCACGTGCGCCAGCACCTGCAGGTCGCAGTCCCCGTGCTTCCAGGGCCCCGGCCGGGCGCCCCGCCCGTCCGGCGTGATCGTGACGGTCATGGTTTCATCCTTTCAAGTCGGGATTCGGTTGGAAGAAGCCCCGGAGAGGCGGCCCGCCGTCCCGCACGGCAGACCGGAGCTCCCCGGGGCCCGAATGTCATGCCCCCGGGCAGAGGGACGTCACCGTCACTCGAACAAGGGCGCATCGCACTTCCTGCTGCGGCGCGTCGAACGCGGCTGTCCCGGGGGGCAAGCCCGGTCCGGCCGATGCCCGGAGGTTGGTTGTTTTCATGGAAGCGTTGCGCCGGGCGGGCGGACCCCCGGCCGGCGCGCGGCGACTAGGCCGGGATGCGCGCCTCCTCTTCCTCGTGGACGCCTTCCGTGGAGACTTCGATGCTTTCCTGCGCCGGCACGGCGTCCCGCGAACCCGCCCCGCCGGGGAGGAAGCAGATGCGTTCGGCGACGACGCGGATGCGCTGGTTTTTGCGGCCGTCCTGGCCGGTCCACTCGTTGAGCTGGAGGCGGCCCTCGATCCCGACGAGGCGGCCTTTCTTGAGGTACTGGACGGCGAGCTCGGCGCTGCGGGCCCAGGCGACGACATCGATGAAGAGCGACTCCTCGCGCTTCTCGCCTTTCGCGGACTTCCACGTCCGGTTGCAGGCGAGGCGAAGGTCGGTGACGGGGGTCTGGCTGGGGCCGACA
Source organism: Planctomycetota bacterium (assembly GCA_021413805.1). Classification (GTDB taxonomy): domain Bacteria; phylum Planctomycetota; class MHYJ01; order WSZJ01; family WSZJ01; genus WSZJ01. The sequence continues at coordinate 1,928 of JAIOPR010000057.1, forward strand.
AAGCGGGGCTCGGGGTCCTTGCAGACGTTGCCGATGAGGAAGACGTGGTTCATATGCATGAGTGTTCTCCTGTAACTCTGTGGTCTTAACAATGTTAGTTGAAAGCCGGGGCCGAAAAAAACGGCCCCGGCTACGGGAGGGCCGACAGCGGTGAGCAGTACGTGTACTCGCGCCCGATTTTGTTCTCTTGATCCTCCTTTCTAAGGACCAGGTGTTTGGCAAAAAGATTGATGAGCCGCGTGCTCGCGGTGTTGAGTTTCAGCTTGAGCTCGGCCGACAGGTCGCGGGCGAGAAGGGTGCCGTCGCGCATGCAGAGATCGAGGGTCTCTTTCAGGTAGGGGTTCAGCTCGCCGACGAGGGACCACTTCTTCTTGCCGTCCACGTGCATCAGGCAAAGGTCCTTCTGCTTGAGCGCGACCTCCAGGCCTTCGCGGACGGCCTCGTTGCAGCCGGAGAGGAGGATCGTGCCGGGGCCGTACTCGCCCTGCTCCATCCGGCCGGCGAGCTTGGCGACGATTTCGTCGGCGGCGGAGAAATCGACGATCTCGATCCTGGAGAAGTCGAGGACCTCGACGTCGTTCTTGCGAATCGCGTCGAATTCCGCTTCCAGTTTTTCGCGTACCGCAGGGGTGGTGCGGCGTCCGCTCAGGATTCCGCCCAGCCCGCACTTCTTTGCAATCGCGCCGACGTCGTGGATCATGTTCGTCTCCGATGAATCAACTCAGTTGGATGTAATATAGCGTGTATTTCGCAGGAGTCAAGAACCTGTTCAAGAATTATTCTCCATATGGTTCTTCAGCGCAAGCTTTTGCGAGCCATGGGGTTAAGGCGGGGAGAGGAAGGACTTGGCGCCGCTTCGGCAAAATTTCTTCATACGGTTCGGATTGGTGAAGGACGACCACGATTGATTCCTTCGCCTGCACCCGTCTGCCGCAACTCCTTTCAATTAAAGCGCTTGCGCGCGAACGCAACCCCACGATCCTCCCCCGCCCTTCCGCGCTTCCACAAAAAAACATTTTTCCACGAACCTTCCCGCCACTTCACACGATTACCCAGAACCATGAAACACCTTCGCGATGCCATCCGCTCGACGAACCTGCGCTCCGCGTACGCCGCGAAGCGTCCGCAGACGGTGCGGGGATTTGAAGGTTGCGTCGAGACGATGTGGGGGTTGCGAAGCGGGTAAACCGGTCGAAATCACAAAGCCGGCGATCCGCCGCCCCCGGGCGCAACGGATCGCCGGTTTTTTTTTGTCCTGGCGGATGCCAGGACAACCCGCCGAAGCCCGCCGCAGGCGAGGCGAAGGCGGGTGCCCCAGCCCGTTAGAAATGCCCTTCTGACACCCGCATACAGAACGAAAGGAGGCCCGCCGTGAACCTGGCATATGCCCGAGGACCCCGCCTGGACCTGCGTCCCATCGACGCGGCGGACGCCCCGCTGTTTGTCCGCTGGCTCAATGACCCCGATGTGACGCAGTACCTGGCCCGCACCCTCCCGCTCACGCTGGAAGAGGAGTCGGGCCTGCTGAAAGCCCGTGCCGGAGACAAGGACAACGTGATCCTGGTCATGGTCGTGCGCGACGGGAACGTCCCGATCGGCTCGGCCGGCCTCCATCACATCTCCGGCCCGGACAGGCGAGGAATCTTCGGCATCCAGATCGGCGAACCGTCGTACTGGAACCGGGGATTCGGAAGCGAAGCCACGGAGTTAATGCTGGAGATTGCGTTCGAACGCCTGAACCTGAACCGCGTGGAGTTGTCGGTGTACGACACGAACGCCCGTGCCCTCCGTGTCTACGAGCGCGCCGGTTACAGGGCCGAAGGAGTGTCGCGCCAGGCCCGGTTCCTGGGAGGTCGTTACGTCGATGTCCGCCAGATGGCCATCCTGGCGGAGGAGTGGCGCATGAGGAAGTCCCTCGTGGCCGCCGGCGAGGTGTGTCAAACGTGACGCACTGAGCGAGCAATGGCCGGAACTCGTTTTTGAAGGGAGGTGATCTGCGAAGAGAAGGAAGCAAGGGGATACCGGCGCTGGATTCCCTTGTGGGGCAAGTCGAGTCCGCCGAAGCCCCGAAGGGGCGAAGGCGGACCGCGGCGCGCGTGCCGGCTCCTTATCCAAACCCTGGAGCGCCCGGCGCCGCCGCAAGGACAAGCCCTCCGTGGTCGGGGCGGGCCCTTGAAAGCCTGTCCGTCAGAACCTGCCTTCGCGAAGGGCCCGGGAGACATCTCCCGGGCCCTTTTTTTGTTGTTTCCATCGCGACTCAGGAATTCCCATCGCAAACCCCGGGACGCTCAGTCCTCGAAATCCTGCCGTTGTCCTCCGCCAGCCGTTGTGGTTGTTTTTCAATCCGTTGCCCAGGCCGTCGGTGACCAAGCTCACTGTGTAAGGGAGGAAGAAAAAAACTGAAAGAACGGCTGGCGTAGGACAACTGCAGGATTTTGAGGATGGCTGCGCCTGACTTTTCGAAGGCGCTGAAGCAAGTCCTTCTGAATCGCGTCGTGCTATCTTTTCACCCCACATCCATGCCCACACCCCGACCCGACGACAAGACTCCCCTTCTCCCCGCCCGCCCGACCTCGGGCGCACCACCCATCGGCAATGCCGAACGTTACGTCCTCGGCGAAGAGCTCGGGCGCGGCGGGCTGGGAAGAGTCGTCGAGGCGTGGGACCCGGAACTGAAGCGGACCGTCGCGGTGAAGCTGGTCCTCGAGAATCTCCCTCCCGAACTCCTCGACCGGTTCCGCCGCGAGGCCGAGCTGACCGCGCAACTCGAGCACCCGAACATCGTCCCCGTGCACGACATCTGGCAGCGCGGTGAGGGGTCCTCCCGGCGGCTGTTCCTGGCGATGAAACGTATCCGCGGCCGAAACCTGGCGACGCTTCTCAAGGACCTCGCACGCGGCGACACCGAAACGGTGAAAACGTACAGCCGCGCCCGCCTGCTGCGCGTCTTCCAGGACATCTGCCTCGGCATCGCCTACGCCCACGCGAACGGCGTCATCCACCGCGATCTCAAGCCCTCGAACGTCATGATCGGCCCCTTCGGCGAGACGCTCATCGTGGACTGGGGTCTGGCGAAATCGGTGACGGGCCCGGCGGAAGCACCCGCCGGCGACGGCCGCGCCGCCCTGGCAGGAAACGCCAGACTGTCCGACTCCACGGTGCCGTTGGACAACGCCGACCTCACGATGGAAGGCCAGATCGTCGGCACGTCGGCCTACATGTCTCCCGAGCAGGCCGGCGGGCATGTCGCCGAGATCGGCCCGCGCAGCGACGTCTACTCGCTCGGCGCGATTCTCTACGAGATCCTGACTCTTCGCCCCCCCGTCGAGGGCAAAACCCTCGCCGAGGTGATCACCCGCGTCCGCACCGGCGCCGTCGCCTTGCCCTCGAGTCTCGGCTCCGCCCTGATCCCCCCTGAACTCGACGCGATCTGCCTCAAGGCGCTCGCTCTTCGAAAGGAAGACCGCACGCCCTCCGCCATCGCGCTTCACGACGACATCCAACTCTTCCTCGAAGGCGTGAAAGAGCGCGAGCGGAAATCTCGCGAAGCTCTGGAACGTGTCGCGTCGGGGCGGCGGTGGTCGGCGCGGTACGGGGCTCTGGAAGCGGAGATCGCGGCGCAGGAGGAGATCGTCGCGGACTGGCGCGAGCGGATCAAGCCGCACCAGCCGGCGGAGGAAAAGCGCCCGCTGTGGGAGGCGATGGCCCGGGCGCGATCGATGCGGGAAGAGCGGATCAACGCGTATTCGAAGGCGACGGCGGAATTTGCGCAGGCGCTGACGGTGGACTCTTCGTCCACCGAGGCCTCGGACGGGATATGCGACCTGATCCTGGGGAGGTTTCTGGAAGCGGAAGAGCGGCGGGACCGGGACCAGATGCTGCTGGAGCGGAACACGCTGGCGCAGTATGACCGCGGGGGGAAATACCTGGCGCGGCTGGAGGCGCCTGGAAAGGTGACGATCCGGACGCAGGCGTTCCGGTGTGACTGCCTGTCGCCGGTGCGGCACCCGGATTGGCGCGTGGAGATCGCGGACGACGTGACGGTGCCCTGGCGGGAAGGCCGGGCGCGTCCGGATCTGCCGCTGACCGACGACGACGGGCCGGTGCCGGTCGTGGCGACCTTTCCGCCCGGTGTGCGGTACGGGCATTCACCGGCCTGCACGCGCCACGAAGTCGCGGGGGTCGAAGTGTCGATCGCGCGCTATGAGGAACACGACAACCGGTTCGTCCTCGGCCCGGAGCGTGTGCTCGGCCGGACGCCGCTGGCCGGCGCGGAGGTCCCGCGCGGCTCGTGGGTCTGCTTCCTGCGCGGCGAGGGTTTCGCCCCCGTCCGCCTCCCGGTCCTGATCGAGCGTTCGGCGACGTGGGAGCAGGACGTCAACCTCTACCGGCCCGAGGAAATCCCGGCCGGGTTCTGTGTCGTCCCCGGCGGGCCGTTCACGTTCGGCGGCACAGAAGCGCGCAAGCGGCAGCCGCGGCACTCCGACCGCAAATGGTGGATTGAACAGGACGGCCGCTTCGCCCTCCCCCCCACCGGCTCGGATCCTTCGATGGAGTGGGACCCGCGCTGGCCCGTGATGTCGATCGACTGGTTCGACGCAAAGGCGTACTGCTCGTGGAAATCGAAGCTGTCGGGGGTGCGGCACGAGCTGATGCACGAGCAGGAGTACGAAAAGGCCTGCCGCGGGGTGGACGGCCGGATGTTTTCGTACGGCGACATCTACGAAGGCCCCTACTCGCACACCAGCGTGTCGCTGCCAGGAAAGATGACGCCGCTTCCGGTGGGAAGTTTCCCGGTGGACGAGTCGCCCTACGGGATTCGCGACCTGTCGGGCGGCATGGAAACGTGGTGTTCCAACGCGCCGGAAGCGCCGTTCCGGACCTGGCGGTGCCAGCGGGGGGGCGCCTGGGGATCGACCTCGACCAACGCCCGGTCGGCGTACCGGCACGGGATCGT
>JAIOPR010000099.1 GCA_021413805.1 Planctomycetota bacterium
CGAAAAAAAGAGGCGGTTGGAAGCGCACCTTGCGCGCTTCCTGCCCGCCTCTTTTTTTCGTCCGGCCTTCTCTATCGGCGGAAAACGGCGGGTGCGTGGGGTCGAACCAGCCGCGCTCGACGAATTCAGCCGCCGCGTTGAATCGCTGACGATTCGCGCCGGCGAAAGCGCCACTCTTGCGCAACGTGTGCCCTAGGCGAAGCCGGCGCGCCAGTCTCTGCTGCCATCTCAGGGCCCGCCGTCACTGGCCGCTGGCCACTCGCCGCTCGCCACAAACACTAGTCCTGGTGATTCAGCACTTCACCCAGAATCGCCAATGCCAGCGTCTTCCGTCTCCCCGGCGCGGTTTTCACCAGGTCGAGAATCCGCTGCTCCGAAACCTCTTCCGCCGGCTGGATCCCCCTCGCGTCGAACAGGAACAGCTGGTGCATCTCCACCCCCAGCCCCCGCGCCAGCTTCGCGACGTTGTCGATCGTCACGTTGCGCTCGCCCCGCTCGATCGCGCCCATCGACTTGCTGTCCATGTGCGCCTTCACGGCGAGCTCTTCCTGCGTCCATCCGCGGTACTTGCGAAGAGCGCGGACGCGCTTGCCGAACGACTTGCGGCTGGAGTCTGCGGGCATGCTGGCCTGGCCTCACTGGTCCCTGATCGGGGGGCGGATTCTAGTCCCGCTTGTCCTTGGAGGTCTTCTTTTTCGTCACGGACTTCTTGCGAAGGGCCTCCCAGCCGGCGATGCGCTCGGAAATCTGCTTCTCGAAACCCTCTTCCGAGGGCTCGTAGAAACGGCGGCCGGCGAGGGAATCGGGGAGGTAGGTCATGTCGGGGGCGAAGTGCCCGGGGAGGTTGTGGGCGTACTTGTAGCCTTTGCCGTAGCCCGTGGCGGACATGAGCGGGGTGACGGCGTTGCGGAGGTGAAGCGGCACGGGTTCGTTCTGGGAGGTCTGGAGGTCCTCGACGACCTTGCCGTAGGCCGTATAGAGCGCGTTGGATTTCGGCGCGGTCGCGAGGTAGACGGCGGACTGGGCGAGGGCCAGCGTGCCTTCCGGAAGGCCGATGAAATCCACCGCGTCCTTTGCCGAGAGCGCCACGCGCAGCGCGGCGGGGTCGGCGAGGCCGACGTCCTCGCATGCGAACCGCACCATGCGCCGCGCCACGTACAGCGGATCCTCGCCGGCCTCGATCATCCGCCCGAGCCAGTACAGCGCCGCCTGCGGATCCGAGCCGCGCATCGACTTGATGAAGGCGCTGACGATGTTGAAATGCTCTTCGCCCGACTTGTCGTAGAGCAGCGTTTTCTTCTGCGCGGCGGCGCGGACTCCCTCGGCGGTCAGGTGCCGAACGCCGTCGGCTCCGGCGTTCGCGGTCGTGACGGCGAGTTCGAGGAGATTCAGGGCGACCCGCGCGTCGCCGTCGGACAGCTGCGCGATCGCTTCGATCACCAGCGGCGGAGCGTCCACCTGCTGGCCGCCGAGGCCGTTTTCCTTGTCGGAGAGTGCGCGGCGGAGAAGCGCCCAGAGGTCTTCCTCGGTCAGCCGCTCGAGACGGACCACGCGGCTGCGCGACAGGAGCGCCGAGTTGACCTCGAAGGAGGGATTTTCCGTCGTGGCCCCGACGAGCACGACGGTGCCGTCCTCGACATGCGGGAGGAACGCGTCCTGCTGGGACTTGTTGAAGCGGTGGATTTCATCGACGAAGAGGATCGTGCCCTTCCCCGACTGCTGGCGGCTGAATTTTGCGCGCTCGATGACGTCGCGGATTTCCTTCACGCCGCTGGTGACGGCGCTGAACTGCATGTACTCGAGTCCGGTCTCGGAGGCGATGAGGCGGGCGAGCGTGGTCTTGCCGCAGCCGGGCGGGCCCCAGAAAATCATGGAGGGGACGCGCGGGGACTTGAGGGCGGCGCGAAGCGGTGCGCTGGGACCGACGAGGGATTCCTGCCCGACGAACTCGGAGAAGTTGCGGGGGCGCATCCGGTCGGCGAGGGGGCCCTGGCGGGGGTCGGAAGGCTTGGCGTCGAAGAGGGACATGCGGGCCTCTGTGGAAATGGGGGCGGAGGCAGTATGAGGAAGGACAAAATCCAAGGAACAAATTTCAACTTCCAAGGAAACGCCAAAGAGCAAACTCCAACCGGGCCTCCCGGGAGTTGTATCTGCGGCTGTTTCAGCGTGATCGAGCCGTTATCTGCGTCAGAATTTGTGGAACAAGAAAAGGCCACAACGACGGACGCAGATGCCGGCGGATCTCGCGGAAACGGCCGCCGATAAAAACGGCCCGGACGAGTGGCGGCCTTACTTCCGGTCGCTCAGCAACCGCGCCACGTCGTCCTGAAATCTCATCGCGGGCGGCGAGCCTTCCTTGAGCTGCGAGCAGAGGACTGCGAAGGCCACTCTCCCGGCTTTCGTGTCCACATATCCAGCCAGGTTGGAGACGCCGGCGATCGTGCCCGTTTTCCCGCGCATCGTCGTTTCGAGCCCTGCGAGCCGCTTCGACAGTGTGCCTTCGGCCCCCGGCACGGCCATGGCGTTCCAGAGGTCGGCAGCCCAGGGACGCCGCGCGGCCGCTGCGAGCAGTTTCGCCACCGTCGCGGGGCTGGCGCGGTTTCCGCGCGACAGGCCGCTTCCGTCGAGCCAGGCGACATCGGCCTCGGCGAGGCCCAGCGCGGCGAGGGGCTTTCGCGCTGCGGCGATGCAGTCCTTCACGGTGCCGCCTCTCGGGCCGATGGCGCGGATGGCCTGCTCGGCGTAGAAATTCTGCGAGCGCTGGAGCATGGTGCGGAAAGCGTCGCGAAGAGCGATGGCGTGGACGAGCGGCTGGCCGTCGCCGAAGGAGGGTTCGAAGGGCGCTTTCAGGACGTTGAGCGGTGCGTCTTTCGCGTCGAGGCCTTTGCGTGCCAGGGTTTCGCGCAGGACGGTGCCGAAAAAGCGGGCGGGGTCGTCGATCGTGACGGACTCGGTCATCGCGCCGGCGCCTGTGAGAAACTTTCCGCTGATGGAAATCGTGTTCGTGCCCTGCTTGCGCCAGACCTGTACGACGTGCTGCGACTTGTCGGCCGTCGTGGTGCAGCGGTTGTCGATTTTCACGTACGCCGTGTCCGGCGACACTTTCACGACGACCGGCTCCCCTGCCTTCCCCGGCGTCACCGCCACATCCACGCAGTCGTCATTCAGGGCCAGCGCCCCGGCGGGCGCGCTGTACCACTCGTGCAACTGGTCCGCCGGCCAGGATTCCCCGATGTGGTCGCTGCCGAAGCGCGTCTCGTCGAGGTCGATGCGCGTGATCTTGCGGATGCCGGCGTCGCGAAGCGCGTCGGCCCAGCGTTCGAAAACCGCGTTGGGGTTGCCCTGGAAATCGCGGCCGGAGATCGCCGGGTCGCCGCCGCCCACCGCGACGAGCGCCGCTTCCCCTTCCTTTCCGCGCAGCACCCAGAGCCTCGTCGCCAGATCGGCGTCCGGCCCCAGCGCTTCCAGCGCCGCGCACGCCGTGAACAGTTTCGTCACGGAAGCGAGAGGGAAAGTCTCGTCGGCCCGCCGCGCGCCCAGCGCTTCACCGGAATCCGCCCGCATGGCGAACGCGCCGGCGCCGGGGACGCCGTTTTTCAGCGCCAGGCGTTCGAGTTCGGCGTCGAGGTCGCCGGCGAGCGCGCGCGAGGCCGCGGCCAGCAGGAGGAAGGCGGCGACCGCGGACTTCATTTCAGGGCTTTCTCGATTTCGGCGTCCGTCGGGACGGTGTGGGAATTGGCGAGCACGGTGCCGTCGCGGCCGATGAGGACGTGAAGCGGCATATCGTCCACGTTGTAGCCATAGCGGCTGCGGGAGAGCTGGCGGACGTCGGGGAGGAAGCGGTGCGACGCGCCGCGCTCCTGGGCGTACTTCTTGACGTGCTCCGCGTCCTGGCCGTCGCCCAGCATCACCTCGGCGACGACGAGCCCGCGCGAGGCAAAGACCTTGTTGGTGTCGATGAGGGCGGGAAGCGCGCCGGAGCACTTGGGGCACCAGATGGCTCCGAAGACGAGGAGGACGGGCTGCTTGCCGCGGAAGGAGGAGAGCATGAAGACCTGCCCCGCGGTGTCCTCGAGGACGACTTCAGGCGCGGCCTGGCCGACTTCCTGGCCTTTCTTCGCGACGGGGGGAGGGGCGACGACGGGCGGCTTGTCCACGGGCTTGGGCTTGGGGTCCTTGTCGGGATTATGCGTCTCGACGGTCACGGGCGGTGTCGTCTGCGTCCCGGCCGTCGTCGGCGGCGGAGTGCCCGTGCGCTCGACGGGGAACGGGCCCTTTTTCCCGGTCTTCGGGGCGGGCTTGGAATCGCCGCATCCGGCGAGCAACGCGGCAGCGAGGGCGAACGACACGATCCGGGTGCGCTTCATGGAGGGCTCCTATCGGGCGGCTTGTTCGAGAAGAGCGTCATCCGGGAGGTCGTTGCCGGTGTAGCGGATGACGCCGCGTTTATCGACGAGGACGAAGTAAGGATAATGGCCCGGCTTGAAAAGCGACATGGTGAGATTCTGGGGGTCGAGGACCATGCGGAAGCCGGCGTGAAAATCGGCGGCGTACTTGTCGGCTTTTGCGGCGGTTTCTGAGAGGAGCATGGCGGCGACCTCGACGGAATCGCCGCGTTTCAGGCGCACGGCCTCGATGTCCACGATCTTCGCCTGGCACATGGGGCAGGAGGTGGTGCCGATCACGAGGAGCTGTGCTTTGCGGCCGACGAAGGAAGCCTCGGAATACGGCACGCCTTTCGAGTCGATCAGCGAAAACCCCGGCGCGGTCTGGCCGGTTTCGGGCCCGATGGGAGGAGGAGGCCCCGGCTTCGGTGGCGGCGGGACGCGGCGTCCGCAGCCCGCGAGGATCACCGCGGCCAGCAGCCACGCCGCGCGACTCACTTCTCTTCTTCCCAGACCGTGATCCGGGTGGCCCTGTCGATGACGTAGACCTTGCCGCCCGCCGAGACCGAGATGCCCGTCGTCCCGGCGAACTGGGATTCGCCGGCCCCCCTTTCACCGAAGCTCCCGAGGTACTTCGCGTCGGGAGAGTAAATGTCGATCTTGAACTGGTTTGTGTTCACCACGAAGAGCCGGTCGCCGCCCCACGCCATGGCGCCGGGCACGACGTCGGGGGTGGACAGGAAGACCGAGTCGAAGGAAGTATCCGGCTTGAACCGCTGGATATTCTTGAGGGAGGAGTCGCTGACATAGACGCGGCCCTGTTTGTCGATGGCGAGGTTCTTCGGGGCAATGAACATCCCGGGCGTCGGGGGGCCTTTTCCCTTGAACAGGCCGCCCGACTTCCCGAGGAATTTCCCGTCCCTGGAGGAAACCCTTTCGAGGCGATATCCCACTTTCGACTCGAGCCCGTAGATGGAATCGCCGTCGGGGGAGAGCGCGATATCCACAAGCCAGGTGAACTTTCCTTCCTCAGGCCCGTAACCGCCGACGGTCTGCTCGACCGCAAGGGTTTCGGGGTTCAGCCGGTTGATCGTGCTCAGGTTTCCCCATTCGCTCGTCCAGACCGTTCCTTTCGAATCCACGAAGACGCGGTCCGGGTACTCGTAGGGAAGCTTGCACTCCCTCAGGATCTGCAGGTCCGTGCCGATCGCGTAGGCCTTCTGCGGTTTCTCGTCAATCGCATAGAGAACCCCCGACGGCGCCACGGAGATGGATTTGATGCTCCCGAACTTCCCTTTGACGATCCCCTTGTACTTGTACACGAGCAACTTTGGCGGATCCGGGGGCTTCGTGTTGAACGCCTCGCGGGCGTCGCCCAGGAGCTTCGCCGCTTCGGGATCGTCCCTCCGCTGCGCCAGCGCCAGCGTCGCCTCGTCCATGGCGAGTTTCCAGTCGTGCGCGGCCATGGCGTTCTTCGCGGCGTCCATGTGGACGCTGTACTCCTTCAACGTCTCCGCATCACGGATCCCCGCCTCGAGTTTCTCCGCTTTCGCGATCGCCGCTTTGCCCTCCTCCGGCGTCGGCGGCTTCTTCGCCGCCTCGCGGTACATCTGCGCTGCCCTGGAAGGGTTCGAGACCTCGAGTTTCTGGGCCTCGTCCAGCTGGAGGGCGAACATGTACTCGCACTCGCGGGCGTCCACCTTGTCCTGCAGGTCCTTCACCGTGGCGGCCTTTTCGGGCCCGCCCGCGGCCGCGGCGGTTTTCAGCTCGTAGCGGGCCTTGTGAAAGTTGTTCAGCTTGAGGGCGTCGGCGGCTGCGACGAGGGCACCCTCGTATGTCTTCCTGTTGTCGTCGGCGCTCGCCTTTTCAGCGCGCTTCGTGTTCAGCAGCGAAGTGAGGCGATCGAGTTCGTCGATTTCAAGCGGGAGAACGTGGTCCTTCGACAGGCTCGCGATCTCCGTCGCCGCCGCGTCGAGGTCGTCCCCGTCGAGCAGTTTCTGGATCTTCGCGGTGGACTCGGCGAACGCCTGTTTGCGCCGGGCATCGGAAGCGGCCGCCTCGTTTTTATCGATGTCTTTTTTCGCCTGTGCGATCGCGCCGGAAATGCTGTCGGTGACGCGCGCGGGCATTTTCGCGGCGTTGGCTTCCTCGAGAAGGGAAGTGAGCTTCGCCAGGTAGTCGGCGTTGGATTCGGCAGGCGGCACGATCAGGTTCTGGAGCCGGCCCAGGAACTTCGTGGCGAGCCCGTTTGCCTGGTCGGCCCGGAGATTGGCGACAGCCTGGTCGATATCGGCCTGATGCTTTGCGCCGGCAGTTTTCGTGAGTTGCTCGTAGATCTCCAGCGCGCCCTGGTAATCGTGTGACGCAACTTTCCCGGCCGCCGCGTCCATCTGCTCCTTGTAGGCCTTCTCCGCAGCGGCCGCTGCTGCAACGGCCGCGGCCGCGGTATCGTCGGCCGGCTTCGTGCCGGTGCCGCCGCCGTTCGTCCCCGACCCTCCCCCGCCCGCGACCTCTCCCCCGCTTCCACGCCCCCGGCCCCATTTCCAGATCGCGAACGACCCGATGCCGAGGCCCGCGACGAGAAACAGGAGCGCGGCGATGTAGCGCGGGTTGCGGCGCCCGATCTGCGTGCCGATGTTCGTCACGCCGGATTTCACCGACGTCATCACGCGGACCATCGTGGACGGCGATTGCGGCAGGCTCGCCATCGCGCTGGACAGTTCCATGCAGGACTGGAACCGGTCGTCCGGCTTGTCGCGAAGGCACTTCATCACGATGACGTCGAAATCCTTGGGAAGCTCCCGGTTTATCCTGCTGGGCGGGTCGAAGATGCCCATGGGGACGCGGCCGGTGGACATTTCGTAGAGCATGACGCCGAGGGAGTAGACGTCGGCGCGGCGGTCCACGTTCTTGGCGTCGCGTTTCTGCTCGGGCGCCATGTAGTCGAGCGTGCCCATGGCCATGTGGTCGCCGGTCAGCGTGCCGATCGCCGTGGATTTCTCGGCGAGCTGCGCGATCCCGAAATCGGCGACCTTCGCGATGCCGGTGGTGTCGTCGAGCAGGATGTTCGCGGGCTTGATGTCGCGGTGGACGACGCCCTGCTCGTGGGCGTAATGAAGCGCGCTGCAGACCTGGAGCCCGATTTCAAGCAGCTCCTTGAACGTCACGCCCTTGTTCGCGAGCCGCGCGCCGAGGCTCATCCCTTTCACATACTCCATCACGAAATAGCACGTCCCGCCGTCCTCGCCCTTGTCGATGATCTGGATGATGTTCGGGTGGTTCAGCTTCGCGACCGATTCCGCCTCGCGGTGAAATCGCCCCACGAACTGGCGGTCGCGCGAGAACTCCTTCGGCAGCACCTTGATCGCGACGATGCGCCCCAGCGACTGCTGCATCCCCTTGTAGACGACAGCCATGCCGCCCCGCCCGAGAATCTCGGTGGTCTCGTACGGCCCGAGCTTCATCTTCACCCCCGGCTGGGGGCCGCCGCTCGGGTCGATCTGCGTCTTTTCTGCGTCCTGGGACACTCGGGTTCTCTTTATCGGCTCAGGGAGTTGACTTGACCGCTTCCAGCAGCCCGTTGACTTCCACCACCTCGAACGCCTTTTCCTTGCCTTTCAATTTTACCGGGTCGAGCTCCTTGAAGCGGAAAATCGGCTGGGATTTTGCGAGCGTCTGTTTGGCGGCGAGGACCTGGCCGGGGGCGGCGGCACCGCAGAGGCGCGAAGCGGTATTGACGACGTCGCCGATGACGGTGAATTCCATGCGCTGTTCGCTTCCGATCATTCCCAGGGCAGCGACTCCGGTGTTGATGCCGATGCCCATTTCGATGCGGGGCTCGCCGCGGCGCTCCCATTCTTCGTTCATGCGCCGGAGTTTTTCCTGCATGGCGAGGGCGCACTGGATGGCGCGGTCGGGGTCGTCGGAAGCGGTGAAGGGGGAGCCGAAGACGGCGAGGAGGGCGTCGCCGATGAATTTGTCGAGCGAGCCTTCGAAGCGGAAAATCTCGGCGCTCATCTCCTGGAAGTACTCGTTGAGGAGGCCGATCATTTTGTCAGCGGGGAGTTTCTCGGAGAGCGTCGTGTAGCCGCGGATGTCGCTGAACAGGACGGTGACTTCCTGCGACTTGCCGCCGAGCTCGATCTTCTTCGTCCCGTCCACGATCTGCTCGACGACGTTGGGGCTGAGGAAGCGCTCGAAGTTGGCGCGCTGCTTGGCCTGGTTCTGGACGGTGGCGTAGAGGCGTGCGTTTTCAACGGCGAGGGCGGCCTGGTTGGAGACGCCGGTGAGGAGGCGCAGGTCTTCTTCGGTGTAGGCGCCGACGGCGCGCTTCGAGTGCAGGTGGAGCATGCCAAGGACGCCGGCCTTGGCCTTGAGCGGGGCGCACATGAAGCTGCGGACCTGGGAATTGAAGAGGCTGGTGTCGCCCTTGCCGAACCGGGCGTCGGTCTGCGCGTCGGACGAGAGGATGGCGACTTCCTCCTGGAGGACGCGGTTCATGACCGCCTTGGAGATTGCGACGTGCTCGATCTTCGTCTGTCCTTCGCGGCAGCGGACGATGGTCGGCACGAGGTCGCCGTGCTTGTCGCGGAGGAGGAGGAAGGCCTCATCGGGGCGGAAGAGCTCCATGACCTTTTCCATGACGAGGCCGAGGACTTCGGAAAGGTTGGTGGAGCTGGAGAGCTTGGCTGAGACTTCGAAGATCAGCTGATAGCGCGCGTTTTCACGGGCGAGGGCGGCGGCGTCGTCGCGGGCGGGCTTGGCCTGGTGGCCGTCGGCGACGCCGATGATGGTGCGGACGGCGGGGTTGACGAAGCTGAAGTCGCGCTCGAAGTCGCGGGCCGCGGAACCGGCGGAGAATGAAAAACGGGTGCGGCCGATCTGGACCTCGTCCTTGTCGGAGAGGAAGGCTTCCTTGACGCGGGTGCCGTTGAGGAAGGTCCCGTTCTTGGACTGGTCGCGGAGGAGGACGCGGCCGTCCTTCTTGAGGAAAAAAGTCGCGTGGACACGGGAGACGTTGAAATCGTGGCGCAGCACGACGGTGCAGACCTGGGAGGAGCGGCCGGCGGAAACGGGCTCGTCGGCGATTTCGAAGATCGCGCCGGGGTTCCAGCCTTCCTTGATCGTGAGCGAGGGCATCCGGGGAAGAGTCTAGCAGACGGGAGGACGGCGCGGGAGGAGACACGGAAGGGTGGACATTTGGAAAAAAAGGCAAACGACATGACACGGAACGCACTGAGCGCACGGAGGGGCACGGAGGACGGCGAGACGAGGGCGGGCGGCTTCCTGCTTTTTTTTGAAAACAAAGTCCGTCGTCTGGCCTTTTTCCCTTATTGGCGAGATGCCAATGTCGCCGTTCTCCGTGGCCCTCCGTGCGTTCCGTGCTTTCCGTGTTACGCCGTTTTTTCAGGCCTTGATTGGCCTTCGGCGCTCGCCGGGGGGTTGAGCCCATTCGGAGGGATCGGCATTCCGCTGATTTCCGGCTTGCCACCCGTCATATGGGGCTTGCTGGTGAGCCAGACCTTGCGGTCGTTCGTGTAGAGCTTCCGTTCGTGCTCGAGTCTCACGGTCCCGAAATTCAGGAGCAGCCCTACTTCGTTGGTGCTGGCGTAGAGATAGTTCAACAACTGGCGATAGTCTGCCTTGGCGAGGGCGGAGATGGCTTTCGTTTCCACGACAATGAGATCGTCGACGACAAAGTCTGTGCGGAAGCGACCGATTTCGCGGTCGCGGTAGAGAACGGTGATCGGGGCCTCGCGGCGGAAACGCAGGCCCTGGGCGTGGAACTCGATCTCCAGCGCGGACTGGTACATGAACTCGGGGTAGCCGGGACCCAGCGCGCGGTGAACGGCGATCGCACAGCCGAGGATGCGGCCGGAAAGCTCGAAGTGGAGGATGGGTTGACCTTGAAAGATGGGGTTACGGGGAATATATGATGTTTATCTGACAAGTCAAGAGCAGGTATTGAAAAAGAAATGCTAAACGACATGACACGGAGCGCACTGAACGCACTGAGGGGCACCGAAGACGGCGAGACGAGGGAGAGGGGCTTCCTGCCTTTTTTTTTGAAAAAAAAGGCAGTTGGGCCGTTTTCTTCGGCAGGTCGCCCGTGTCGCCGTTCTCCGTGGCCCTCCGTGCTCTCCGTGCTTTCCGTGTTCTGCCGTTTTTGAACCTGCCTCCCTCGCTGATAGAAATCTCATCCGTTCCCTCCCCCCCGTTGCGTACTCTTCCCTCCCTCATGTCCCCTCCCCTTTCCGCGTCCTCCCGTGTGTGGGTTGCCGGCCACTCCGGCCTGGCTGGCTCCGCGATCGTCCGGCGCCTGGCAGCGGACGGCATCACTCAGCCGCTCGTCGCTTCACACAAGAAGCTGGACCTCCGTGACCAGTCCTCCACCCGCGCCTGGATCGCCCGTCACCGGCCGGAGTTCGTCTTTCTCGCGGCCGCCACCGTCGGCGGCATCCTGGACAATTCTTCGCGCCCCGCGGACTTCCTCTACGACAACCTGATGATCGCGGCGAATGTGCTGGAAGCGTGCGCGACTTCGGGCGTTGGAAAGGTCCTTGTGCTGGGGAGCTCGTGCATTTACCCGCGCGACGCCGCGCAGCCGATCCGCGAAGAGGCGCTTCTGACGGGCGCGCTGGAGCCATCGAACGAGGCGTATGCGATCGCGAAAATCGTGGCGTTGAAGCTCGGGGAGGCGTATCGCCGGCAGCGAGGGATGCACGTGATCTCGGCGATGCCTTCGAACCTTTACGGGCCGGGGGACAATTTCGACCTGGAGAAGTCGCACGTGCTGCCGGCGCTGATCCGAAAGTTTGCCGAAGCGGGGCCCGGCGGGACAGTGACGGTCTGGGGATCGGGCAAACCGAGACGCGAATTCCTGCATGTGGACGACCTGGCGGACGCGCTGGTGTTCCTGGCGAAGCGGCCGGAAGCGGGCGGGATGGTGAACGTCGGGACCGGCACCGATGTCACGATTGCGGAGCTGGCTGAGCTGGTGAAAACAATCGTGGCGCCCGCGGCGAAAATCGCCTGGGACTCTTCCAAGCCGGACGGGACGCCGCGGAAGCTGCTGGACGTTTCGCGGATGACGGCCATGGGGTGGAAGGCGCGGATCGGGCTGGAAGAAGGAATCCGGTCGACGTGGGAGTGGTATCGGGCCAACCCGGGGACAGCCCGGAAATGAGGGGAAGCGGCGCATGAAAGTTCCGGCGCGGAACGGGAAGAAGGCCCTGATCACGGGGATCACGGGGCAGGACGGCTCGTACCTGGCGGAGCTGCTGCTGGGAAAGGGGTACGAGGTCTGGGGGGTGATCCGGCGGTCGTCGTCGTTCAACACGGCGCGGATCGACCATCTGTACCAGGACCCGCACGAGGCGGACGTGCGGCTGCGGCTGGTGCACGGCGACCTGACGGACGGGTCGTCGATCAACCGGGTGCTGAAGCAGGCGCGGCCGGACGAGATCTACAACCTCGGGGCGCAGTCGCACGTGAAGGTGTCGTTCGACGTGCCGGAGTACACGGGAGAGGTGACGGGGCTGGGGTCGATCCGGATGCTGGAAGCGATGCGCGACCTGGGGCTGAACGCGCGCTACTACCAGGCGTCGTCGTCGGAGCTTTTCGGCGGAATCGGCAACGCGCCGCAGGACGAAAACACGCCGTTCCACCCGCGGTCGCCGTACGGCGCTGCGAAAGCCTACGCGTACTGGATCACGAAAAACTACCGCGAGGCGTACGGGGTCTTCGCCTCGAACGGAATCCTCTTCAATCACGAAAGCGAGCGCCGCGGCGAAACGTTCGTGACGCGCAAAATCACCCGTGCCGCCGGGCGGATTTTCCACGGGCTCCAGGACAAGCTGTTCCTGGGAAACCTGAACGCGCGGCGCGACTGGGGTTATGCGCCGGATTTTGTGGAAGCGATGTGGATGATGCTGCAGGCGCCGGCGGCGGACGATTTCGTGATTGCGACGGGCGAGACGCACACGGTGCGCGAGTTCTGCGAAGGAGCCTTCGCGAAGGCGGGGCTTCCGCTGAAGTGGGAAGGGACGGGAGCGCACGAAAAAGGGTTCGCGCCCGACGGCCGCGTCCTCGTTGAGGTGGACCCGCGCTATTTCCGGCCGGCGGAGGTGGATCTGCTGCAGGGCAACGCGAAGAAAGCCCGCGAGCAGCTCGGGTGGAAACCCAAAACAGGGTTTGGCGCGCTCGTGGCGCTTATGGTTGCATCTGATCTCGAACTGGCGCGCAGGGAAAAGAAGGCCGATTCGCCGGGGTAGGCGCGTCGCGCAGGCAAGGAACGCAATCTGCCGGGCGGAGACTCCGTGGACAAGCCGCGAGAACGGTTGCCCTTCGACGGCCAGGAACTGGAAATCCTGCGCCACGCGGCGAACTCTCTTCATGAGTCCCTCGTCGTGACAGACCGCACGGGGACGATCCTGTCCGTGAACCCTGCGTTCGAGCGGATGACGGGGTGGAGCGCGGCGGAAGCGATCGGGAAGACGCCGAGGATCCTGAAATCGGGGGCGCATCCGGAAGAGGTCTACCGCGGGTTGTGGGGGACGATCCTGTCCGGGAAGGAGTGGCACGGCACGCTTCTCAACCGCCGCAAGAACGGCGACGTTTTTCCGCAAGAAATCCGGATCACCCCCGTTCCCGGCGCGGACGGCCGCGTGACCCATTTCGTGTCCGCGGCGCGCGATGTCTCCGAGAGCCTTCAGCACGCCCAGGAATCGGTCGCGAAGCAGGAAATCTTCGAGCAGGTCCTCGAAAGCCTCGGGGATGTCTCGTTTCTCGCGGACATCCGCGACCGGCGCTTCCTCTACATCAGCCCCACGTACGACCGGGTGACGGGATATCCGGGAAGCGAAGTGCTGGACGACCCAAGGGCGGCGCTGAAATCGGTGCATCCGGAGGACGTGGGGAAGGTCGTGGCGCTGCTGGACCAGCCGGCATTCGCGGGGGACATGGACATCGAGTACACGATCGTGCGCCCGGACGGGATGCCGCGGCGGGTGCATGTGCGGGCGTGGATGGTCAGGGACGTGCACGGGGAGCCGGTCCGGTTCGCGGGGACGCTTCGGGACGTGACCGAGGCGAGGGCCAAGGAGCAGGAACTGGTGAAGAGCGAGTCGCTGTACCGGCAGGCCCAGAAGATGGAAGCGGTGGGGCGGCTGGCGGGCGGAGTGGCGCACGACTTCAACAACATGCTGACGGCGATCCTGGGGTACGGGGAGATGCTGGAGGACGAACTGGCGGGACAGGACAGGGCCCTGGTGAGCCTGGTGGAAATCCTGAAGGCAGGGCGCCGGGCGGCAGACCTGACGAAACGGCTCCTGGCTTTCAGCCGCAAGCAGGTGATGGCGCCGGAGTCGCTGGACCTTGTGACGGTGGTGCGGGACGTGGAAGGAATGCTGAGGCCGCTGATCGG
>JAIOPR010000100.1 GCA_021413805.1 Planctomycetota bacterium
AGTTGTTCGGCGAATACGAAGCGAAAGAGGTCAAGAAGGGGCTGGAGTTCCTGAAGAAGAACCGGGCGCAGGGCGGCATGCGCGGCGGGCACATGTACTACGGCAACCTGTATTCGACGATGGCGGCGTACTACACGGGCGGGTCGTTCTGGGAGGACTGGTTCCCGTCCATGCGGGACCAGTACATCAAGGACCAGCAGGCGGACGGCTCGTGGGCCGGCGAGTACGACGGCGGTTACTGCACCGCGTTCGCGGTGCTGACCCTGGCGGTGCCGTACCAGTACCTGCCGATTTTCCAGGCCTGATTCGAAGCGCGACTCCGACCGGGCGGCCGTCCCTCGACGGCCGCCCGTTTATTTTGGTGTCGCGGGCGGGCATCCGGTGAGGTGCGATCTGGTAACCTGACGCGAGAACCGCCGGAGATCCCGCAGAGCCATGAGACTCTCCCTCGCCATTCTCTTCGTGCTGGCCGCTTCCACTCTCCGGGCAGAACCTCCGGATTCCGCGAAGGATCCGTTTGCCGCGCGCCGGGCGAGGCTGCAGAAACAGGTGGGAGAGGGCCTCGCGCTCGTTCCCTCGGCACCGGCGGCAGAGCGCTTCCGGCAGGAGAACGATTTCTGGTACCTCACGGGGATGGACTGGCCCGACTCGGTCCTGGCGGTTTCGCGCGAAGGGGCGTGGCTGTTCGAGGGCGACGGGAAGCGTGCGACGCCGGCGGGATTCGAGGGTGTGCTGCCGGCCGCGCAACTGGGCACCGCGGTCTCGCAATATTCCAACGACGGCCTCTGGTTGCCGGGCGGACGCTCCGAGCACTACTCGGCCTTCAACAACCCCGGCGGCCACCGCGACTTCGGCGACCCCTTTGCCCGCTCGTCGTGGCGCGAGAACTGGAAAGTCTCCATCCGCGCCATGGAGCCCGAGGCGAAATCGCGCGCGCTGGAACACCGGCTCGCCCGGATGAGGCTCGTCAAGGACGCGAGCGAACTGGCGCTTCTCCGTAAGGCCGCCGAAGCGACCGGCAAATCGCTGATCGAGGCGATTTCCCGCGCCAGGACGGGACAGAAGGAGAACGAATTCCAGCAGATTCTGGAAAGGGGCTACAAGGATCGCGGGGCGGAGTGGCTGGCGTTTCCGTCGATTGTGGGAAGCGGCAAGAACGGGACGACGATCCACTACACGGAGAACGCAGAGCAGCTGGACCGGAACGAGCTGGTGGTGGTGGACACGGGGGCGGAGATCGGGATGTACGCGTGCGACGTGACGCGGACGTTCCCGGCGAACGGGAAATTCACGAAGCGGCAGCGGGAGGTGTACGAGGCGGTGCTGGCGGCGCAGGAGGCAGGGATTGCGTCGATCCGGCCGGGGACGACGCTGATGGCGATCGACGCGGTGGCGCGGAAGGTGCTGGCGGACCGGGGGTTTGCGGGGAAGATGCCGCACCTGACGAGCCACTGGGTGGGGTTGCAGGTGCACGACGTGGGGGACTACGGGGCGAAACTGGAGCCCGGGATGGTGCTGACGGTGGAGCCGGGGGTGTACCTGGTGGACGAGTCGATCGGCGTGCGGATCGAGGATGTCCTGGTGTTGACCGAGGACGGCGCGGAGAGCCTGACCGGGTGGATCCCGAAGACGATCGAGGACCTGGAGAAGCTGACGGGATCCGCGACGAAATGACCCGGACGAGATGGCGCGCGGCGGCGTTTTTCGCGGCCTGCGCGGCGACGGCGCTCGCGTTCCCGGCGGACGAAGCGACGTCGAGGTGGTTCGAGGCGCACCGGCGAGGCGGGCTGGATGCGGCGGCGATGGCGGC
>JAIOPR010000061.1 GCA_021413805.1 Planctomycetota bacterium
GATTGACGCGGTCACAGGCATCGCGCCGGCTGGGAGGGGAAGTGTCGGCGTGGTCGGAGCGCATGGAACTGCTGGCGAAGGCGGGGTACCTGGATGCGGCCGGGGAAGCGAGGCTGGTGCTGACGCCGAAGGGATTGGCGGCCGTGGAGATGGCGGAACGGAGGGGGGCGGTTTGAGCGAACGACGCTATTGCACGGAGCGCCAGGCGCCGGACGGCGTCTTCTTGAGATCCGGATTCCCGGCCTGCCCGGGCCACGAAAGCTGCCCGCCTTTCGCGTTGGGCATCAGCGTGCATCCGGCGGGAGCCGGGCCGCCCGGCCCGGGGCCGTCGAGGTCGCGCGCCCAGATGGAGCCGGTCTCAAGCAGGATCAGGACGTGGCTACCGCTCGAGCCGGGGCTGGCGGGCCAGGCGGTGAAACCGAAATGAGCCGAATTTTCGCGGGCGTCGGAATCGGCGTCGGGACCATCGGTTGCGTACGGCTTCGCGTCAGGAGACTGGTTGTCCAAGGTCATCGCGCGGAAGAAATACCCGGCGTGGGGCACCGCGGCGCCGGTGACAAGCGACGCCGTCACCCGCGGACGCCCTTCGCCATTCGTCGCGTCGGCGGGCGCCCCGTCGGCGCGCGCCAGGTCTTCGGAAATCAGGCCGAGCGGCTGGCCTTTTGCGTCGGCGACGCGGAAGAACCCCGACCAATCCTGGGTCCAGAAATCGGGCTGGCCATTGCCATCGGCGTCGGTCTGGCGCCAGGCGGTTTCGGTGACGGCGACGTTTCGAAGCGCGGCGACGGCGACGGATTCGTTGGAGGCCAGGCGGGCGTGGGAAAGGCTGGTGGCGGCGATGCTGCCGAGGACGACGAGGATGCCGAGCAGGATGAGGAGTTCGGTGAAGGTGAAGCCGGCGTTTCGCGGGCGACGCGTCATGGGGGGCATTCTACCGCCGTTCGACGAAGGTGACGCGTCCCGGTTCGGGCGGGACGACGATGGCGCCGCCCACGAATCGGCGGAGGAGGGCTTCCTGCAGTGTCGAAGTGAGTTCCTTGCGGGCCCGCGGCTCGCCGCCCGGCGCGAGGATCTTGCGGCCACCGGAGTCGCCGGCGAGGCGATTGGCGGCGAAGCGCGTGCTGGCGACGGAGTAGGATTTCGCGGGATCAAACGCTTCGCCCCCGACCTTGAGGCCGAGGATGCGTTCGCCGGCGGGTTTCTTCGTGTCCACGGAGAATTCTAGCCCCGAGACGGGGTAATCGAGTTTGCCGTCGCGGAAGGCGGCGTCGAGCAGGGCTCGGAGTTCGGCGCCGGTGAGGGTATAGACGACGAGGGTGTCCTCGAACGGCGCGGCCATGTAGAGGTCGCGCTGGGTCACCGGACCGGCGGGGAGGTCATTGCGGATGCCGCCGGAATTGAGAAAAGCGGCGTCCGTGTTCGCGACGATGCGGATGCCATCGGCCACCAGGAGGCCCAGCGGGTTCGCGGCACCGCGGCCGATGAACGCGGCCGTCGCCCCGGCCGGCTTGTCGAGCTCCGACCGCGTGAATTTCTTCACCAACTCCGCCGCGGCCGGGTCGTCCTTGATCGAGGAGTCAATCGTGATGAGGCTCGCGGTCCGGGACGTCACTTTTTTCGTCTCCGTGTCGTACGCCAGGTCCACCCTCCCGAGCCACGCGCCGTCGCACCCGGCCTGCGTGATGAGCGTCCCGTGCTTCTCGAATCCCTTCGGAAAATCCCGGTGGTCGTGGCCGCCGACAATCAGGTCCCAGCCGGGGACCTTGTCGGCCAGCGTGGCATCCGACTGGCTCCCGAGGTGCGTGAGGGCGACGACGACATCCGCTTCAGCCCGCGCGAGCTTGAGGTAGTACGCCCCCTGCCGCGCGTACGGCAGAAAATCGAGGTCCGCGCAGTTCTCCGGCAGGTTCATGTCCGGCGTCCCCGCCGTCGTGAATCCCACGACCGCTACCCGGACGTCTCCCGCCTTGAAGACGACGTACGGCTTCGCGTATTCCACGATCGCCGCCACCGGCGCCGACGGATCAACCCGCGTCACCGTGCACGAAACAAACGGGAACTTCGCCTGCGTGCGCAACCCCGCCAGGTTCTTGTCCCCGTACGCCCAGTCGTGGTTCCCCATCGCCATCACGTCGTACTTCGCGAAATTCATCCACGCGATCACAGCGTTCCCGCGCGTCTCGTTCCCCTCGGGAGTCCCGTGAAAACAGTCCCCCGCATCCAGCAGCAGCACCGCACGCCCGTCCTTCTTCGCCGCTTCACGCTCCGCCCCGATCGCTGTCGCCAGCCGCGCCACCCCGCCACGATCCGGTTTCCGGTGCCCCGAAGAATCGAAATCCGACTGGGGCAACAGCGCCCCGTGAAGATCGTTCGTGTGCAGGATCGTGATCGTCCGGGTGTCGGCGGAGGCGAAGATCGCGAGCGCGAGGAGGAGGGCGGCGCTTCGCAGGAAAGGGCGCAAGGGTGTCGTCTCGAAGGGGAGGATGATAAGTGTAAGGCAAGGCTGAGGCGGAAGCGGGGAACTTTCCGGCCGCGGGGACGTCTATCAGGGAATAACCGGAGGATTCCATGCGCCTGCCTTGCGTCATCCTGTCCCTCGTGGCTGCCCTCGGCGTTTTCGCTGAGGAGCCTGCCGATGCTGTCCGCGCTCTTTCCGCCCAGCTTGCCGACGACGATGCGGGCAAACGCGATGCTGCGGAGGCCGCGCTACTCAAACTGGGGGCGCCCGCCCGTCCGGCGATCGAAGCGGCCCGCGATGCGGAAAAAGATCCGGAAGCGAAGGCTCGCCTCGTGCGCGTGCTGGAGTCCTTTGACAAGCCTCTCTGGCTGGCTTCGCTGGCGGAGGGCACGAAGGCCGCCGAGGTTCTGGGGCGCCCGCTGATGGTCATCTTCGACCCTGTTCCTGAACGCTGGGCCAACCCCCTGGCGACGGACCCGCGCGCTTCGGAGTCGAGCGGTCGAAAACTGAAAAACGCGATCGACGAAAACGTCCCCGTTCGCAGTTGGCTGTCGGGACATTTTGCGACGGCGTATCTTTCCGCCGAACCTGACATACCCGTCCTGGAGTTTCCCCAGGCCGAAGGCACCGGGGGCGCGATCGTGCTCTTCATCTCGCCCAAGCTTGGCGTCCGGCACCTTCTCCGCGGTTGGTGGAGCGCCGAACGTTTCCGCAAGGAAGGCGAGCGCGCCCTGGAATTCCTCGCTGCGGACGAAACGAAACTCGCAGACGTTCGCGCCGTGGCGCGGAAGGAAATCGCCAAGGAACTCGCCGCCAACCCGCACCCGCCAATCGGCGGCCGACATTCCCCGGAAGCCTGCAGCGAAGTGGCCTGCATTCTCCCGCGGCTGCTCCAGTGCTACGATACCGGTGATACAGTCCTCGGGAAGACCGGTGACGAAGCGCTGAAGATCCTCCACGGAGAACGCTGACCGATGGCCCGTTTCCTCGCCCTGCTCACCCTGGTCCTCGCTTCGATGTCGGCGTGCGCGGAAGAACCCGTGGACGCGCCGTTCCAGGCACTTCTCGCGAAGCTCGCCGACGATTCGTGGTCCGTGCGCGAACAGGCCGAACAGGACCTGATCGGGCTCGGGCCGGCGGCGCGCCCGCTGATCGAGAAGGAAATCGAACGCACGGAGGACGCCGAGATCAAGATGCGCCTCCGAAACGCGCTTCGCGAAATCGGCAAACCGCGCTGGGCGACCGGCATCAAGGCGGCGCTCGAGCAGGCCGCGCGGCTCAAGCGCCCGATCTTTCTCGTTTGTGCCGACGGGCCGCTGGACACGCCGCATTCGCGGGCCGGGGTCGAACTGCGCCGCGAGCTGGCAAAAACCGAGCTGGCGACCGAGTTAAACGCGAGGTTCGTCCTCCTCTGGTGGAACGCAGAGGTCAAATTCGCCCCGGACGACAGGGACCCCAAGGTCGCGCCCTCGGAAGAAGGCGATGCAGGCCCCACCGGGGTCATCGGGATCTACTTCTGCACCTCGAAAGGCGTGGTCCGGCATTTCCTCCCCGGGTGGTGGACCTCCGTCTCCATTCACGAGGACCTCGAACGGCTCAAGCCTGTTTTCGAAGCGCCGGACGCGGGGGAGGGGATCAAGATCCGGCTGGACCAGGCAAGATCGGTCGAAGCGGCCGCGGACACGAAAGCCACCGACAACCCCGCGGAAATGGCCAAACCTTCCGCGGAATCGCCGGTCCGCCGCGAGGTCGAACGCCTCCGCCGCGTAGCCGCCGGATACCACGCCGGGGACGACGTCGTCGGTGAAACCGTCGAGGGGTACCTCAACCGCCGCGTCGCCGACATCCGGGCTCGCTGGTTCGAGACGCAGCCGGATCGCTAAGCAGGACCAGCTGGTTGACTTCGGGTCGCTCCCGCGTAAGATTCGCGCCTCCCCAAACGGAGCCCTTCCCGATGCGCGTCGTCATTACCGGTGGTGCCGGCTTCATCGGGTCGCACTTGTGCGACCTTTTCCTCTCGAAGGGCCACCAGGTTGTCGCGGTCGACAATTTCCTGACGGGGTCGCCCGCGAACATCGCGCACCTGGCGAAAACGCGCGGGTTCAAGTTCATCAAGCAGGACATCACGCTTCCATTCACCGTCCCCGGGAAAGTGGACGCCGTCCTGAATTTCGCGAGCCCGGCGTCGCCCGAAGACTACGTGAGGCTGCAAATTGAGACGCTGCGGGTGGGAAGCGCCGGGACCGAAAACGCGCTGATCCTCGCGCAGAAAAAGAAGGCGCGCTTCCTCCAGGCCTCGACGAGCGAAGTCTACGGCGACCCGCTGGAACACCCGCAGCGCGAGACCTACTGGGGTCACGTCAACCCGAACGGCCCGCGGAGCATGTACGACGAAGCGAAGCGGTTCGCCGAAGCGCTGGTCGTTGCGTACCAGAGGACCCGGGGCGTGGACACCCGGATCATCCGCATCTTCAACACCTACGGCCCGCGGATGCGCCTCAACGACGGCCGCGCCCTCCCGCAATTCTTCGGCCAGGCGCTTCGCGGCGAAAACATCACCGTCTACGGCAACGGGGAGCAGACGCGGAGTTTCTGCTACGTGAGCGACCTTGTTGAAGGGATCTACCGGCTGCTCCAGGGCAGGGAGCCGGGCCCGGTGAACATGGGGAACCCGGTGGAGATCACGATCCTGACGCTGGCGAAGGAGATCATCGCGGTGACGGGGTCGAAGAGCCGCGTGGTGCACAAGGCGGCGATGGTGGACGACCCGAAGCAGCGCCGCCCGGACATTTCGAAGGCGAAGGCGACGCTGGGCTGGGAGCCGCGCATCACCCGCGCCGTCGGGCTGAAGCTGACGCTTCCGTATTTCCAGGAGCAGGTCGCGCGGGCCGACAGCGGACGCAAACGCTCTTGAGGGTCCTCGTCACCGGCGGCGCGGGATTCATCGGCAGCGTGACGGGACGCGCGCTTCGGCTCGCCGGCCACGAAATCGCCATCCTGGACGATTTCTCCACGGGGCACGACTGGGCGTGCATCGGGAAGCAGATTTTCCGGGCGGACCTGCGCGACCGCGCGGGGCTGGACGCAGCCTTCGGGGCGTTCCGGCCGGAAGCCGTGATGCACTTTGCCGCGAAGGCGGTCGTGCCGGAATCGGTCGCGAACCCGGGGCTGTATTACGACGTGAACGTCGTGGGGAGCCTTCGGCTGCTCGAGGCGATGCGCCTCGTGGGTTGCCGGAAGATCGTCTTCAGCTCCAGCGCGGCGGTCTACGGGACGCCGGAAAAGTCGCCGATCGACGAACAGGCGCCGCAGCACCCGATAAACCCTTACGGGCGGACGAAGAAGCATTTCGAAGAGGTTCTCGAGGACGTCCGGCCCGCGGACGGGCTCGCCTACGCTTCGCTTCGCTATTTCAACGCCTGCGGCGCGGCGCCGGAATGGCATCTCGGGGAAATCCGGGAGCCGGAGACGCACCTGCTGCCGATCGTGATCCGGGCGACGATGAAAAATCAGCCCTTCACCGTCTGCGGGACGGACTACGAAACTCGCGACGGAACCTGCGTGCGGGATTACGTGGACGTCCGGGACCTGGCCGACGCGCATGTCCGGGCGCTGGAACGCCTCCGTCCGGGGCAGGGGGCGGCGTACAATCTCGGGAGCGAACTCGGGACGACCGTGCGCGAAGTCGTGGCGGCGGTCGGTAAGGTGCTTGGCAAACCGGTCCCGTTCCGCGACGGGCCGCGAAGAGCCGGGGACCCGGCCACGCTGGTGGCGTCGTGTGCGAAAGCGCGGGCCGAGCTCGGCTGGACGCCGCGCCGGCCGCTTGAGGAATCCATCCGCTCGGTGGTGGAGTTTCTCCAGTCCCGGGGGGGATAGGAGGCCGGATGCGTTGGTTTGCGACAGCGGTTCTCGTAGGTCTCGCGGCGGGTTGCGCTTCCACCCCCGAGCGGCATGAACCCTCGAAACACGAGCCAGGGGAATCGGCAACCGCCCCCGCGGCCCCCGTTCCTGCGGTCACGCCGCCGCCCGCCGCCGGCTCGGGCGGCAACGCCGCGGGCGACCCCGGCCCCGGCGATCAGCCGCTTCTCGGCCTTCCCGACGTCGTCGCCGAGATGGACGGGCACAAGATCACGCGCGAGGAATTCCTGCGGAACGCCGTCGAGTGGTTCGGTCGCGAGACGGTCGAGGAAATGGTCCTCCGGTACGTCTTCGATTGCGGGGTCCGCGATACGGGCGCTTCGGTCACCGAGAAGGAACTCGACGCCCGGGTCGAGAAGGAAATCCAGGACCGCGAGAAGCAGCTGAAGGCCTCCGGGAAGCCGCCGCTGGCCCAGGTGTTGGCCCAGATGGGGAAGACCGTGGACCAGCTGAGGACCGAAATGAAGGCGAACGACGACATGAAGCGCCAGGTGCTGCTGGAATACATGCTGGCGTACTCTTACTACACCGAGCCCAACGTAAAAGTGGCCGTGATTTTCGTCCGGGACGTGGGGAAAGCGGAGAAGCTGCGCAAGCAGGTGAAGGAAGGGGCCGACTTCTCAAAGCTGGTGGAAACGGAGTCTGAGGACACGGCCTCCTCCAAGGGAAACGGCGAATTGCCCCCGTTCATCCAAGGGATGTCCTCGCTCGGGGCGGAGTTCGAGGACGCCGCTTTCGCGCTTCAGGACCCCGGTGCGTTGTCCCCCGTGGTGAAGACCGACGCCGGGTACTTCCTTATCAGGCTTGTCAAAAAGGACCAGGCGAATCCGCAGACGTTCGAGTCCCTGCGCGACCGGATTGAAAAGGCGACGATGGAAAAGCAGGCGCTCAACCTCTACATGAAACGCCTCCGGGCCCGCTACGTGAAAGGGCTGAAATACGCGGTGCCGGCCCTCGAGCCGAAGAAGAAGTAACGCGCTGCTTCAATTCCATCAGACCGCTTCCAAGAGACAGGTTTGGAATGTTTTAAGTTTCGTAAATGTTTGGACGACAATCAGGGGGCTGATAAACTGGTGAGTCTGAAAGGGAGACCATGAACGCGAAGACGCATACGAAGGAACTGACGTTTGCCTGCGACCCGAAGCATCTCGTGGACATCCGCGCGGCCGTCCAGGCCATGTGGGCCGACAAGGGGTACTCGGAGCGCGACGGGCGGCTTGTGACGCTGGCCGTTGACGAAGCGCTCGCCTCGATCATCGACCACGCCCGCGGGACGAACCGCCAGGGCGACATCCGCCTCTCGATCGACCTCGACGACACCCGGTTCAAGGCGGTCATCGAGGACTTCACCAACCACTGCGATTCGTCCGGCATGATGGAAGCCGAGCTCCGCGCGCACCTCGAGAACGAGCGCAAGCACCAGATGGGGATTTTCCTGATGCGCGAAGTGATGGACGAGGTGAACTATCAGTTCCGCAAGGGGTACCAGAACGACCTGACGCTGGTGAAGTTCGTCTAGCCGCCCGCCCAACGTGAACCCGACGCCGGCCCACAAGCCGGCGTTTTTTTATGGGACGGGTTGCGCTTCGGCAGGTTGCCGCTAGAATCCCGCCCCTCATGCTCTCCCGAACAGAAGCCTACCTTCGCGCCATCCTCGAGCACTCCGCCGACGCCATCGTCACGACGGACGAGTCGGCGCGGGTCGTCGAGTGGAACCCGGCGGCCGAGGGGCTGTTCGGCTGGTCGCGCGCTGAAATTATCGGGCAGCCCGCGGACCAGATCTGGGAAGAGCCGGAGGAGCGGAAGAAACTGCTCCGGCTTGTGGAGAAGAAGGGGCGGGTGATCGACTACGAGACGCGCCTCAAGAACCGCGACGGGCGGGTCATCGACGTCTCGGTCACGATGTCCCAGCTCCGCGACGAGGACGGGAAGCTGCTCGGCACCATCGGGATCTCCAAGGACATCCGGAAGCGCAAGCGCCTGGAGCGGGAGCTGAAGAAGCTGGCGATCACCGATTCGCTGACGGGCCTCTACAACCGGGCGCATTTCAACGAGCGGGTGGTCGAAGAGGTCGAGCGCGCGAAACGGATGAAGCACTCGCTGTCGCTCGCGCTGGCCGACCTCGACGGGTTCAAGCAGTTCAATGACACGCAAGGCCACCAGGCCGGGGACGGCGCGCTCCGAAAGGTCGGGCGCGCGGCGATGACGACGCTCCGGCGCCATGTCGACCTCGCCTTCCGCTACGGCGGCGACGAGTTCGTGTTCGTTTTCCCGGAGGTGGACGGCCCGGCCGGGCGGACGGCGGCCGAGCGGCTGCGGGTCCGGATCGAGCAGGAACTTGGGCCCGCGATCACCGCGTCGATCGGGATCGCCGCGGTGGGGGAGGGGATGTCATCGCGGGAACTCGTGCGGACGGCCGACCTCGCGATGTACCGGGCAAAGGCCGCCGGCGGCAACCGGGTCGAACTCGCGCCCCCGGGCAAAGAAGCTACCCGCCCAACTCCTTGATTTCTTTCTCGATCGCGTCTGTTTCCGTGTCCGGCGCCGCCTCGAGCTTTCCTTTCAGGATGCGGATCCGCGCTTCGCGAATCGATTCCGCCTCCTCGCGCGCCGATCGTGCGGCCAGCGTCCACGGATGGGTGGCGGCGAACGTCCTGAGCCGCTCGATGCCCGGCGCGTATTCGCCGTTGACCATGTTCAGGTGAATCGCGTGAAGGTCGGCGTCGTAAGCGATCCGGGCGCGCAGCTCCCAGAACGCCACGAACCCCGAGCCGGCGACGACCGCACCCAGGCAGATCCCCCAGACAACCCGCCGCAGCAGCACTTTCCGCCGCGTCAGCCGCCCGCTCTTCATGTCGTCGATCCGCTTCTTCAGGTCCTGCCGCGCCGGCTCGATTTTCACGGCGCGCTGAAGAAGCGCGACGACCTCGTCGTCGCCCCACGCCCGCTCGGTCATCGCTTCCAGCTGCCGGACTGCCTCTGACTTGCGGCCCAAGGCGAGAAGCGTCTCGAGACGGAGTTCCTGGGCGGACTTGTTCTCGGGGGCGAGTTCCACGGCGGCATCCAGGGCCAGAAGCGCCCGGTCGTGCAGGAGCATCTTGCGGGCCATGACCGCCAGGTCGAGCGCCGCCGTCGCCGCTTCCGCCCGCTGCCCGGCGTCCCTCAGCAGTTGGACCAGTTTTTCCCGGGCCGGCGCATCCTCCGGCGAGCAGGCGATCGCCTTCTTGTACAGCCCGATCGCGGCCACCGCTTCACCCCGCTCCAGCGCTCGATGCGCCAGCATCTTGTATTCGCCCGACGCCTTCGCCTGGTCGCCGTGCCGGACGTAGGCCTCGGCGAGCTTTTCGCGGACCCCGATGTTCGCGTGCTCGGTTTCCAGCGCCCTGCGGAAGAGCCTGATCGCCTCGCCGGTGCGGCTGGCCCGGGCGTGTTCCTCGCCCAGCCGGACCATTTCGTCGCCGGAAAGCGCCCGCAGGTGGCCGCCCCGGACGAGCTCTGAAACCGCGTCGAACGTCGAGAACCGCGTCCCCTTGGTGGACGATTCCAGCATCTTCACCGACGTCCCGCCGTCGCACATCTCCCAGACTTTCTGCTGAAGCGGCGAAACCCCGGGGGGAGGCTCCGCGCGGCGGCGGACAAAGACGTCGTCGGGGGAGGCGATGACCTTGTTGATCATCTCCCAGTGGTCGCGCCGGCGGGCCGCTTCCATGAGCAGCGAGTTCACGTCGAGCGCAACGCCGAGGTCTTCGCCGAAAAGGTCGGGAGCGGGGAGGCCGGGGACGAAGTCGAACATGGCGGGGGACCAGAAGAAGATTTCGACGGCGTTCTCGATGAGTTCGGCGGTGAGGATGCCGCGGAACGCGTCGGCGGTCATGACGTCCTGCCCCTCGAGGAAATCGGGCCACGTCTTCTTGGTGCGCTTTTTCTTCTTGATGAGCGCATCCACCTCGTCGGCCGGCTGCGTCGCCCTCGCGCGAAACGTGTCTTCCCCCGAAATAGCCTTCCCCGGCCCGCGCGTGAATCCCTTCACCGTGCCGCCATCGAACGCCAGCCACGCCTCACCCCGCTCGCTGGTCACGTGGAGCGTGCCGGCGAGCTGGTTTGCGGCGATTGAACCGAGGACGTCGGCAAGCCCGATCTGGCCGACATCGCCCTGGAAAGCCATGAATGTGTCTCGCGGGAAGAGGGTTTTGAGGGACGAGCGCTCATTGTCCTTGGAAATGAGGGCAACATTCAATGATCCATGCCGTTCATTGATCATTGAAAATTGACAATCGATCATTGAACATTCGTCCCTTCCGTTTTTCCTTCCCACCGAGGACCGCCTCCATGACCACCAAGAAGTCTCTGCCGACTCTTTCCTCCCGCGGCCCCGCCGTCCTCGCCCCCGTCCTCGGCTGGGCGACCTCGCTCGGCGCCATCCGCGCTTCCGGCTGCCAGGTCGAATGCGACGACGGCCGCACCTACCTCGATTTCGCCTGCGGCACCGCGACCCTCGCGCTCGGCCATTGCCATCCGGCGGTGGTGGAAGCGGTGGAGAAGCAGGTCCGGACCCTGATGCATACCGGCGGCGTGTTCTTCCACGAGCCGATGCTCAAACTCGGCGAGGCGCTTCAGTCGATCATGCCCGAAGGTCTCGACCGGTTTTTCTTCTCGAACTCCGGGACGGAGGCGATTGAAGGGGCGTTCAAGCTCGCGAGGTACGTCACGGGGCGGCAGGCGGTGGTGGCGTTCAGCGGCGGGTTTCACGGGCGGACGATGGGCTCGCTGTCGCTGACGGCGAGCGCGGCGAAGTACCGGAAGAAGTACCGGCCGCTGGTCCCCGAGGTCGTCCACATCCCGTTCCCGAGCGCGTTCCGGCTCGGCGGCGACGATGCGGCGACCGACGCGGTTCTCGCGGCGATCCAGGACATGTTCGAGACGAGGCTTGCGCCCGAGGAAATCGCCGCGTTCCTCCTCGAACCGATCCAGGGTGAGGGCGGGTACACGCCCGCGCCGAAGCGCTTCCTCGTCGAGCTGCGCAAGCTCTGCGACAAGCACGGCATTCTCCTCGTGTACGACGAAGTCCAGACCGGCTTCGCCCGCACGGGCGAGTGGTTCGCCGCGCAGCACTTCGGCGTCACCCCCGACATCATGGCGGTCGCCAAGGCGATCGGCGGCGGCCTGCCACTGGGCGCGGTGTGCGCGAAGAAATCGATCATGGAAAAATGGGAAAAGGGCGCGCACGGCTCGACGTTCGGCGGCAACCCGGTGGCCTGCGCGGCGGCCCTCGCGGTCGTCGAGACGATGAAGAAGGAAAAGATCCTCGAGAAAGTTCGGATCGCGGGGAAGTACGTGACGGACCGCCTGCTCGCCATGCAGAAGGAATTCGCCGTGATCGGCGACGTCCGCGGCCCGGGGCTCATGATCGGCATCGAGTTCGTCAAGAACGGCAACCAGCCGAACGCCGAGCTCGTCGAGGTCGTCCGCAAGAAATGCCAGGAGGGCGGCCTCGTGCTCCTCTACTGCGGCCAGGCGCACAACGTCATCCGCTTCATCCCGCCCCTCAACGTCAAGAAAGCCGACCTCGACCGGGGCCTCGACATCCTGAGGGACGCGCTCAAGGCCAGCCTCTGATGGTGAAGGGTCCCGACACGTTCCAGACATTCGTGATGGACCAGCTCGCCGGCCTCCGAGGCGCCACCGCCCGCGCCATGTTCGGCGGCCACGGCCTGATGCTCGGCGGCGTGCTCTTCGGTATGACCTGGCGCGGCGGCATGTTCCTCCGCGTCGATGAATCCACAGTCGCCGAATTCGTCGCCCTCGGGTCGAAGCCGTTTTCCCCGTCGAAGAAAATGGTGATGAAGAGCTACTACGAGGTGCCCGCGGAAGTCCTGGAAGACGCGGAGAAGCTCGTGGCGTGGTCGCGGCGATCGGCGGAAGCGGCGAGAGCTGCTAAGAAGGCAAAGTCCAGTTCGCCCGTCGCGAAGAAGAAGTCCCGATAGCACCCGAAACAATAACGGGCCGCCACGCTGATCGCGGCGGCCCGCTGACAGGGTTTCTCGGTTACGCGAGCACCGACGTGCAATGGCCGCATTTCCGTGCCGTCACGGGAATGTCCATCGCGCATTCCGGGCAGACCTTTGTTCTCGGCGGGGGCGGCGGGGCCGGCTCTTCCTTCTTGCGCAGGTTCTGGAGCGTGTTCATCGCCTTGACCATCGCGAAAATGGCCATGGCAACGAGCGTGAAGTCGAAGACGGCCTGGAGAAAATTGCCGTACTTCAGCAGGACCGGCTTCCCGTCTTTCCCGTCCGAGAGCTTGACGGCAAGATCCGTGAAATTGACGTGGCCCATGGCCATGCCAAGCGGAGGCATGATGATGTCGGCGACGAACGAGGTCACGATCTTGCCGAACGCGGCGCCGACGATGACCGCGACGGCGAGATCGACGACGTTGCCGCGCATGATGAACTGGCGGAATTCCTTCAACATGGGCTGGTCTCCGGGTTTGTGTTTTCTAGAGGCTTAGAACTTATAGCCCAACGTCGCGAAATACAGCACGTCGAACCGGTAGAACCCGGCCGGCGGCACATGGTCGTATTCCCAGATCGCGCCGACCCGCGCCGTCCAGCCCTTCCCAATCCCCGCGGACAGCGCCGCTTCGTCGCGCGCCTGCCAGTCCGTGCTGTGCTCGAAGTTCGGGTAGAACGTGGCGTCGTTGGTGAATTCGAGGCCGAGCGGAAGCGCAACCCGGAGGTGGCAGGCGACGCGTCCAGCGAGGTGGCCCTCGTCTTTGCCGACATAGTGGTCGTTCGTCGCGTAGGCGATGCCCGCTTCGGCGGAAAGGTCGATTTCCCCGCCGGTCCAGGCGTGGATCGGCGCCTTGTGCAGGATGTCGAACCCGACGCCCACTGACGTGAACGTCCCGATGCGCTCGTCGCGGAAATAATCGTGGAACAGCTCTTCGCTGATGTACCCGTAGAACACCGGCGTGAACTTGTAGTTGTACTTAAGGATGCCGTACGCGGCGCGCTCGTTGGTGACTTTCTCGGAGCGGCCGTAGCGGAATATGGCCTTGATGAGGAACCGGTCGCGGTCGGTTTCGCGGAGGAGTTCGGCCTGGGCGATGCCGGCCTGCTTGTGGGTATTCCCCGAGGACTGGCGGTAGCCGACCTCGACGAACCCGTGCCATTCGGTCGGGGTTTCGTTGATTTTTGCGACGCGCACGGGGTCAACCTCGACCGGCGACTTGAGCGCTTCGTCCTCGACCCGGATGGTGCCCTTGTCGGTCGTCGTGATCTTGCCCTCGACCATCTGCCCGTCGTCGAGTTTCAGCTTGTGCTTCCCCTCGGTCGTCAGAGTCTGGATTTGCGCCCACTCGATCAGGATTTCGCCCGCGTATGCCGTCTTGAACTTCAGTTTTCCGCCGTTGAGATCGACGACGGTTCCCGACAGCTTGTCCCCGTTCTTGAGCGTCACGATGTCCTCGGCGCACGCGTTCAGCGCGAAGGCGAGGCCGAGGACGAACACAGGCAGAAGGCGCATGGTGAATCTCCACAAGTTGAGGGAAAGGTCTGGTGGCTCCCGGGCCAGTAGGGGCGGAAAGACTAGCCGCAGCACCCTTGCGGGCAACAAAAAAAGAGGCCGCCGAAGCGGCCTCCGGGAAAAGCGTGAGGGAATCGACTCAGGGCTTTTTCTTGAAGTACCGGCTTGTCCCGCCGCGGAGCCACCGGTTGGTTTCCGGGTTGACGGTGGGAATACCGGTTGCCGGGGCATCGGTCCCGGGAGGCTTGTTCAGTTGTTGGCTGGGCGGGTTGGACGGGGCGGGTGCAACGGCAGGCGCTACCGGAACCGCCGGCAATCCCGCGCTGCTCGGGGTCCTGGGGACGCTCGAATTGCCCTGTGCCGGGATCGGCACATTGACGGCGGGCATGATGCCGCTGCTCGGGGTGGCTTTCCCTCCGGGCGCCACCGTGCCCGGGGCGAAGCGATTGGTAGACATCGGCGCGCTGGCGGGGACGACGGGAACGGCGCCGGGGAGCACAACCGGGGCAAAGGACCGGGTGTGCGCGACGGGAGTCGGGGCGACGGTCGGCGGGGGCGGAAGGTTGACACGGACAAAGGGAGTCGCTGCCGGCGCCACGGTGGGAGACTTGAACGACTGGGTGGAAGCGGGAGCGGCGGGGCGCCGCAGTTTCGCCGCGATCTGCTCCCCGGCGCGCTCGCCGGACAGCAGCATGGCCCCGAACGCCGGCCCCATGCGCGGCGTGCCGTGCACAGCCGCGACCGAAAGACCGCACAGCCAGAGGTTCGGGACGTACTCGCCGGTCCGCTTGACGACCTCTTCTTCGGACTCCTCGATCCACATCGCCCCGTTGCCCGGGGGCTGGGGGCAGAGAGAGCGCTTCGCCAGCATGTTCACGACGCTCGCATCGTGCCCGGTCGCGTCGACCACGATCTGCGACTCGAGCGGGACGGGGTCCACATGCGCGGTCCCGTGGGGCATGTGGTAATAGGGGGCTGCGTTGATCACGAGGCCATCGAGGCGGCTTTCGCGCCAGATCACGTCGCGGACGACCGTGAGGTTGAGGAATCGCGCGCCGGCGGCGTAGCAGGCCGCGATGAGCGCCGAGGTCGCGTGCGGCGGATCGACGATCATGATCCCGTTGCCGGCGTCGGCCATGGGCACGCCCAGTTCCGCCAGGATCCGGTCGGCGGGTTTGCGAATC
>JAIOPR010000062.1 GCA_021413805.1 Planctomycetota bacterium
CGCCAACGAGTTCAACGCCGCCGGACACCCGCCGTACAGCACAAATCCTTCGAGTCCCTTCTATGCCGCAGCCCTGGACGTCTACAACACCACCGGCGACGCCGGGGCGGGCCTCACGGCCGATCAGCTGGTCATCTGTCACTACTGGGCGGATGGACCGACCCAGACCGGCACTCCCGGGGGACACATGATCGCACTGACCGGCATCGTCCTGCGCACCGCTTCCTACGACCACCTGGACGTCGCCGCTGAAGCCTATGCCCGCGTCGGCATGGCGCTCGCCGACGCCTTCATCGTCTGCTGGCGCGTCAAGTACGAGACCTACCTGCTGCGGCCAATCACCTACATCCAGGCCAATATTGACCCCGCCTGGGATCCCGTCCTCACCACACCGAATTTCCCGACCTACGTCAGCGGCCACTCCATCCAGTCCGGCGCCGCCGCAACCGTGCTCACCGACCTGTTCGGCCCCATCGCTTTCACGGACACCACACACGCCGATCTGAACCCCGAACTCGGCCTCACCAGCCGGACCTTTATCAACTTCCACGAACTTTCGCTTCGACAACCAGGACGGTTACAACCTGGGGGTAGACCTGGCAGGAGTCGAGAACGTACGGCTGGCTGAAGTGTTCGGCCACTAGACATCGAAGGAAACACGGGGAGCGGCGAAACACGAATGAGCGTGTGCTGATCGTCGTCTTTCAATGCCCTCGCCGTTCTCCGTGCTTTCCGTCCTTCGGTGCGCTCCGTGTTCCGCCGTTCTTCCTGGCCTTTCAGCTCGTTAAGCGCGTGGCACGGAGCAGTCCGGAGGAAAAACGGCGCCACACGGAACGCACGGAAGGGCACGGAAGAAGGCGCCGCGCGATCAGGGCTCGAATAAACGGCCCAGCCAGCTGAAATAATAAATGAGCGCGAGGAAGCAGGCGATTCCCCCGATCGCCCAGATCGCTGGCAGATCTCTAAAAAACGGCCCACGGTCCAGCCTCGGGGCGGGTAGAGGCGCGTCCCGCTCATTCATCGCGGCGCAGACCATGAGCGCGATCTCACAAAGTCCCCAGAGCCCGTAGATCCACCACATGGGTGCCTCCGATCGTTTGACAGGCTTCGGATTCAATGAGGTCCAAAACTCATTTCCCGTGCCGATCGGGGAAGTGCTCTCGCGCGGGTTTCAGCGGAAATTCGTACAGCCCTGTCCATCGGGCGTGCAGAGCGATGGGCTGGGGTATCGAGGAAAGCACTTCAGCGCGTGAGACATACGCCCCGCGTCGCACCGTCCAACCACGCCGAGGAAGGAGTTCATGGAAGAGGCGAAGAACGATGAGGTGATGGACGCCGGGCCGACAAGAAACTGACGCTCCTCGCCAAGGACCACATCAACGTCGAGGCAGTGCAGGCGGTCCAGGCCGAACTGGGCCGGCGAGCAATGGAACTTCGGGGTTTACGCAGGTCATTTCTTCCTGGCGACGGCTGGCTGAAGGGAATTATTTCACGGGTCCGGGTTTCTGGACCGGCATCGCCGCGTGATGAGAGGTCATGCGGGTTGCATTCCGGAATTCCTCGCGCCGCTGTGGGCGGCGCTTCTTACGTGGTCTTTGCACGCGGTCTGGCTGCGTGCCTGTTGAGGAGAGTGATTCATGAGCGTTCAGACCCAGGAGAAGGTGACCTACACGACCGTCATCGGATTGATCGACAATCGCGATCAGTCGGATGCCGCGTGGTCGACGGCTCTCTCGGGCTGCTGCACGCCCGCGGAATTCACCGTGGTGATGTCCGAGAACTCGATGAAGAGGCACTTCATGATCCCCGAGAAGTCCGCGTCCCTTCAGGGCGCAGTGGCAGGCGGCGCGGTCGGCGTCGCGGTCGGCGCAGTGGCAGCGGTCCTGGCGGTCGCGGGCGCTTCGATCGTGATCCCGGGGCTCGGTCTCGTCATCGCCGGACCGCTGGCTGCGGCTCTTGCGGGCGCGGGTGCGGGCGCGGCTGTCGGCGGCATCGTCGGCGCCCTCGTCGGCGCGGGCGTGTCGGAAGCCAAGGCCAAGCACGTCCAGGCTCACCTTCATAAGGGCGGTATCGCGATCGTTGCTCACGCCGCCACCACGAAGGTTGCGGACCTGATCGAGAAGGAATGGAAGACTCGCAACGTTGACGTGGTCCGGTAGTTCGGCGGACCCGGTTGAGATTACTCGCGCAAGATCGCTTCCCGGTCGCAGCCCGCAAGGGCCTGCGGCCGGGAAGGCTTGTCTCGGCGCGGCGATCGTTTCCCTCGGCGTAACAAGATCCCCCGGTCAAGATCTGCGCCCCGGGGATGCTGGCGGTCTCCGCACGGCATTCCGCTTCTGCTAGAATCCGCCGCCCCCGGACAGCGCCTCGAACTCTTCAGAAAAGGAATCCCATGAAGACCCTCTTCTCGTCCCTCGCGTTCGCCCTGCTCCTCGTCACGGCCGTCCGCGCGGACGACACCTACGACCTGAAGTTGAAGTACGTCCCGAAGGTCGGCGACGTGACGAAGCACACGAGCCAGGAGAAGATGGAAATGAAGATGGTGGTTTCCTCCGGCGGCAAGGTGATGCAGGACAACGACAACAAGGACGTGAAGTCGTTCGAGTACACCGAGGAGGTCGTCAAGGTCGAGGCGGACGACATGTCCGAGGGGAAATTCGTGTTTGCCGAAGCGAAGCACCTCGTCGAGGGGGAGGAAGAGGATTTCGGGTTCAAGGGAAAAACGGTGCTCGGCAAGAAAGGGAAGGCCGGCTGGGAGTTCACGGCCGAGGACGGGTCGGAGCTGCCGGAGGAAGACGTCGATGCGATCAAGGACGCGGTGAGCAAAAAGGACGGAAAGAAGGAGGGGAAGCCGGACATCCAGGAAGTTTTGGCGCCCGGGAAGCCGGTGAAGGTCGGCGAGTCGTGGGACCTGAGCGCGAAGAAGTTCGCCGCCGGCATCCTGGAGGACGAGGACTCCTTCGACCTGGAGAAGTCGAAAGGAACGTTGAAGCTGATTTCCGTCGAGAAACGCGACGGGGCTCTGTTCGGGAAGATGGAGGGGGAGATCGAGCTGAGCGCGCTGAGCCTGGGGAAGGCCAAGCTGAACAAGCCCATCAGCTTCAAGTTCAAGCTGAACCTCGACGTCTGCATCGACGCGACCCAGCCGAACGCGATCCTCCAGATGACCGCCAAGATGAAGGGCAAGCGCACGACGGACGCGAAGGGCCAGGAAATCGAGCTCGACATCGACATGGACATGGGCGGGAAAACGACGATCGAGCGGAAGAAGTAGCGGGTTGGCGTCGAGGAGGACGGTCGACCTGGCCCCTCCGGCGATCCCCCCGGCGCGGCTACAGCTTTCGCTGACGCAGCGGCGACACCTTCGCGAGCCGATGGAAGTCCCGGTCGCGGTGAAGCACCGTCAATTGATGGCGCAGCGCGCACGCCGCGATGAGGCAATCGACGGAGGAACGGACTGTTACTCCCTGGCGTCGCGCGGGGACACGGGGAGCGTCGGCCGCGGTTATTTCTTGTCGAACTCAGCCCAGAGCTCCGCGCCCTTGCGGCGGTCCACGCTGTGCTTGCTGACCGCAAGCCTCCTGATCCGGAACAGCGGCCCGAAGACGCTCCTGACCTCGGTGGGCGTGACATTAAAGGGCGGCCCGCCCTTTCTCCCGTGGCTGTAGAAGCAGCCGAACAGGGTGCCTCCGGGCTTGAGCAGATCGTGGACGGCGCGCGCGTACTCCGCTCGACGCCCGATCGCGATCGCGCAGAAACAGGTGTACTCGTAAACGTAGTCGAATGTCCCGGCGAACTTTTTCGGCAACTTGAAGATGTCCGCCTTGAGGAACCGGAGTTTTTCCTCTTCGCCGTACCGTTTTCGCGCTCCTTCTAACGCGCGCCGGGAAATATCAAACGCCCGCACCGTTAAGCCCGCCTCTGACAGCAACTTCGCATCGTGCCCGTAGCCGCAACCCAGGACCGCGACACGCCCCGGCTTGATCCTGCCTTCTTCCATCGCGTGGCGGAGCACGGGCGACGGGGCCCCGAGATCCCAACCGGGGACGGTTTCCTCGCGGTAGATCGCGTCCCAGTACGCCGCTTTGTTGACGTCCGTTCCCATGAAATTCTTATTTCTCCTCGAGCCAGATTTCCTGAAGCGTCTCCTGCAGAAACGCAGCGACCTCCGCGAGCGATTGCTCGAACTTCACGTCGAACGGCTCGTGCGCCAGCGCGTCCCGGAGGTCGTCCTCCGGCGTTCGCGGCGGCGGATCGGCGGCGGCGGCGGAAGCGAGGAGCGCGAGCAGGAGCAGGCGGAGAGGTTTCACGGATTCGCCTCGACGGGCGCCTGCAACTCCGTCTTCCGCACTACGACTTCGGCTTCCTGGGCGGCGTTCGCGGCAGCGCGTCGCGAATCGTCGATGTGCTCGCGCTCGACGCGAAGCGCTTCGGCGCGTTCGAAATCCGCGCGGGCCGCCGCGCGGGCCGAGAATTGTCCGCGCACTGTGAGACCGGCCGCGAGGAGCAGCGCGATAAGCGCAGCGCCAGCGGCGAGGCCGGCTGGTCCGGAAGGGTTACCAGTTCGCAATCGCGGTCTCCGGGCCGAGCATCATCTTGACGGCATCCGCTCCCACCATCGGCCGGGATTGGCCTCGATGCCGAGCATGCGTGCATCCATGGCAACACCACTCTACAGCGCGCGACGTGGACGACCTACCCCGATCAATCCGTCACGCGGGAGCAATAGGAACTTCAAAACCGCCCTCGTTGAGCGGGATCCCCGGCATCTCTATGTTCTGCGGGAAGCGGGCGAATGAGCCGTCCCGTTAGCTTCCCCTACGAGCGTGTTCTGACTCCGTTGGGCTTCCTCTGGATCCCGATTGCGCGCGTGAAGATCTCGAACGGCGCCCGATCCTCGGAATGGACGTGGTGGTGGATACTGGCGCCGATCTCACGATGATCCCGTATCCATGCGGACTCGACCTCCAGCTCAGGCCTGCGCACGGAGACGTCATGACCCTGAATGGAATCTCAGGATCTACTCCTTATCTCCTCCGCACCCTTCAGTTGACGATCGGCTCCATTCGTCTCCGCACGCGGATCGCCTGGTCGCAACTGGAGGACGTGCCCGCAATTTTCGGTAGAACCGATGGTTTGGAGAAACTCGTCGCTCGATTCGATGGCCTCAGGCGTCGGGTGTCGCTGTCACAGGGCTGAGATAGCGGGCTTGAAGTCCCCGTGGCGTATCCTCAACAGAGCCGTTGAAGCGGAGAATCGCCGACGCGCGGTAGACGAAGCTGCGGAAATCCGGGAATCAGAGGATTTCAGTCTTACCTACTCCCGGATCACCGCCTTCAGCTCCACGCCGCCCATGCAGGGTTCGTTCAGGTCGGTGGCCTCGACGCGGTAGGAATAGTCCTCCAGGTTCGCCAGGCGGCCCGCCTCCTTGTCGCCGACCATCAGGGTCACTTTCCGCCCGAGCGACGCCTTCTCCTCCACCTTCACC
>JAIOPR010000087.1 GCA_021413805.1 Planctomycetota bacterium
AGCGGTCCTTCGTAGCCGAGGTAGAACGTGTGGCTGTTCCCGTGCGTCCGCCGATCCTCCCGGGCGAAACGGAACATCGCCCCCGTGGCGCGCTTCGCTTCGGCGAAGACCGGGTCGAGCCCGCGCCGGATCTCTTCGAAAGTTGTCTCGATCGCGAGGGTGAAGTCGAGGTCCTCCGAGAAGCGATAGTCGCCGAAGTAGCAGCACTTGAGGGCCGTGCCGCCCTTGAAGGCCAGGCGGTCGCGAAGGGGCGTCCGCGAGAGCGCGACCAGGAACCAGGCCAGGCAGTAGTCGCGCTCAAGGACGGCGTCGGGAAGTCGGCGGGTGCCGGTCTTTGCGAGCCGGTTCGCGAGGAGAGAGAGATTTCGCGGCGGGATCATCGATCAGCTCCTCCCCACGGCTTGGATTTCCTCGGGACTGACGTTCAGCCGGAGGCGCCAGCGGGCGAGGAATTTTCCTTCGGACGGCAGGATGGGATCGAAGAGGTTGTAAGTGGACGTGAGATTTGCACGCAGCTCCCCGAGTTCCTCCGGGGATCCGATTCCGTAGGTCTCCATGAGGTAGCCGAGACGGCGAGTCACCGCGCCGATGTTGAGGCGCAGGGCGTAGTCGACCAGCTTCCTTGCATTCATGTCGGCCAGCCGGATCGACAGGCCCTTCGCAACCTCGGTCAAGCCGCCGCAGTGTTCCGGTTGCTTGAGGCCGTCGATGATCGTTCGCTCGAGGTCGCTGACCACGACCTTTTCCTGCTTCTCAACCCAGTGCTCGGTGGTTCCGAAAACGTCCGACGGCTTGCAGCGGACGAAGTGGAACTCCGTCCCGTGAATGGTGCGGCCGCGCATCGGGGCGGGCGAGGTGACGCAGACCGCGAGCTGAGGCTGCGTGACCATGCCGTGGAGATCCATGGCGGATGCGTGCGACAGGTAGTGGATCCTGCTGCCCATGAGTTCGCGGGCGACGACGTAGGGGTTGCCGAGGTACTCCCGCGCGCTGCCAAGCTCGAACGGGACGAGGATGAAAAGACCGGACCGCAGGCGCATCGCCACGCCGCGATCGACGAGGGTGCGGACGAAGCTGCGGAGGGAAGGCTCCCTGAGTCCGGTGATGTCGGCGACGTCTGCCAGCGTGAAAATGTGGCGCTCGCGCTCGTAGAGCATCGCCACGAGCTGGGCCGCGCGTGGTCCGAGGGTCTTGAAGGGTTGGTGATCTTTTGTGAGCATGATGTGTCTTTCTAATGCGCATAATGCACGAAGAATATAATGTTGTCAACGGAGCGTGCTAATATGAGTGCAATATGTGCCTTGCGATTGCACATAATGATAATGATATATAATCATCCGGCAGCCGCGACAGAATCCTGACTCACGATGCGTCCTCGGGACACTGCCCAGGCGGGGGTTCCGTCACTTTCTTCCCACAAGCGGGGCAGCGGAACGCGCGCTTCCCCCATGGCTTGAACCGAAGGCCGGTGTCGAGGCCGAGGTCGGGTTCCCGGCAGGTGATCAGCATGCCGTTGGCGGCGACATCCTCCATCAGGCCACAGTGCGGGCACTCGAGCAACTCGCGGTCGTTCGCGAATATACCGAGGGCCTTCGCCCGCTTCTGCAAGGCGACGAGGTCGGCAACGAGCTTGCGAAGCTTCGGGTCGATTCGGCTCATTCCTTCGCCCCTTCCTTGCCCACCAACCGCCGGAGCGCTTCCGGCCCCAGCGTGAGCGTCTGCATCTGGCGGACGCAAATGGCGTTGAGCTTGTAGGCGTTCAGCCCCACCCGGCTTTTAATTGTGGCGAATCCGCCATAATTAAAACCGGGGTTGTGGACGGATTCCCAGATGCCCAGGAACTCGACCGTGTTCCGATTTCGCAACCAGTCCGAGATGAAGAAGTCTCCGTCCTTGGCCTTGAGCATGTCGGTCAGCGAAATGAAATCCGCGCCTTTGGTCGTCAGGATGGTGATCGCCGTGCCTTGAACTTCGATGGTGGATTTCCTGGGTTTATTCATCCTGCCTCTCATCAGTCACAGAGAAACCGGTAGATTCCGCGAATTCTAAAGAGCGCTTCAGCGAACTACCAGATGCTGCCCCGGCCGCGAGCGCGCCAGAAGGCAGGCTTCACCCGTCTCAGGGAAGCGGCGTGGTCGGCGATGCCTGAGAGCGGTGCAATCTTGCCCGGGTCTTGCGGCCCATCGCGGAATAGCCGTAGAGTGTCTGCGAGATCCTCTCATTCTCCCCGACACGAATGAAGCCACCGCCCGGAACACCCGATCCCGCACCGAAGAATCCGGCCGCGCCCCCGAGCCAGGAACTGCAGTTCGGCGCCGTCGCCGTCCGGCTCGGGTTCATCACCAAGGACCGCCTCGAGAAGGCGCTGGGGATCCAGCGGAACCTCGAAGCGGCGGGGGCGCGCGTGGCGAAACTCGGGGAGATGCTCGTTGAAAAGGGCTGGATCTCCGCGGCGCAGGCCTCTGTCATCCGGAAGATCCAGTCCACGGCCGAGGACGCCCTCGAAATTCCCGGGTTCCGACTTCACGAGGAAGTGGGGCGCGGGCAGTCAGGACGGGTGCTGCGAGCGGTCCAGATCTCGATGGACCGGGTCGTCGCACTCAAGGTTCTTCATCCCCGCCTCGCGGAGAACGCCGAATTCGTGGCCCGGTTCGTGCGGGAAGCGCGTGCCGTTGCGCGGCTTTCGCACCCGAACGTCGTGCAGGGGATCGACGTCGGCTGCGCGGGGGGCGTGCACTATTTCGTGATGGAGTTCGTCGAGGGGCCGAGCCTCAAGCAGATTCTCCAGCCCGGGCAGGCCCTCGACGAAAGGTACGCTCTCGGGCTGGGCATCCAGGTCGCGCGCGCCCTTCAGCACGCTCACGAAAACAATCTTGTTCACCGGGATGTGAAGCCGGGGAACATTCTCCTGGCGAAGAGCGGCGCGGCCAAGCTCGCGGACCTGGGGCTCGCCATCTCGGGCGGCGGAGGCGCTTCCGGCGCCCTGAACGGCACTCCCACGTATATGTCCCCCGAGCAGGCCCGCGGCGCCTCCGACGTCGACATCCGAAGCGACATCTATTCGCTGGGCGTGACGCTGTTCCACCTGGTCGCGGGCGCGCCTCCTTTTTCCGGGAAGACCGTCGACGAGCTCCTCGCCCGGCATCAACGCGAAGTTCCGCCGCTGGCCTGCCAGGTGAATCCGGCCGTGTCGTTGGCGACTTCGCAGGCCATCGGGTGCGCCCTTCAGAAGGACCGCGCACGTCGGTTCGCCACTCCCGCGGACTTTGCGACGGCCCTCGAGCACTGCGCGTGGGCGCTGTACCACGCGGCGACCGCCCCGGTCATGCCCGCGGCGCCTCCCGCCGCACCGCTTCCCGCCGCCCCGCCCGTCGCATCGCCGCGTTTCGCGCAGCGCCGCACACGACGCACCTGATCGCCGCTTTCGCCCGCGCGACGCCCAGCGAGCCCAGAAGGTAGACTTCACTTCGTGCCCGCCGGGGTGCTGAAGCCCGCCGCTGTGCGGAGGGACTGCCGGGGCTTCGGTGGACCGTCGTCCTCCGCCGGGGCTTCCAGCGCTGCTCCCGGCCGGAGGACTTTGAACACGCTCGCGTTTCGATCAGC
Source organism: Planctomycetota bacterium (assembly GCA_021413805.1). Lineage (GTDB taxonomy): Bacteria > Planctomycetota > MHYJ01 > WSZJ01 > WSZJ01 > WSZJ01. The sequence goes on from JAIOPR010000087.1 coordinate 3,604, forward strand.
GGAGGTCGAAGCGGTCCAGGTTCATGACCTTGTTCCACGCGGCGACGAAGTCATGCAGGAATTTCTCCCGGGAGTCCTGGCATCCGTAGACCTCGGCCAGGGCGCGAAGCTGGGAATTCGAGCCGAAGACCAGGTCGGCGCGGGTGGCGGTCCACCTGGCTTTGCCGGTGGCGCGATCCCGGCCCTCGAAGATGCCGTCGTCCTTCGCGGCCGCCTGCCATGTCGTCCCCATGTCGAGCAGGTTCACGAAGAAGTCGTTGGTCAGCGTTCCCGGCTTCCCGGTGAAGACGCCGTGCCGGGCTCCCGCGACATTGGTATTCAGGACACGCAGGCCGCCGATCAGCACCGTCATTTCCGGCGCGGTCAGCGTCAGCAGTTGCGCCCGGTCAACCAGCAGTTCCTCGGCGGAAGCGGCCAGCCCGGGCTTCAGGTAATTCCGGAAACCGTCGGCGACCGGCTCCAGCACGGCGAAGGACTCCAAGTCGGTCTGGTCCTGCGAAGCGTCCATGCGTCCGGGGGTGAAGGGAACGGTCACCTTGTGCCCGGCATTCTTCGCGGCCTGCTCGATGCCGGCGCACCCGGCCAGGACGATCAGGTCGGCCAGCGAGATCTTCTTGCCGCCGGGCTTCGTGCCGTTGAACGCCTTCTGGATTCCCTCCAGCACCTTGAGCACCTTTGCCAGCTGCTTGGGCTGGTTGACCGCCCAGTCTTTCTGCGGCGCCAGCCGGATGCGGGCGCCGTTCGCGCCGCCGCGCTTGTCGGAGCCGCGAAACGTGGAGGCCGAGGCCCACGCGGTCGAGACCAGTTCTGGCACCGACAGGCCGGACTTCAGGATCCTGGCCTTGAGGGCGGCAATGTCCTTTGCGACCACCAGTTTGTGATGGACCGCCGGGATCGGGTCCTGCCAGATCAGCTCCTCGGCCGGGACTTCCGCGCCGAGATAACGGGCGCGCGGTCCCATGTCGCGGTGCGTCAGCTTGAACCACGCCCGGGCAAACGCGTCCGCGAGCTGTTCAGGGTGCTCCAGGAATCGCCGGGAAATCTTCTCGTACGCGGGGTCGAACCGAAGCGCGAGGTCCGTGGTGAGCATCGCCGGCGCGTGGTGCTTCCCGGGGTCGTGCGCATCCGGCACCGTCCCGGCGCCCACGCCCCCCTTCGGCCTCCACTGCTGGGCGCCCGCCGGGCTCTTCGTCAGCTCCCATTCGAAGCTGAAGAGGTTCCAGAGGAAGTTGTTGCTCCATTTCGTGGGAGTCGACGTCCAGGTCACCTCCAGGCCGCTCGTGATCGCATCGCGGCCCTTGCCCGTGCCGAAGCGACTCTTCCAGCCCAGGCCCTGCTCCTCGATGCCGGCCGCCTCGGGTTCGGGCCCGACGTTCGTAGCGGGACCGGCGCCGTGGGTCTTGCCGAAGCTGTGGCCGCCCGCGATGAGCGCCACCGTTTCCTCGTCGTTCATCGCCATGCGCGCGAACGTCTCGCGGATGTCCTTCGCCGCCGCGAGCGGGTCCGGCTTGCCGTTCGGGCCCTCCGGGTTGACGTAGATCAGGCCCATCTGCACGGCCGCGAGCGGCTTCTCGAGTTCCCGGTCGCCTGCGAAGCGCTTGTCGTCCAGCCACTTGCCCTCGGAGCCCCAGTAGATGTCCTTCTCCGGTTCCCAGGTGTCCGCGCGCCCGCCTGCGAAACCGAACGTCTTGAATCCCATCGACTCCAGCGCGACATTGCCGGCGAGGATCATCAGGTCGGCCCATGAGATCCTGCGGCCGTACTTCTGCTTCACCGGCCAGATCAGCCGGCGCGCCTTGTCGAGGTTCACGTTGTCGGGCCAGCTGTTGAGGGGTGCAAAGCGCTGGCTGCCGTTGCCCGCGCCGCCGCGGCCGTCGCCGGTGCGGTAGGTGCCGGCGCTGTGCCACGCCATGCGGATGAACAGGGGCCCGTAGTGGCCGAAGTCCGCCGGCCACCAGTCCTGCGACTTCGTCATCACTTCAAGGAGGTCCTTCTTCACGGCCTTCAAGTCGAGGCTCTTGAACGCCTTCGCGTATTCGAATCCCGCGCCCATCGGGTTGGACTTGTCGGAGTTCTGGTGAAGCACTTCCAGCTTCAGCTGGTTCGGCCACCAGTCGCGGTTCGTCGTCCCCGCGCCGGCGCCCGCAGCCGGTCTCGTCTTTTCGGCACTCTTCAGGTCAGGCATGGGCTTCTCCCTTCCGGCCTCTCGGCCTCACAGTGGCGGTGAAAATCTTGTTGTCGCTCTTCAGGGCGCAGCTCCCGCATACGCCCCGCACTTCGATCCGCGCCGACAGGACGTTGCCCGGCAACTCGACCGCGCGCGCCAGGCGAAGCGCATGAAGGTCGGCGCCCTCGAATTCCCTTGGCAGGCTGTACCGCACGCACTCCCAGTGGTGGTGCTTCCTCGAATTGGCATCGAATCGAACGCTTTCGTGGCGGATTCCATGAACGGCGCGACACGCCGCGCGGGCTCAACCGCGTCGACCCTGCCGGGCGCCGTCATGAACATGAATCATACGCAGGCAGGAAGCGCTTTCAATTGAATGCGCACTTCCGGTCGCGTCGGCGCGCCCGGGAACGCGAAGTGGAGCCAGAAGGTAGACTTCACCCATGCCCGCCGACCCCGGTGACCTCCCCGACCTCCTCCTCCGCGAATACCAGGGGCTCGTGGCGCAGGTGCGAAGAGCCTGGAAGCTCGACGAGGAAGCCGCGATGGACATCGTGCACGACACGATCGTGCGGGTTTATGAGTCGATTGGGGGGTACGACCCGGAGAAGGGCGAGTTCCGCGGGTGGCTGTGGGGGGTGCTGAAGCACGCGGCGGTGCGGAAGCCGCAGCCGCCGCTCCGGCCGGAGGGAACGCAGGACGCCTCGCCCCTCGGCGACCTGGTCGGCGAGGAAGTCGTGCGCTTCATGCGGGCTTCCGTCGGGACCCTGCCGGAGTCGTACCGGCGGACGGTGGAGATGCGCTACTACGAAGGAAAGTCGCTGGCCGCGATCGCGAAGGAGCTGGGGGTGCCGGTGGGGACGGTGAAGGCGCGGCTGTCGCGGGCGCCGGAGATGCTGAAGCAATCGATGTCGGTGCAGGCGACGACGGCGAGGATGTTTCTGGAGCAGATGAAGAAGAAGAGGAGGTAGGAGTCTTTATCTGCGACGTTTCAGCGAAATCGGTCGTCATCTGCGTCCGTTGTTTTTCGTCCGTTTCCTGAAGGAAAGGCCGGACGCAGATTACGGCCGATCACGCGGATAACGGCCGCAGATACGGCTTCGGAAGACGAAGGGGCGGAATTCCTCTTCGGTGGTGACGGTGTAACCTATTTGTGCGCAATGTGTTGCGACGCTTCACGGGGAAGTCGGAATTGCCTGCAACCTTTCCCCCGCTTCCCCGCAAGTCATTCCAGTCCCCCGCACCCCAGCGCCCTCTTTCCGGAGACCTCTCATGCGTCGATTCGCCGCGGCCCTCCCCGCCGTCCTGTGCCTCGCGCTTCTCGCCCACGCCGACGACCCCAAGACGATTACCGTGCATGGCAAGGGCACGGCCCGCGCGAAGCCCGACGTGCTGGTGGTGACGTTCCACGCGAGCGGCAAGGCCGAGAAGGCGGCGGATGCGGTGGCCAAGCTGAAAGAGAAGCTGACGGCGCTCAAGGCGGACCTGGAAAGCGTGCTCAAGGAAAAGGGCGCGCAGGCGGCGAAGGTCGTGGACAGCGGCCTCGCATTCCCCGGGACGGCGGCGGGGGGCGGAATGGCGCAGATGATGGTCTGGAACGGGGGCAATCCGCCGGATGCGCAGGCCGCCGAGGTTTCGGCGACGAGCGAAGTCCGCGTCACGGTGCCGGGGGTCGATGCGATGAAAAACGAAGAGGTCGCGGCGCTTGTCTCCGCGCTTCTCGATAAAGGCGGCGCCGAGACGGCTGCGGGCAACTGCGGCCTGAACGTCTTTACCGGCCGGATGGGCGGCGCCTCTTCGCCCGTGCATTTCACGTTCTCGGACATCGAGGCTGCGCAGTCGAAGGCGTGGGACGAAGCGGTGAAAAAGGCCCGGGCGCGTGCCGAGACGATTGCCTCCAGGCTCGGCCTTGTGGTCGGCGGGGCGGTCAAGGTGCGCGACCTGAGCGACGGCGACGCGGGGGAAAAGGCGGCGGTCGCGGTGATGGGGGGCGGCCGGGCGCCGGGGGTTTCGAGCGGTGAGGCCGAACTGAGCGTGGAACTGGAAGTCGAGTTCGAGCTGACGAAGGCCGACAAGAAGTAATCAGAAGCTCAGGGGGCGGACGACGGTGCGGACCCCGTTCCGCCAGAACAGGTGGGTCGGCACGATCCCGTGCCGGTACGCCGACCGGGCGTTGGTCGAGGTCGATCCCCAGGCGCCCCCCCGCTGGCACCGCCAGGTCCGGAACGGCGCTTCCGGCGCGTTCGAACACCACGTTTCCATACCGCCCGACAGGTCGCGAATCCCGTAGGGCGACTCGTCCACCGGGAAACTCCCGACGGGGAGGGGCGTCATCTTTCCTGGCAGCGACACGCTGGTGTGCGAGTAGGGGCCTTCGTAGACGTCGCCGTAAGAGAACATCCGACCGTCCACCCCCCGGCAGGCCTTCTCGTACTCCTGCTCGTGCATCAGCTCGTGGCGAACGCCCGACCGCTTCGATTTCCAGGCGCAGTACGCCTTTGCGTCGAACCAGTCGATCGACATCACGGGCCAGCGCGGGTCCCATTCCATCGAGGGATCCGAGCCGGCGGGGGGAAGCGCAAAGCGGCCTTCGTGTTCGACCCACCATTTCCGGTCGGAGTGCCGTGGCTGCCTTTTGCGGGCTTCTTCGAGATGCCCCGTTGCGCAGAGATCGTTGAGGTACTCCAGGTATTCGCCGCAGGTCACCGGGAACTTCGCGACGAACAGGTCCTGCGTCGTCAGGGTGGCCAGCGTCTCGCCGCCGGCCCATGTGCCGCCGAACGTGAACGGCCCGCCGGGGACGACACAGAACCCGGCCGGGATTTCCTCGGGCCGGTAGAGGTTGACGTCCTGCTCCCACGTCGCCGAACGCTCGATCAGGACCGGGAGGCGGACGGGGGCGAAACCCTCG
>JAIOPR010000088.1 GCA_021413805.1 Planctomycetota bacterium
CGATCGCCGACGGCTCGTACGGCTGGCACGCCCGCGCCCAGACTTCGACGGGCGGGTCTTCCGGCTACGCGGACTTCGGCCTCCCGGCGGATACGGACTTCATCATCGCCGCGGGTGGCACGCCGCCCCCGGTGTCCACAGCCCTTGCGCAGCTCGACTCCGCCGACGTCCTCATCCCGGCTGGAGGCACCACCTTCACCAACATCGTCAAGTTCCAGGCCGTCGCCACCGGCGCTCTGCCCGGTGACCTCGTCCGCATGCAGGTCGATTTCGCGGCCCCCGGCTCGCTCAGCGGTTCGCCCGACGTCGAAAGCCCCTTCCTCCCCAGCGGCTCGACCGTCACGGTCGCTGTCCCGCTTGGCGACGGTTCCTACGAATGGCAGGTCCGCACGATCGGCCCCGGTGGCGCTACTTCCGCCTGGACCGAGTTCGTCGCCGGGCTTTCCACTGACTTCATTGTGAACGCCGGAAGCGGCGTCGCTCCGCCGGCACCGACTGCGCTCGACCAGCTCGAGTTCGGCGGCGCTTCGATTCCCTCCGGTGGAACGGTTTACGCTGACGTCGTGAAGTTCACGGGTGTGGTCTCCACGACCGACGGCTCGCTGGCGAAGCTGCAGATCGACTTCAGCCCGATCAGCGGCGTCATCGATGTGGAAAGCCCGCTTGTCCCGTCCGGCTCGGTTGTCGAGATCACCGTCCCGCTCGCCGATGGTTCCTACGACTGGCAGGCGCGCACGGAGTCTTCGACCTCCGCTGTCTCCCCGTTCGCCGCGTTCCCCGGTGGCTCGCCCGACTTCATCATCGACGCCAACCAGGTGACTAACCCGCCGGCAACCCCGACGGTGCTCGGCCAGCAGGATCCGCTCGGCGTGGCCATCCCCGTCGGCGGTCCGGATACGTACGATTCCATCACGCTCTTCTCCACGCTCCCCGGCCTGCCGACCGACCTCATCCGCCTCCAGCTTGAAATCAAGCCCGTCGCTGATGTCTTCACCGGCACCCCGGACGTGGAGTCCATCCTGCTCGCAGGCGGCTCGACGGCGTTCGTCACCATCCCGCTCGGCGACGGCGATTACCACTGGCAGGCACGCGCTCAGCGCTCGGTCGGCGTGTCCTCCGCGTGGGTCGAGTTCGGCGCGAATCCCACGGCGTCCATCGACTTCACGATGAACAGCCTCTTCCCGGGCTTCGCTCCTCCCGCCCCGACCGGACTCACTCAGCTCGACGGTGCCATGCAGAGCCTCCCGCAGGATTCGGAAATCTCCGACGGCGACCTCTTCTTCCAGGGTGTCGTCACCGGCGACCCGGCCAAGATGTTCAAGTTCCAGGTCGAAGTTCGCTCGACGAGCGAAGCGTTCACCGGCCTGCCCGGTTACGAGAGCATCTTCCTGCCGACCGGCTCGACGGCCCAGGTCCACGCTTTCCTCGGGAACGGCCCGATGCACTGGCAGGCTCGCACGATCACCAGCTCCAACGTTGTCGGACCGTGGGTCTCCTTCGGCTCCAACGCTGAGGACGAGCGCGACTTCGAAGTCGCCTCTCCCCAGAATGGCGTCGATCACCACGTTGGGAATTCGCGGAAACGCCACCTGCTGTGCGGCTTGACCGGCATCGAGATCCCGGCCCTCTTCGGGCTGTGGCTCCTGGGCCGCAAGGTCGTGCGCAGGTCGCGGAAGGGCAAGTCGGGGAAGTAGAAGTGAAGTGACCTTGAGGTAACAGCCGGGGCGGTCGTGAAAACGACCGCCCCGGTTTCTTTTTGTGGCGGGGGAGCTCGCGCGTAATCTTCCCGTCCCGACTTTCCCGTCGATAATGTCCAGCCCTGCGGCGTCCGCTGCGGGAGTCGGAGGTTGCGCCCGTGAGTTCCGCCATCCCGCCCGAAGTCCGCGACCGCTCGTTGCGGGTCTCCGTCGTGGACGGCTGCTTTCACGGCGGAATGGTCGGTTTCGGCGAGAACTACGTCGGCGCGTGGGCGGTCTTCCTCGGCGCCACGCCCGCGCTCGCCGCGGCGCTCGGCTCCTGGCCGCCGCTGCTGGGCGCCATCTTCGGCGCGTTCGCCGTCGATCTCGTGGACCGCGTTCGCCGACGGAAACGCATCACGGTCCTCGGCGCCGGGCTCGCCGGCCTCGTTTACCCGCTTCTTATCGCCCTCCCTCTCGCGTTCCCGAAATTTGCGGTGGAAGCGGTGGTCGTGTGCTGGCTGGTGTATTTCGCGGGGAACAGCATTGCGGCGCCGCCGTGGAACTCCTGGATGGGCGACCTGGTGCCGTCGGAGAGGCGCGGGGCTTATTTCGGGCGGCGAAGCGGCCTGGTGAACATGGTGACGTTCGTGTGCCTGATCGGCGCGGGTCTGTTGCTCGAGCATTTCCGGCTGAGCGACCGGGTGCGCCACGGGTTCATCGTGTGCCTGGCGATCGCGGGGGTGCTGAAGTTCATCAGCGTGGGGTTCCTGTCGCGCGTCGCCGAGCCGCTGTACGAGCCGCGCACGTCGGACTATTTCACATTCCGGCAGTTCCTCGGGCGCTCGCTGAAATCGAATTTCGCCTGGTTCACGTTCGGGATCGCGCTGATGTATTTCTGCGTCCACCTCTCGGGGCCGTTTTTCACGCTGTACCAGCTGAAGACGCTGAATTGGAATTACGGCCAGCTCATGGCCTCGACGGGCGTGCAGACACTCGTCACATTCTTCACGCAAGGCTGGTGGGGAAGGATGGGCGACCGCCGCGGATCCCGTTTCGTCCTCGTCGTCTCAGGCGTCGGCTGCGCGCTGCTGCCGGTTCTGTGGTGCTTCACGCGCAATTTCTACGTCATCCTGCTGATCCAGGTCCTCGCGGGTCTCGCCTGGGGCGGGTTCAACCTGGCGACTTCGAATTTCCTCTTTGAAGCGGTGACACCGGCGAAGCGCGCCCGGTGTGCGGCGTATTTCAACGTGATCACATCGATCGGGATCATCGTGGGCGCCTCGGTCGGCGCGGTGATCGTGGCGCACGTTCCCGCGGGCTGGAATCTCGCTTCGCCGTTCCTGGTGGTATTCGCGCTGTCGGGGCTGCTTCGGTTTCCCGTGGTCCTGCTCTGGCTGCGCGGCGTGAAGGACGGCGAACGCGCGCATGTCGAACTGAGGGAGCGAGCGAGGGAACTGGCGGTGGTGGTGAAGGGCGACCCGGGAGACACGCAGTAAGGCCGGGGAGAATTTGTCCTCCCCGGCCTCTCAAGGATTGCTGCGTCAGCGCGACATCTGCCGCGCTTCCTTGACCAGCTCCACGAACTCCGCTCGGTATTCCCCCGGGTCGTTCATCGCGCCGCCTTTTGCGAGCTCGAGGACGAGGTCCCAGTTCGCCTGCCCTTTGTGCGGCGAATTGCGGAGGAGCATGCCGAAGGCGGCGACGGAAGCGGCGAAGTCGAACTCGGGGGTGGAGACAGCGCCGGCACCGGGATCGTTCACGGCGATCTCGAAACGCTCGCTGGTGTCGCTCTCGGGGAGTTTGTAACGGAGTTTCACGGTGCAAAGTTCGCCGGAGGGCGACCCGCCCGGGGCGGGGGGCGTCTGGTATTTCAGCGCATCCACCCCGGCGCCGGGGACGGCTTCGCCTGCGGGAATGATTTCGTACAACGCCGTCACCTGGTGCCCGGCACCGATCTCGCCCGCGTCCTTCGCGTCGTCATTGAAGTCCTGGTTCGCCAGAACCCGGTTTTCGTAGCCGATCAGGCGGTACGCCGCGACTTTGGCGGGGTTGAACTCCACCTGGATCTTCACGTCCTTCGCGATCGTCACGAGTGTCCCGGACGCCTGCTCGACAAGGACCTTCCGGCCTTCCTTGAGGGAATCGATGTACGAAGCGTTCCCGTTTCCCTTGTCGGCGAGCTGCTGCATACGCGCGTCCGCGTAATTTCCGGTGCCGAAACCCAGCACGCTCAGGAACACGCCGGACTTCCGCTTCTCCTCGATCAGTTTCACCAGGTCGCTCTCGCTGGACACGCCGACGTTGAAATCGCCGTCGGTGCAGAGGATGACGCGATTGACGCCTCCTTTTACGAAATGCTCCGTCGCGACCTTGTAGGCGAGTTCGATTCCCGCGCCGCCGTTCGTGGATCCACCCGCTTCGAGCCGGTCGATGGCCTTGCCGATGCCGTCGGCCGCAGCGCCCGTTGTCGGCGGGAGCACGAGCCCCGAATTCCCCGCGTACACGACGATCGCCACCGAATCCCGCACCCGGAGCTGTTTGACGAGCATCCGGAGGCACTTCTTCACCAGCGGCAATTTCGCCGGTTCGTTCATCGAGCCGGACACGTCGATCAGGAACACCAGGTTCGCCGTCGGCGCTTCCGTCATGTCGACCTTCTTCCCCTGGATCCCTATCCGCGCCAGCCGGTGTTTCGGCTCCCACGGCGCAGGCCGGACCTCTACGCTCGCCGCGAACGGCCTTCCGTCCACCGGCGTGGCGTATTCGTAGGGGAAATAGTTCACCATCTCTTCGAGCCGCACGGCTCCTGCGGGCGGAAGCTGGCCGTCACGTAGGAATCGCCGGACGTTTGCGTACGAAGCGGTATCGACGTCGATCGAGAAGGTCGAGAGCGGCTGGTCGGCAACCCGGAAGTAGGGGTTGTCCTGGAACGCGGCGTACTCCTCCGTGTTGAACGCCGGATCGGCGGGCGGTGGGGCTTCACCGACGAACCCGACCTCCCGGCAGTTGGGCGCACTTGTGGAGCGGCCGTCCGCACACCCCAACACCCCGGCCGCAACTCCCGCCGACGCCAGCAGTCCAGCCCGGACTTTCCATTTCCACAGAACCCCCGCGATCCGATTCATGTCCACCCTCCGCGTTGGCCGGTTTCCCGGCGGTTTATCCCCCTGGCACCAGGGGTGAAGCGCGGAGAGCGGCGCGGAGTTCGCGGAATTTCGAAATATCCTACTTCCCGAGATCGACTTCGTCCTCGCCGCGCAGGTCGTTCAGCCGGAACGCAACCGCGACCCGCTTCGATTTCGGCAAGCGCTCGAACGCCCGCTCCAGCGCATTTTCGTCGGAGCAGGCGCGCGCCGCCCAGGGGTCGTCCAGGTCCGCTTCGGCGATTTCCGATGTCTCCCCGGCGCGGACCAGGAGGGCCAGCGCGACAGGGGAGTGGTCGAAAGCCTGCTCCCATTTCCGCACGGAAGCCGCAATTTCTTTGGCGTGGGGGGCCAACGCGAGGGCGGCGTCCCAGCGCAAGGGGAGCGATCGCTCGCCGAAGCGGTCGTCGAGCGCGGCAAGGAGAAGCGCCGCGGGCGTCTTGCCGGAAAACATTTTGGGGGCTTCCAGAAGCGCCCGGACCACGTGATCCGGCGGATCAATCGACGCGCGAACGAGCGCCTCGGGACCCGAATCGATCAATCGATTCCAGTCCTCGCTCGTGGACGGCTCCGGCGCCGCGGCAATGGCCGTCCGTGCGGCGTGCGCCGCTTCGGCCAGCGCGGCTTGCGCGCGAAATTCCGTTTCATCGTTGTTTCGAAGCGCGAGTCCCGCGAGGTGATGGCGCGCACGGTATCGGGCGTTGGCCCAGAAGAGCGCTTCGTCGACAGACAGCGAGGACTTGACCAGGTGGCCCGCGAGCGCGGCGGCGACGGTGTAGGCGTTCCGTGCGCGGTCCGGCTTCGCTCTCCACTCCCATTCTTCTCCCCAGGAGAGGAGGACGTCCTCGAGGTCGTGCGTCGCCTGGGCGCGCGTGGTCGCGGGCGCGGGAACGCCCCCGGCTGCGACGGCCGCCTGCGCGCGTTCGCGATCGCCGAAATCAATCGTGACCGCATCCGCCGCCAGCCGCGCGTACTCCGAGGCCTCCAGAACCCGTCCGTCGGCGAGCGCGATCAGCGCTTCCACAAGCGGCACCGCGCCGTTGGCGTCCCCGGACGACTTCGCTTCCCGGACCAGGTCCAGCAGCTCGCGACGGGCGGAAGGGCCCTTTTCGCAGAGGTCGCCGAGGCGCGAAGCGGTATCCGCGGCCGCCGCGAGGGGGAGGAGCAGGAACAGTGCCAGAGGGAGTCGCACACCTTGTTATCGGCTGCGGGGCGAGGGGAGGCGCAGCCCGCCGGGATCGGTTATTGTGGTCGTCCCATGAGCCACCGCTACATCGCGAATTTCGACGGCCGGCGCATCCCGTGGCGCTCGACGGACGTCCTCATCATCGGCGGCGGCGTCGCCGGCCTGCGGGCGGCGGTGGAAGCGGCCCGGAAGGCGAGCGTCCTGCTCGTGATGAAGCGCACTCTCCACGACTCGAACACCCAGTGGGCGCAGGGCGGCGTGGCGGCGGCGCTGGACCGGGGCGACACGATCAGTTCGCACGTTCGCGACACGCTGGAGGCCGGCAAGGGGATCGCCAACCCCAAGGTCGTCCGGACCGTGATCCGTGAAGGCGCGATTCGCGTGAAGGAGCTGATCGCCTGGGGCACGCAGTTCGACCGCAGCTCGGGCGAGATCCGCTTCGCCCGGGAAGGCGGCCACTCCCGGGCCCGGATCCTCCACGCCGGCGGCGACGCTACCGGCGCCGAGATCGCCCGGGCGCTGATCGAGAAGGTGAAGTCGCTTCCCAACATCGAAGTCCTCGAAAACACGTTCGTCCTCGACCTCCTCGTGAAATCCGGGCGGTGCTGCGGCGCGCTCGCGGCCGGGCCGGACGGGGCGAAGCAGGGAATCGCGGCCAGCGCGACGATCCTCGCTACCGGCGGCTGCGGGCAGCTTTTCCGCGAAACCACCAATCCCGACGTCGCGACCGGCGACGGGCTGGCCATCGCCCACCGCGCCGGCGCCCTTCTCGAGGACATGGAGTTCGTCCAGTTCCACCCGACCGCGCTGTACATCGCCGGCGCCGCGCGTGCGCTGATCTCGGAAGCGGTCCGGGGCGAGGGAGCGGTCCTTCGCGACCGGCTCAAGCGGCGGTTCATGCCCGACTACCACCCGGATGCCGAATTGGCGCCGCGCGATACCGTTTCGCGTTCGATCGTCCGCCAGATGCGCGCCACGAACGACACCCAGGTCTACCTCGACCTCTCCCATCTCCCCTCGACCAAAATCCGGGCGCGCTTCCCCGGCCTCTCCGCCCTCTGCCGCTCGTTCGGGCTCGACATCGCGAAGGACGCGATCCCCGTCCGCCCCGCAGCGCACTACATGGTGGGCGGCGTGAAGACCGACCTCCTCGGCCGCACCAGCCTCCCGGGCCTCTGGGCCGCAGGGGAGTGCGGCTGCGAAGAGTTTCACGGCGCGAACCGCCTCGGCTCCAACTCGCTTCTCGAGGGCCTCGTCACCGGCGTCCGCGCCGCGAATGACGCACTGCGTCAACTCGGCAAGCCCCCCGTGCTCTCCGCCCTCCTCTGCCACTCCCAGTCCGCCCCCGATTCCCAGCCCCCCGTGGACACCGTGGACCTCCGCTCTTCACTCAAAGCCCTCATGTGGCGCGAAGTCGGCGTCGAACGCGACGGCGACGGCCTGAAACGCGCCATCCAGACGATCGACTTCTGGAAGCGGTACGTCCTGCCGCGCGAGTTCAACTCGGTTCCCGGGTGGGAACTCCAGAACATGCTCACGGTTTCCGGGATCATCGCCAGGTGCGCCCTGTCCCGGGAGGAGAGCCGCGGGACGCATTACCGGACCGATTTCCCGGAGACGGACGACGCGCACTGGAAGCGGCACCAGGTTGTCTAGGCGGAACGTTTTGGCTGTCAAACTGGCAATGTAAGAAGCGGGTGACAGGCCCACGCGGAACCGCCTCAGAAATGCGATCGCCCCAATGCATTGTGCGCTAATGGGTTGCGTCGACCGGCGTTCGCCGCTTCAGGGCATAACGTTTGCTGAACAATGACTCAGGAATGCTCTAACCCTTTCAGGAGTCGCCGCAATGTCCAAGACCATCGGCATCGACCTCGGTACCACGAACTCGGTCGTCTCCGTCATGGAGGGTTCGACCGTCACCGTCATCACGACCCCCGAAGGCTCGCGCCTTCTCCCCTCCGTCGTCGGGTTCACGGAAAAGGGCGAGCGCCTCGTCGGCTACATGGCCAAGCGCCAGGCCGTCACCAACCCCACGAATACCGTCTACTCGATCAAGCGTTTCATGGGGCGCCGCGCGGCCGAGATCGGCGAGGAGCGCAAGCGCATCCCGTATAAGGTGGTGGGCGAGGGGAACGACCCGGTGAAGGTGGAGATCCGCGGCAAGATGCACACGCCGCAGGAGATTTCGGCAATCATCCTGGAATCGCTGAAGAAGGCAGCGGAGGCGTACCTCGGGGAGACCGTGACCGACGCCGTCATCACCGTGCCCGCCTACTTCAACGATTCGCAGCGCCAGGCGACGCTCGAGGCTGCGAAGATCGCCGGGTTCCGGACGGAATGGGAGATCCAGGATCCCCAGACCAAGAAGATGGTCAAGCAGCGCTTGCGGATCATCAATGAGCCGACGGCCGCGGCCCTGGCTTACGGGCTCGACAAGAAGGGGAACGAAAAGGTCGCGGTTTACGACCTCGGCGGCGGCACCTTCGACATCAGCGTCCTCGAGGTCGGCGACGGCGTCGTCGAAGTCAAGGCGACCAACGGCGACACGCACCTCGGCGGCGACGACTTCGACAACCGCATCATCGATTTCATCGCGGAGGAGTTCAAGAAGGACAACCGGATTGACCTCCGCTCCGACAAGATGGCGCTTCAGCGCCTGAAAGAAGCCGCCGAGAAGGCGAAGATCGAGCTTTCGAGCTCGGTGGAAACCGAGGTCAACCTCCCGTTCATCACGGCGGACGCGACGGGGCCGAAGCATCTTCAGCTGAAGATCACCCGCGCGAAGCTCGAGCAGCTGATCGGCGACCTGGTGGAGAAATCCTTCGGGCCGGTGAGGCAGTGCCTGGCGGACGCGAAGATGAAGCCCGAGGACATCGACGAGGTCCTGCTCGTCGGCGGATCGATCCGGATCCCGATGGTGCAGAAGCTGGTGAAGGACTACTTCAAGAAGGAGCCGAATCGCTCGGTGAACCCCGACGAGGTCGTCAGCGTCGGCGCGGCGATCCAGGGCGCGGTGCTGAAGGGCGAAGTGAAGGACGTTCTGCTGCTCGACGTGACGCCTCTGTCGCTGGGGATCGAGACCAAGGGCGCGGTGTTCACGAAGCTGATCGACAAGAACACGACGATCCCGAAATCGGTGAAGCAGACGTTCTCGACGGCGAGCGACAACCAGCCGGGCGTCGAAGTGCACGTCCTCCAGGGTGAGCGCCCGCTGGCCCGCGACAACCGGACGCTCGGCAAGTTCAACCTCGACGGCATTCCGCCGGCGCCGATGGGCTCGCCGCAGATCGAAGTCACGTTCGATATCGACGCAAACGGGATCCTGAACGTGAGCGCCAAGGACTTGGGCACCGGGAAGTCGAACTCGGTCCAGGTCAAGGCCTCCACCGGGCTGACCGACGACGAAATCAAGCGGATGGTGAAGGAAGCCGAGGCGAATCGCGACTCGGACGAGAAGACGAGGGAGCTGATCGAGGCCCGGAACAAGGCGGACAGCCTGATCTACGGGACCGAGAAATCGCTTCGGGACAACAAGGACATCGCTACGCCGGAAGAGCGGACCGCGATCGAGAAGTCGATCGAGGAACTCAAGAAAGCCCGCGACGGCGAGGACAAGGGCAAGATCGAGACTGGGATTGAAGAGCTCGAGAAGGCGGCCCACGGGATGGCGGAGAAGCTTTACGCCGAGGCGGCCAAGAAGCAGCAGGCGGCGCAGGGCGGTCCGGAAGCCGGAGGCGGAGAGCCGGCAGCCGAGCCGGCGGGGAAGACTGGGAAGGCTGGAAAGTCGGGCAAGGCTGGGGATGACAACATCATCGATGCGGAGTTCGAGACGAAGTAGGCGACTCACTGAGTGTGGTGAACCACGAAACGGCGCTTCCAGCGCCGTTTCTTTTTTTGAGCAGGGGCGAAAATCGCGAATGAATTTCCTTAATGCTTCGCCGCCCCGCTTAACTCGTTTTGACCCTTCAACTTGGGACTGGACTCCGCCCGCCACAGTCGCTTCAATGGCCCCCAGCTATGATTGAAGTCACCGACCTGGTCAAGCGCTACGCCGGCATCACCGCCGTGGATCGCATTTCGTTCAAGGTCGAGCCCGGCGAGATCGTCGGGTTTCTCGGCAAGAACGGCGCGGGGAAGTCCACGACGATGAAGATGCTCTCGTGTTTCTTTCCGCCGACTTCGGGATCGGCGCGCGTCGCCGGGTTCGACTGCGTGACGGACTCGATGGAGGTGCGCCGGCGGATCGGCTACATGCCGGAGCGCGTGCCGATCTACGACGACATGCGCGTCGAGGAATACCTGAACTACCGGGCGCAGCTTCGGGGCGTGCCGCGCCGCGAACGCTCCCACGCGGTGAACGAGGTCATCTCGACGATCGCGCTCAAGGACGTGCGCCGCAAACTCATCGGCTCGCTCTCGAAAGGGTACCGGCAGCGGACCGGGCTGGCGGAAGCGATCATCCACAAGCCGGGGCTGCTGATCCTCGACGAACCGACCGCGGGCCTCGACCCGGGGCAGATCCGGCAGGTCCGCGACGTCATCAAGGATCTCGGGAAGCGGACGACGCTCCTCCTTTCGACGCACATCCTGAGCGAGGTCGAGCTCACGGCGACGCGCATCCTCCTCATCCACCGCGGCCGCATCGTCGCCAACGGGTCCCCCGGCTCGCTCGTCGGCGGCGCGCAGAAAACCCGGCGCTTCCATGCGGAAATCCGCGGACCTGCGCCGATGGTCGCGGCGATGCTGAAGGGCCTTCCCGGGGTGGTGGACATTTCGTTCGAGGCGGGTGAAGAGTGGCATGCGTTCACCCTGGAGAGCGACCCGGCGACGGATCTCCGCGCGGACGCGGCGAAGTTCATCGTGGACAACGGCTGGGACTTGCGCGAACTGCGCGAGGAAAAGATGACGCTGGAAGACCTTTTCGTGCGCATCACGACGACGGACGAAGCGGCGCCGATGGTGAAGCCGTCCGCTGCTGCCGCGCCGCCTGAGTCCCCGGCGGCGGAAGGAGCGACTTCATGACGAACTTGCCGGCCCTGACAAAGCGCGAGTTCACGGCAAATTTCTATTCGCCGATGGCCTACGTGATCTCGACGTTCTACCTGCTGTTCGCCGGGCTGAGTTTCTACGTCCTGCTGCGCGACCAGCGCGATGCCAACGCGATGCGGTCCCTGCTGACGTTCTTCGGGTTCATCCACACGATCTTCATCCCGATGGTGACGATGCGGCTCATCTCCGAGGAGCGCAAATCGGGGACGCTGGAGATGCTGGTGACGGCGCCGGTGTCGGACACCGAGATCGCGATCTCGAAATTCCTCGGCGCGACGCTCTTCATCGCGCTCATGGTCGCCCCGACGATCCTCTACTCGTGGGTTCTCCAGCGCATCGGCGGCCGTCCGGACTACGGGATGATCAAGGCGTCGTACATCGGCCTCATGCTCCTCTCGATGGCCTACGTCGCGATCGGGCTCTTCATCTCGTCGCTCACCGCCAACCAGATCGTCTCGGCCATCCTCACGTTCGTCGTCCTGTTCACGCTCTTCTTCCTCATGGGCTTCCTCACCAGCGCGGTGGACACTCTTCCGTTCGGCAAAACGATCCCGTGGGCCGACGTGCTCTCCTACGTCTATTTCGGCGTCCACCTGCAGTCGTTCGGGAAAGGGCTCGTGGACTCGCGCGACGTCGTCTATTTCCTCTCGATCGTCGTGCTGGGGATCTTCGCCACCATCAAATCGCTTGAGTCGCGGAGGTGGAGATGACCTCGCCTTCGCCGGCTTCCTGGGGAACGAAAGCGCGCCTCGGCGTCGCTTCGGCCGTCGGCCTCCAGATCGTTCTCCTCCTCGGCATCGTCGTCGCCGTGAACTGGATTTCCTCGCGGCGGTACAAGCGCTGGGACATGACCGACGAAGTG
>JAIOPR010000089.1 GCA_021413805.1 Planctomycetota bacterium
GCGCCTTCCCGCCGCCGGCGGCGGCCTGGGCGACCACCGTGGCGTAGTCGGAACCGGTGAGGGCACAGAAGAGCGTGGTTTTTCCGGTCTGGGGCGTACCGACGAAAGCGAGACGGGGCATCGTGGCTCCGGGTTGGGTGGGAGAAGGGCGCAGATGATAGCGACGAGGGAGGCCGACGGGTATTGAAAGCCTCGCGCGGCCTGTCGCGAGCACTACTCTTCCGCGGGCGCCACCGGCTCTGTCTCCGCCGGCTTCCGGTAAACCAGCCGCCCGGCAAGGATCCCGACCTCGTAAAGCACGATGATCGGCACCGAGAGCGACGCCATCGACACCAGGTCCCCGCCCGGGGTCAGCACTGCCCCCAGGATTGCTGCGACCAGGATTTCCATCTTCCGCCACGAAGCGAAGGTCTTCGGCGGCACCAGGCCGATGAACGACAGGAAGGCCATCACCAGCGGAATCTCGAAAATCGCCCCCGCCGCGATCGTCAGCCCGAAAAACATGTCCAGGTACTTGTCCAGCGCGATGTGGTCCTCGTAGATGTTCCAGTCCTGCCCGAACGACCCGAGGAATTTCAGCGTGACCGGGATCAGCACCAGGTACCCGAAAATCGCCCCGCTGAAAAACAGCACGAGCGACGCCGGCGCGCACACCAGGACGTATTTCTTCTCGCTCTTCTTCAGCCCCGCCGCAAGGAACTTCCACATCTGCCACAGCACCACCGGCGCCGCCAGCGCCAACCCGAAAATCAGCGCCACCTTCATCGGGATCATGAACCGGTCGGCATAGTCGAAAACCTCCAGCTTCGGCGACTGCCCGATCGATTCATGCGCACTCCGGTGCGGCCACGTCAC
The DNA here is from genome assembly GCA_021413805.1 of Planctomycetota bacterium. Lineage (GTDB taxonomy): Bacteria > Planctomycetota > MHYJ01 > WSZJ01 > WSZJ01 > WSZJ01. The sequence continues at coordinate 856 of JAIOPR010000089.1, forward strand.
GGCAAACAGCAACTCCTGCTGCCAGAAGAGGCAGATCCCCACCGCGACACCAATGCCGATGCACGAGTAGATCAGGCGCTGCCGAAGCTCCTCGAGGTGCTCCCCGAAGGACATACGGTGCGCCTGCAGGCCCGGCTCCGTCTCTGGTTCGGCAACAGCCATGGGCGAAGTGTACCGTGAAATGGCGACCGCGTGGACGAACAGGACACAACCCCCGGCCCGGGCCAAAAAAAAGCCCCCGGCTCGTCGCCGGGGGCTCCTGGTTCAACTCGGTACTTACCTCGGGATGCCCAGCATCTCGTAAAGGTCGGCCTCGCGGATGATCTTCACCGCCAGGTTCTTCGCCTTCTCGAAATTCGGGTCCTTGTCGTAATCGGCGCCCACCACCAGGTACGTCGTCTCGCTCTGGACGTCGGCGTTCACCTCGCCCCCGAACTCCTCGATCAGGTGCGTCATCTGCTCGTTCGTGTACCGGCCGCGCAGCTTGCCGCCGAACACGAACGTCTTCGACTTCTCACGGTCAAACACCTCGTTCGCCACGTAGTCGCCCTTCTCGATGCGACCCGTGTCCTGCATGTAGTCGAGGCGCTTCACCTTGTCCGAAGACACCATGACCTTGTTCCCGTTCCGCTCCGTCACCTCGACGACGTTGCCCTTCTCGACAACCTTGCCTTCGGCCACGGTGCCGTCGTTCAGCTGGACGATCCCGTCGCGGAGAAGCGAGATCACGCTGTAGTCCTCGTGAACCTCGATCACCACGGCCTTGCCCTTCGGCGACTTGCGGCCGCCCTTGTTCATCGCGAACACTTCGAAAATCGTTCCCTTGAGCAGCGCATCCTTGCGGCCGATGTCGATCCAGGCCGTCAGCTCGAGCGGGATCGAATTGATCACCATGCCGTCCGCGCTCGTGCTCTCCCGGGCCAGCTGCCGCTTCGTCGAGATCGCAAACACGCGATCCTGGAGCTCGGCGATCTTCTTCTTCCGCGCCCTGGCTCTTCCCGTCGCCGACGTTTTCGTTGTGGGTCTGAAGCGCGTGGACGGCCTCGTTCTCGAGCGTACCGGCCTCGAGCGTCAGGGCCGCGGTCATGTTCTCCAGCTCCGCGACGAGGTACTGCTGCACGTCCGGCGTCTCGCTGGCCATGCGGAGGTCAGCGGAAGCGCGCGAGTCCTTGATCCAGCAGAGGTCCCTGCCGCCCGCTTCCGCGCCACCACCAAAGGTGATTTCGCCGGAAACCGGATCCTGGGCCCACTGCCCGTACTTCGTCTTGCATTCCGTCGAAGCCAGGCGGGTCGCCCAAAGGTTCAGGTGGGCGATGATCGCCGAAGCGCTCGGCTTGCCGTCGATCGTCGCGTTCATGCCGACGAGGTCCGCGAGCTGGTCGCCCTGCTTGCGCAGCGCCACCAGCTTGTCCATCGATTCCTGCCGATCCTTCCGCGCCGCTTTCACGGCGAGTTTCAGGCCTTTCTGCTCGTTCATCACCGCGTCGTAGCTGAAGTACCACCAGACGCCGCACCCCACAAACACGAGGGCGCTGAGGATGATTGCGACCAGGCCGCTTGAATCTTTCTGCATCGCTTGGTCTCCTTAGTCGCCCATGAACCGAAAGATTTCGAAGTGCGGACGCCACGGCACGGAAAGGAGCAGGGCCTTGTCGAAGTTCGGGTCGCCCTGGTAGGACTCGCCCACGATCACGAAATCGGTCTCGTCCGTCACTTCGTCCTGCACGATCGAGCCCAGGTTGCGGATGCGGGTCTTCGCCTGTTCCTTCGTGTACTTCGTCTTCGCGAACTCCCCGACCAGCGCGACTTTCTTCGGACGGCTGGTGCTGAAGAGCGGGTTGAACACGATGTCGCCTTCGATGATGGGATCGAAGCGGTCGACGGTCTCGGTGATCGAAACCTTCGCGGACTCCGGGAAGATTTCCTTCACTTCGACTTCGCCCTTCCAGCGGACGTTGCCGCCCGGCTCGCGGACGAACACCACGAGCTTGAGGCCGCGCACCAGCCGGTCGCGGGCGCCGAGGTTGAGGAACGCGTACTTCTCGTCCTGGTGCGGGTCAACGATGCGACCCTGCGATTCGGTGAGGTCGTGGAAGATGGCTTCCTGCTTGACCAGTTCCTTGAGCGCCGAGTCCACGCTGTTGAGCTTGTTGGCGAAATCGAGCAGCTCGGCGTTCTGGGCCTTCGTCAGGTCCGTCTTCGACTGCGCGAGCTTCGTGATCTCCGACTCCAGCGTGCTCTTGCGCAGCTCGTAGCGGCGGACGTCTTCGGTCTGCACGTCCGTCACCTTCGTCAGGCCGGCCTGGAGATCGTTGATCTCTTCGTCCTTCAGGCGGCCATAGTTGGCGACGATTTCGCCGCTCGACTTCGCCGCCGTCTCCGCCTGGCTCTTGAAGCCCTTGGCGTTCAGGTTGCGATGACGCGCAATTTCGTAGTTGATCTCGGCGGCGTGGACGATTTCCCACAGCGCCATCGCCTTGCCGGGAAGAACATACAGGTTCTTCTTCGCGTCAACGCGGTCCTTGAGCAGGCCGAGCGTTTTCTCGATCTCGCCCTCCTGCTCGAAAGGAAACCCGCAGAGGCGGCAGATGTCCTGGATCTCGCGGCGGGTCGTGTCCGTCCGCTCTTTTTCAAGCGCCGCCTTCTCGGCGAGCGCCTTCGCCTTCCACTCTTCGTGGGTTTGAACCTCCAGGTACTGGAGGAACGCGGTGACCGCCGCCCCGAGCGCAAGCGCCACGGAGAGGATCACCCAGATGATGCTGATGCCCCGACTGGCTCTGGACATGCGGCAACCTCCAATGTTGAGGGTCGCGATTATAGAGGTCGGTCAAGCGGTGTCAAAAGGTAACGTCTTGCCCCTGCACCGCTTCCGCCTCCAGTTCGCGATCTCCTCTACCTTCACCCCCGGCTTCACCAGCGTTTCTGTTTCGGCCTGCGTTGCTCACAACCCTTCTACGGAACCCTGACGACCCGGACCCGGTCGAACCCATTCTTCATGCGCCTCTTCCCGACACTCGTCTCCATGACCAGCCCTGGAGGGTTCGAATGAGTGGCAGAAGCGGCGACAACGAGGGCTACGGCGATGGGCGCGAAGCGCATCGTGTCCCTCCATGACGAATGTGACGACCCCCCGGTCGTGCTCGAAGGTCAGAAGATAGCGGGGGGAGCGGGGCCATTCAAGCAAAAACACGGTGAAGCGGCCGTCAAGGTCCTCGTCGGCACCCCTGATGCCCTTGGAGATTCCGGAGATTTCACTTCGCCTCGCCTTGACTTCGCCTCCAGCCCCCCCTTAGACTTCCGTTCAGGCAGCACCTCTCTCCCGCTCTTCTCCCCACACTCCCCCCCTTCCTTGACCGATCGCCCTACCCTCATCGGCCTTGTCGGAGGCATTGCCAGCGGCAAATCGACCGTCGCGCGCGCCTTCGAGCGCCGCGGAGCCCGGGTGATCGACGCCGATCCCCTGGCGAAACAACTTCTCGACCTCCCCGATGTCCGCCGCGAACTGGCGGCGGCCTTCGGCGACGTCGAGACCGGCGGCCGGGTTGATTTCGTGAAGCTTGCCTCCGCCGCGTTCGCAACGGCAGCGGGCGCAAATCAGCTGAACTCGATCATGCACCCGCGGGTCTCGGCCGAAATCGCACGGCAGGTGGAAAGATGGAAGCTCGAGGGTTTCCGGGGCGCCGTCATCGTCGACGCCCCGCTTCTCCTCGAAGCGGGAATGAAAAATACCGTGGACCTGGTTGTGTTCGTGGATGCGCCGGAAGAAGCGCGGCGGAAGCGGGCGCGGGAACGGGGCTGGAAGGACGGGGAGATCGAGCGGCGCGAAGGGTTGCAGTGGCCGCTCGACAGGAAGAAAGCGGAGTCGGGCGCGGTGATCGCAAACGCGGGGGCGGTGGCCGATGTGGAGAAGCAGGTTGACGAATTGATGAACCGGATTGCGCGCGGCCCGGACCCGGCGCGGCGCTGAGCGAAATGTGATTGAGTTCGACAGGCGGCTAACCGAGCCGCATTTGAACATCGAGACAGACACCAGGCCGTATTGCATCGAAAGGACTCCATGCAGGACCCGACCATGAGCGAAACTCAGGACTCCAGCCGCCCTACACCGGAAACGCCCCAGGCGCCGCTTCCGCTCCCCCCGCCCCCCGACCTGTTTCTTCACAAGATGCAGGCGCTGAAACAGCCGGACCTGGTGAAGATGGCCCGGTCCATGGGCGCGATCGATTCCCTCGGCGCGACGCGGCAGGACGTCATCTACCGGATCGTGAAGGAGCACACCAAGGCGAACGGCCTCACGATCTGCCAGGGGGTGCTGGATGCGATGCCGGACGGAAGCGGATTTGTGCGGAGTGCGGCGTATTCGTACACGCCTTCGCCGGACGACGTCTACATCCCTTCCGGCGTGCTCCGCCGCTCCGGGACGAAGCAGGGCGACACGATCGTCGGCCAGATCCGCCCGCCGCGGGAAACCGAAAAATACTTCGCGCTCCTCAAGATCGACTCCATCAATTTCGAGATGCCGGAGAAGGCGCTCAAGCGCAAGGCGTTCGAGGACCTGACGCCGCTTCATCCGCACAAGCGACTGTTCCTCGAGCACGACCCGCTCGATTTTTCATCGCGCATCGTGAACCTGTTCACGCCGATCGGCAAAGGGCAGCGCGGGCTGATCGTGGCGCCGCCCCGGGTCGGGAAGACGATCCTGATGGCGAAGATTGCGCACGCGATCGAGGCGAACCACCCCGAGGTTATGGTGATCGTGCTGCTGATCGACGAGCGTCCCGAGGAAGTCACGAACATGAAACGGTCGATCCGCGGCGAAGTCGTGGCCTCGACCTTTGACGAGCCGCCGCAGCGCCACGCGCAGGTGACGGACATGGTGCTGCAGAAGGCGATGCGCCTCGTCGAGTACGGCAAGGACGTCGTCCTGCTCGTGGATTCCATCACGCGCATGGGCCGCGCCTTCAACAACCTCGCCGGCCCCAACGGAAAAATCATGAGCGGCGGCATGGACGTCGAGGCTCTTCAGAAACCCAAGGTCTTCTTCGGAATGGCCCGCGCCATCGAGAACGGCGGGAGCCTGACGGTGCTCGCGACGTGCCTCATCGACACCGGCAGCAAGATGGACGAAGTGATTTTCGAGGAGTTCAAGGGCACGGGGAACATGGAACTCATCCTCGACCGCAGCGCGGGAAACCGGCGCATTTTTCCCGCGCTCGACCTGAACAAGAGCGGGACCCGCAAGGAAGAGCTGATCATGGACAAGGAGGAGCTGAAGCGGGTGCTGTGGCTGCGGAAGCTGATCGCGGACATCCGGGACCCGGGCGAAATTATTGAAATGCTGGTGAAGAAGATGACGAAGTACCGGACGAACGCGGAACTCCTGATGAACGTGAAGGGCGACTAAGGCGAGCGCCGGATCAGGGCTTGAGCCCGCTCGCGACCGCGACGGACTCGAGGCGGCGCGGTTCGCCGGATCCCACGGCGCGCAATTCGATCGTGAGGCGGATTTCGGCGCGGCGCGCTTCGGCGGGCCCGGAAAAGGTGACGCTGAACGCCGGGTGGCCGAGCCCGCGGGAGAGCACCGGGGATTCAGAGTTTTCCCCGCACCAGCGCATCGCTGTTCCCGCGATCCAGGAGTCGCCGCGGGGCTCGGGGGCAACGTCGCCGGTGAGGACGTCGAGAGGCCGCAGGCCGCGTTCCGCCGGGGAATGTTCGTCCCACGCCAGGGCGACACCCGCGTGGAGAAGCGCTTCCACCGCCGAGACGCGGGCGTTTGCCGGCAGGGCCGCGAGGGCCGCGGCGTCGGCCAGGGGAACCGATTCCCATGAGGCGAGGGCGGGGGATTCGGGGGACTCTGCCGGGTACCACGCGACCAGGCGAACGAGCCGGGCTTCCCTGCGAATCCCGTCGGGGTCCGCGAAAGCGATCGCGGCGACGGGACGCACCACGAGGAGAATGGAAGCAGGCCCTTCGTGCGGCAAGCGCGCACCTCCCGCGGGGGCGGCGTTCACCGGGAAGACGCAGCGCGACATCCAGGCACGGCCGGTTTCGTCGTCGCGATAGATCGCCAGCGCACCCTGCAGGTCCGCCCGCACCGCTTCAACAGCCAGCCTCCCCCGCTCCGTCAATTCGAGGCGCGCCGCGAGGGCGGCGTTTTCCGCGCGGGCGGCGGAGATGCGGGAAGAGAGGGAGATCCCGCCCAGGAGCGAAACGGCGCACAGCGCGAGGAAGGCCGCAGGCCAGGCGGCGCGCCGCATCGATCGGGCACGCCTCGCCGCCGGGAATTTCTCGGGCCCGGTGACGGCGGTCAACGCTCCACTCCCCGCAGGCCCAGCACAAGGTCCCGAAGGAAACCGAGCACGCTTCGCTGCTCTCCCTCATCCTCCACGCCGATGGCAAGCGCGAGCACGAAATGCGACATCGACCCGCGAAGGTACCCCGCGGCGCGCGGCCGGTTGCCCGCCTGCTTTTCCATGAAACCCTGCATTGCGAGCCGGCGTCCCTCGACGAGGTGATCCTTCGCGACGAGTTTCAGCATCTCGCGCTCGACCGAATGGTTGAGGTCCTCGGGACTGATGACGATCGCCACCCGCTGGGCGCGCCCGACGGCCAGCGCCTGCTGCTCCACGTAGGCCTGCCGGGCGACCGCGGGGACGCCGGGCTCGGCGGCCAGCTTTTCCCACGCGGCCCCCATGTCCCGGTACACCCGCGCCAGCCGCTCCCGCGACGGCTCGGCCGACTCATCCGCATCCAGCGCTCTTCGCCAGGCCTGCACGCAGAAGCCCCGCACCACGTCGAGGATCGCCAGGCGCATCTGGGCATCGGCGAATGCGGGGGAAGCGCCCTGGACGATGGTGTCGGGAGGAAGCTGGGCGACGAGGCTGTCCTCGCGGGCCAGGATTTCATCGGCCGCGATGAGCAGCCGGTCCACGGTCGCCCAGGGCGGGATTCCGTCCACCGTGAACGTCAGCTCCTCGAGCGTCCAGACCTGGTGGAACGCGAGCTCCAGGAAATCCCGCTTCCCCGAAGCGCGGAGCTTCTCGACGGCCCAGGCGAAATCCGGGTCTCCCGGGGGGAAGGAGGCCGGGGCGCCCAGCCCGTGAAATTCGTAGTAGATGGCCGCGAGCAGGTACCGGGCCTTCAGGTCTTTTTCCTCGTCGCCCTCGATGCGCTTCCCTGCCTGCGCGAACCCGCGAAGCGTATCCGCAGGGACATTCTTCAGGCCCCTGGCGTGCGTGGCCAGTTCGGCCGAGTCGACCAGTTTGCTGGCGCAGCCGGCGAGAAAGAGGGGTGGGAGGGAGGCCGACAGGATGAAGAGGATTGCGCGCATGGGAAGTCGATTGAAGCGCGGCGGGAACCGGGTGGCAAGGGAGGAACGGCGGGCGAAAGTGTCAGCTCTTCGCGATCCTGTAAACGCAGCGGCGCGCGCCTTCCATCATATGCTCGGTCCGCTCGACCTTGACGCTCTTCCCCAGCGCCTGCCGGAACAGGTCGAGTTCGCCGCCGCAGATCCGCTGGCAGGTTTTCGCGGCGTCGCAGATGGGGCAATGGTTCTCGATGAGCATGAAACTTCCGTCGCCGTCGCGGGTCCACTCGGCCATGTAGCCTTCCTCTTTGCGGAGTGAGACGAGGGAGGCGATGCGCTTGTCGAGGGGGGCGCGCGGCCCGGGGAGGCGGTCGCGGTAGGTGGCGGCCTGGCTCTGGAGGCGGGTCTCGATGAGGCGCTCGAGGCCGGCCTCGCCGAAGGTGGATCGGACGGCGTCGAGGAGGCCGACAATGAGTTCGGCGTGGGAGTCGGGGAAGATGCCGGAGACGCGGGAAGTCAGCGCCCAGTGGCGTGCGGGGCGGCCGACCGGGGCGCGGCGGTCTTCCCAGGCCACGAGCGAATCTTTTTCGAGGTCGTAGAGGTGCTGGCGGACCGCCATCGGGGTGACGCCCAGGCGCCGGGCGACCGTTGCGGCAGTCTGGGGACCTTTTGTCTTCAAGTAGAAGAGGATCTTGTCCCGGGCAGGGGCGTGGTTATCGGGTTTCACGGGGGCTGAGTATATCGAACCGGCCCACGTTCGGCGCATTCCGTTGACCGGCTCCGGCGCGGTCGCCCGGCACTCGTGTTAGCATTTCAGCCATGCCCGACTTCGCGGACGACCGCCAGGAAATGGTCGCGACCCAGATCGCCGGCCGCGGAATCCGCGAACCGCGGATCCTCGACGCATTCCTCAAGGTCCCGCGGCACCTGTTCGTCCGTGAAGAAGATTTCGACCGGGCCTACAGCGATCATCCGCTCGCGATCGGCCACGGCCAGACCATTTCACAGCCTTACATCGTCGCGTTGTCGCTTCAGCACCTCGACGTCCGGCCCACGGACCGCGTGCTCGAGATCGGCACGGGGTCGGGTTACCAGACGGCTCTCCTTTCCGCGCTGGCCGCGGAGGTCTTCACCATCGAACGCCTCGCCGTATTCACCCGGCCGACCCAGGACCGCCTCGAGGCCCTCGGCTGATCCAACATCCATTTCCTCCTCGCCGACGGAACCCTCGGCTGGCCCGAAATGGCGCCCTTCGACCGCATCGTCGTTTCCGCCGCTGCGCCGAAAATTCCGCCTGCACTCGAAGCGCAGCTCGGTCCCGGGGGGCGGCTGGTGATCCCGGTCGGCGGGCCTGAGCGGCAGGACCTCATGATTGTCGTCCGCGACGGGAACGAGCTGAAAAGAACCAACGCCGGGGAGTGCCTGTTCGTCAAACTGTACGGCCAGGGGGGCTGGCGCGAAGAGCGCCCGGAGAAATGAAATGCGAAAGATGATGGCGGGCCTTGCGTTCCTGGTGCTTGCGCTGACGGCGGGCGGCGACAGCAACCAGCAGGTTTCCGACCGCGACGTCCATTTCAAGGGCGAGGAGCTCGACGAGGCCAACGTTTCCATGAGCTGCCGGCTCGGCGCCTGGGTCGACGAATGGGAAGACAAGGGGATCTTCAAGGCCGACGACTACGCGCTCCTCAAAACTAAAGATGAGGGCGTCGAGGTCCTCGTGCCCAAGGCGAGAAAAGGCCTCTGGGACGCCCTTCGCCAGCAGAAAGCCGGCGAGGAAGTCACCCTTCTCGGGAAAGTCCACTGGGCCAAGGGAATCCAGGCCTACGTCGTGATCCACGACTGGAAAAAAGGTTTCAGCCAGCCCTACGACCCGAAGAAACCGGTCGCGGAAACCATCGTGCTCAACTTCGGCGGCAAGCCCTACGAAATGGAGCGCGGCAAGACCGTGACGCTCGTGACGCCGAAAGGCGAGAAGGTCGAAGCGACCTGGGATGAAAAATAAGTCGGGGCGACAGGATTCGAACCTGCGACCTCTTGGTCCCGAACCAAGCGCTCTAGCCAGGCTGAGCTACGCCCCGAGTGGGCGGACATTCTAGGGAGTGCTCGAACGGACACAAGCTGTATTTGGTTGAGAGGAGCTACTTGCTGGGGTTTTTCTGGATGTAGCGGGTGATTCGAAGAAGCTGAGTTTCATTCCGGATAAGGCTGTCATGAAATCCTGACTGCCAGAAGGTCTTGCCAGGAGTTCCGGCCTGGAGGTTGACCAGCCGGGTGACAGCTGATTTGAAGGACCTGAGGATCACTCCCAGGCTGCCTGGAAGGGCTTGATGGAGGATGGGACCTTCAAAGGGGAGGCCTTTCAAGGAGTTGGGGTTGATCTGGGAGGCTGATTTGCTGGAGCTGAGTGGAGCTTTAAGCACAGTTGGCTCAGCAGATGGGGTCGCGGCATGCCGCGACCCCACAAGTGCCTGCTGTAAAGCTCTTCCCCCATCTCCACTGTGACCAGCACCAGCCTTGCTCATCATCACAATTCCATGGAAATGATCAGGCATCACCACAAACTCCCCCAATTTGACACTTGGAAAATGTCCAGGAATCTCCAGCCAGCACTTCCTGGCAATCTCCCCTGCAGGGCTCAACACCACCCTTCCCCTCTCCCTCCTGCCCAGGGAAGCCCTCTTCTCAGCTGTGCAGAAAGTCACAAAGTAGGCCCCCCA
>JAIOPR010000063.1 GCA_021413805.1 Planctomycetota bacterium
CGGCCGGTTTCGCCGGCGGCACGCCCTTGGCCGGCGTGGCGGGCGGCGGCGCGGGAACCACGTGCTTGAAGGCCGCTTCCACCTGGTCGAACTTGTCTTTCTCACCCGAGTCTTTGGCGTGCTTCAGGAGGCGAGATTTCAGTTCTTTGGAGAAGCGCCCGAGATCGGCGGCGCGCTGTTCGAAGAAGAGTTTGCCGGAGATGAAACGCGCGGCGCCTTCGAGAAGCGCGGGGTCTTCCTTGATGTCGCCGTCGTCGGTCATCAGCGCTTCGACCAGGACCTGCCAGCGGAACTTGGCGAGCATCGTTTCCGGCACAGCCTGGTTCGCGGGGGCGCCGATCCATTTTCCGCCGGTGCTCCCGAACCATTTCAGGAGTTGGCGGGCCTTTTCGGGCTCGTCTGCAACGCCTGCATCCAGCGCGAGGAGCAGCTCGGTTGTCCCGATCGTCCCGCGTGCGGCGTCGGCGAGAAGCGGCTTGAGCGAAGCGGGTGCGGCGGCTTCCCATTTCGTTGTGGCGGCGACGCTGACGCGCACCGCGTGGCGATTCTTGCGCAGCTCTTCGAACGGCTCCGGGATCCCGTGGGCCTGCATCCACGAAACAAAAACATCAGGGCTGCTGATCCGCGCGTCGTCCTTCCACGCGTCCCACCGTAACCCCGAGCCGTGGTGCAGCCCGAAGACCGCGATGAGTTTCGTGTCCGCGTACAGCTCCATCGCGTGGCCGCCGAGGCACGAGCAGTGCCCGCCCGGCTCCCGGTCGATCCTCAGCCGGTCGCGCAGCCCGAACAGGTCGCCGGGATCGCTCGTGTCCAGCCGCACCACCGTGCCCAGCGCCCTCGAGCCCCACATCCCGCCTTCGATCACCTTGACCCGCGTCGCTTTCGCCAGCACCGCCTTCAGCGACTCCGGCGTCGGCTGCGGCGCCCGCGACATCTCGTACCGCCTGGCCTCGGCTTCCGCCATCGCCGCCATCGGGTCCTTCCCCGCGGGGATCGCGGGAAGCGATGGCTCGGGCCTGCGCCCGAACAGACTGCCGAAGGAGTCGAGGAGGCTCATGGGCCGGATAACGTATCAAATGCGCGTGGGCTTGCGATCCTTCTACACATCAATCGTCAGCGGCATCACCAGGTAGATGTAATCCCTCCCGGAACGGATCACGCCAGCCGTGAGCTTGTCGCGCAGGTCGAGCGTGATCGTGGCGGGGGCGTCGGAGGGCTCAGGCGCCTTGGGCTTCTCTTCCTTCGCGCCTTTCTTGGGCTTGCCCTTCTCGGCCTTCTCGGCGCGCGCTTCGACCTTCGTGTCCACCTCGGAGTTGAGGATCTCGGGGCGGCCGCCGGCGACGACCTTGAGGAAATCGATGAAGAAGTCCGGGTTGAAGGAGATTTCGAAATCGGGGCCGTCGTATTTCACGGTGACTTCGTGGGAGGCTTCGCCGGAGTCGCCGGTGATGCGTCTTGCGAAGAGTTTCAGCTTGTCCTTGGAAAGCTGGAATTTGACAGCGCGGCTCTTGTCGTCCGTCATGCTCGTCGCGAGGCGCAGGCGGTACTCGAGCTCGCCCGGGTTGACCTGGACTTTCTTGTCGGGGTCGCCGGGGATGACGTCCTCGTAGTTCGGGAAGGAGCCTTCGACGAGCCGCGCGAAGAGCGTTCCCGCGCTGGTCTTGGCCTTGAGCTGCGTCTCCTCGAACTCGAACTGGATCTCCTCGTCGCCCTCGCCGATGATTTTCTCGACGAGATGAAGAGCCTTCGGCGGGACGATGACTTTGATTTCGTCCTTGGGGCCGCCTTTGATCTTCTTCTTCGCGTACGCCAGGCGCTTCCCGTCGGTCCCGACCATCCGCGCCTCGTTCTCGCGGATCACGAACAGGACGCCCGTCAGCGCGTAGCGGGAGGGCTCGCTCGACACCGCGAACGCGGTCTTGCGCACCATGTCGCGGAAATCGTCCACGCCGATCCGCACGGCCTTTTTCTCGTCGAACTCCGGGAATTGCGGGAAGTCCTGCGGGTCCGCGCCCGTCAGCTTGAACGACCCGCCCTCGATCTCGATCGAGCAGAGCTTCCCGTCCACATCGACCTTCACCTCGTCGTCCCGGATGTCCCGGATGATCTGGTTCAGCTTCTGCGCCGGAAGCACCGCCGCGCCGCTCTTCTGGATTCCCACGTCGCGCACCGCGTAGCGCAACCCCATCTCCAGGTCCGTCGCCGTGAGCATCAGCTCCCCGTCGGCCGCCGAAACCTTGATGTTCTGCAGGATCGGCACGCTCGTCCGCGCCGGGACCGCCGATGCCACCACTCCCACAGCCTGCGCCAGGTCGGCCCGTTTGCAGCGGAAACGCATGACCGGTCTCCGTTCTTCTCTATAGGTTCTTTATCTTAAAAAACTCTTCTTCATCATCGTAGGCGCCCGGAATTCGTGGAAAACACTCCCCGAACTTGCGCCAACCCGCGCCCGGCACTCAACCTGCGTCGCGCGGATTCCTGCCCGGCCCCCTCACAACCCCCTCGGAACCCCGCGGATTCGAATCCAGCTTCCTTGAACCCGGCTCCCTCAGTGGCCGGTACTCCACATTCTTTCAACACCACTCTTCGCCGACTCTCCCGGTCCCAAGCCGCTTCTCTACAGCTTGCTTTTCCTGATTTCGTCCGCCAGTTGCTCCACGAATACGCGGAAAGCGCTGTCGCTGTGAAGCAGGTCTTTCACCGTGTCGATCGCGTACGACACCGTCGAATGGTCGCGCCCGCCGAACGCGTTGCCGATGTCGGTCTGGGAAGCGTTCGTCATCGTGCGCGCGAGGTAGATCCCGATCTGCCGCGCCTTGCTGATCGACTTCGTCCGGCTCTTGGACTGCAGCTCCGCCGTCTTCACGCTCAGCTTGCGGCAGACCACCGCCTGCACGTCGGCGATCGAAACCGGCGCGCTCGCGACTTCCAGCGCGTCCCGCAGCGCTTCACGGGCCACCTCCAGGTCGATCGGCCGCGCCAGGAGCGACGCGTACGCCGCGACTTTCGTCACCGCGCCTTCCAGCTCGCGGATGTTCGACTCGATGTTCTGCGCGATGAAAAAGAGGACGTCTTCGGGGAAGGGCGTGCCGCGCGCCTCCGCTTTGCGCTTCAAAATCGCGACGCGCGTCTCGAACGTCGGCGTGTCGATCCGCGCCACGAGCCCCCACGAGAACCGCGTCATGAGCCGCTCTTCCAGCGTCGGGATGTCCTTCGGCGGCGCGTCCGAGCACAGGATGATCTGCTTCTGCGCGTTGTGGAGCGTGTTGAACGTGTGGAAGAATTCTTCCTGCGAGCCTTCCTTGCCCGCGAGGAAATGGATGTCGTCGATGAGCAGGACGTCAACGCCGCGCATCCGGGCCCGGAACCCCTCCAGCTCCTTCATGTTCTGCACCGAAGCGATGTAGTCGTTCACGAACTCTTCGCAGGAGAGGTAGCTGATGTTCAGCCCCGGCGTTTTCGCGAGGATCGCGTGGCAGATCGCCTGCAGCAGGTGCGTCTTTCCCAGACCGACCGACCCGTAGAGGAACAGCGGGTTGTAGGCGTTGCCGGGTGAAGCGGCGACGGAGGTCGCGGCGGCGTGGGCGAGGCGGTTCGAGAGGCCGACGACGAAATTCTCGAAGGTGTAATTCGGGTTCAGGACGAGGCCGTTGGCGATCGCGGCCGGGATGGGCGCTGCGGAAGCGGGAATCGTCGCGGGGAGAAGGATGGCGGGCTCGCCGTTCGCCGACTCCGCCGGCTTCGCGAGCGCCGAGCCGTCGCCGTTCACGCGGATCGCCAGCCGCACCGGCGATTCCGCCACGCGCGACAGCACTTCTTCAAGCGCCACCCGGTAATTCCGCTCGTAGTGCTCTGCCATGAAGACGTTGCGTACGTGCAGTTCGCAATTCGAGCCGCTGGACGAGAGGGAAACCTTGGAAGGATCGAACCAGGCTTTGAACTCGTCTTCAGGCAGCCGCTGCGAGAGTTCCGCGAAGACACGGTCCCGCAAGGCGGCACCATCAGAGGGGAGCATATCGTCCTTTGGGTTCGGCGTGGGTGCGGTTGAAACGGCGACGTCGGGGCCGACTGAGATGCGGAGCGATGTTGAGCGCGGAATTTAGCAGGGGCACGAAGCGCCGTCAAATTTGCGAAGCGGCGCAAAGCGAGGAGTGCGCGCAGCTTGAGTGATGCACCGCGGATTTTTTTTCGCGAAGAGCGAAACGGGGCTCGCGCCGCCGCCGTTTCGTTATTTCGCGACCCGCTTGAGCACGCCGGGCAGGACTTCGAGGAACTTTGCGACCTCGGCGTCGGTGGTCAGGCGCGACAGCGAGACGCGAAGGGAGCTGCGGGCGGACTCGTCGTCCAGTCCCATGGCGAGGAGGATTTCCGAGGGCTCGAGCGCGCCCGAGTGGCAGGCGCTTCCCGTGGAAACGCAGATCCCGTCCACGTCGAGCGCGAGGAGGAGCATGTCGGCGCGCATTTTCGGGAAGGAGATGCTGGCGGTGTTGGGGAGGAGGAATTCGCGGTAGCCGTTCCAGCGGGCGGTGGGGCAGGCCTTGATGAGGCCCTCGGCGAGTTTGTCGCGGAGGGAACGGACGCGTGGGGCGTCCTTGGCGAGGCCGCGCGACGCCGCGTCGAGGGCGGCCGCGAGCGCCGCGATCGAGGGGACGTTTTCGGTGCCCGGGCGCAGGCCGCTTTCCTGCCCGCCGCCCAGCGCGATCGCGCCGAGCCGCGTGCCGGTCCGGACGTAGAGCGCGCCGACGCCTTTGGGCCCGTGGAACTTGTGCGCCGCCAGCGAGAGCAGGTCCACGCCGAGCTCGTCCACGTTCACGGGAATCTTGCCGACCGCCTGCACCGCATCGGTGTGGACGTACGCCCCGCAGGCATGCGCCCTCGCCGCGATTTCCTTCACCGGCTGGATCACACCCGTCTCGTTCTGCGCGAGGATCACCGTCACCAGGAGCGTGTCGAGCGTCAGCGCTTCGCCCACCGCCTCGGCGCTCACCCGCCCACCCGGCCCCGGCGGCACCCACGCGACATCCGCGCCGCCTTCTTCCAGTTTCTTCACCGTCTTCCGCACCGCCGGGTGCTCGATCCCCGTCACCACGATCCGCTTCTTCTTGCTGTTCCACCTGGCCGCGGTTTCCCACGTCCCCAGGATCGCGATGTGGTCCGCTTCCGTGCCGCTTCCCGTGAAAACCATTTCATCGGGCTTCGCGCCGAGAAGCGCCGCCACTTTTTCGCGGCTCTCGGAGAGCAGTTTCTTCGCCTTGCGGCCCGCGGCGTGCGCGGAAGAAGGATTCCCGTGGCAGTCCCGGAGCGCCGCCGTCGCCGCTTCCAGCGCTTCCGGGCAGACCGGCGTCGTCGCGTTATTGTCGAAGTAGATCAAGGTGCTTTCTGTTCCTGTTTTTTGTCGGCCAGGGCCTTGGCGATCGCGCGCTGGCCGATCCAGCGGGCGGCGAAGACAAGGCCGACGAGGATGGCGGTGCAGATGACGATGGCAAAGAACCCGGGGCCGCCGGACTGTTCCTGGTAGCGGAGCTTGGGGGCCTTGGTTTCGGTGGGGACCGCGTTGGCGGCCATGGCGGCGCTGGCGGCGATCGCGGCGGGGGAGGGGCCGGCGGGGAGCGCGTCCGGCAGGCGGCCGGTCGTCGCGGTGCGCGGCGCCGGGCGGGGCGTGACGGGCGCCGCCGGCGGATAGCCGCCCGGCGTGCGGCCCACGGGCACCGAAGCGTTCGGGTCCTTCATCGGCCGCGTGGACGCTTCCGGCATGGCATCCGCTTCTTCGAACCGGAAAACCGTCTGCCCGACCGTGACGCGGTCCCCGGCCTTCAGGAAATCGCGCTCGATCTTGCGGCCATTGAGGAGCGTGCCGTTCGTGCTGCCCATGTCCACGACGGCATAGCCGCCGGCCGCGGGCTCAAAGCTCGTGTGCTCGCGCGAAGCCTTGGCATCCTTGATCGAGAGCCCGATCTTGGCCTGCCGCCCGACGATGAGCGGCCCCCTGAGGTCGATCTTCCGCCCCTGCTCCGGCCCGGTCTCGATGATCAGGAACGCCACGCACTTCCCCCGAAATTGAGCCGCAGGGAGATCGCCCGCGGCGGGTTTCCGGCCATCTTAGGGATTGGAAGCGCGGATGAACAGCGCCGATCCTTCCTTCCGGCGGCCCCGCCATGTACACCATCGGGACCATGCCCCCCCGCCCCCCCGCCGATCTCGCTATCACCGACGCGCTCATCGCCACGATGGGAAGCGCTGCAGGCCCCCGCGTCGGGGCGGCGATGCGGGATCTCGGGATGCTGAAAGGCGACGTCGTCGTGAAGGGCGGGAAGATCGTCGCGGTCGGCGCCGGCGCCGCGAAGGCTTACCGCGTCAAGAAGACCATCGCCGCGAAAGGCCGCCTCGTCACCCCCGGCCTCGTCGATCCTCACACCCACGCCGTCTTCGCCGGCACCCGCGAAGACGAGTTCGAACTGCGCAACTCCGGCATCACCTACGCCGAAATCGCCGCGAAGGGCGGCGGCATCAAGAAAAGCGTCGCCCAGGTCCGCGCCGCGACGGTCGAGCAGATCAAGGACCGCACAAGGCCGGCGCTAAGGAGAATGCTCGAGCACGGCACGACAACGGTCGAGGTGAAGAGCGGCTACGGCCTGAGCCTCAAGGACGAGATGAAACTCCTCCAGGCCGCGAAGGAGCTCGCCGCCGAAGGCCCGCCCGACATCGTCCCGACCTTCCTGGGCGCGCACGAAATCCCCGTCGAGTACAAGGACGACCGCGCCGCGTACGTCCGCCTCCTGGTCGAAAAAATGATCCCCGAGGTCGCGAAGAAGAAACTCGCGAAATGGTGCGACGTCTTCTGCGAGAAGGGGATCTTCGAGATCGCCGATTCGCGAATGATCCTGGAAGCCGCGAAAAAGGCGGGCCTCGGCGTCCGCCTCCACGCCGAGGAGTTCGCCACCATCGGCGGCGCCAAACTCGCGGCCGACCTCGGCGCCGCCAGCGCTGATCACCTCATGGCCATCGACGACTCCGGCATTGACGCAATGCGTCAATCCGGCACCGTCGCCGTCCTCCTCCCCGGCACCACGTTCTTCCTCGGCCTCCCCAGATACGCCCCCGCTCGCCGCCTCATCGACGCCGGCGTCCCCGTCGCCCTCGCCACCGACTTCAACCCCGGCTCCTGCTACACCGAGTCCCTCCAGATCATCTGGGCCATCGCCGCCACCCAGCTCAAGATGACCGCCGCCGAGGTCCTCTGCGCTTCCACCGTCAACGCGGCGCATGCGCTGCGGTTGGCGGATCGCGGGAGGATTGGGGAAGGGCTGGTCGCGGATCTGGTGATGTGGGATGCGGAGGATGCGCGGACGCTGACGTATCACTTTGGGGTGAATCAGGTCGTCACAGTCTTCCGGCGGGGAAGCCTGGTCGCCGGGAAGCTGTAGGCCATGCACATGAACTGGCGCGGTTTCTCCTGGAAAATCAATGCGCGACTTCAGCGCAGAAGCGCGCGAATTATCCGAATTGCCGACGCGCTGCCGCTGGCGATCAGGAAAGCAGTTGAAGGACCCATCCGTTCAGGCATCGTTGCCAAAAATGGCTGCACGCTGTTCCGCAAGTTCGCGATGTCCGAACCTTCGGCAAATCGCGCTCTTTCCGGTGACAAGACCAGCGTCGAGGGATTCGTGAATCACTTCCACGTTGAAGACCTGGTCGATGCTCCGCCTCGATTCCGCGAGGCGTCATACATGGCCTGCGCATTTCACGCAGCAGAGCGACTGGCGCAAGAACTCCTGAAGCGCCCTGGTGCCCGCAGGTTTGAGGTTCTCGTCGGCGGAAACGCCGAGGGAGCGCACGTTCGATTTGTGCAGATTCGCCCCGGGGAAGATCGGTTCTGGCCCGACACCGGCGAGGATTTCGCTGACGACTGCGTAGCCACACTCGAAATCGGCCCTTCAATGAAAAGCCCTGGATGAACCGTCGCTGGGCCGACGCAGGCTGCCGCGCGGGATGTGTGCTCGCCCTCGGATTCCGGGATCTTCGTCTTTCCTACGTACCCAGGACGCGAAGGCCTCTTTTCCGGGCCGCGGCCGCCTGCTCCTTGTCGCGCGTCACAAAAACGAATCCCTTGCGGCCGGTCTCTCGAGCGACTGCAAGTGCCGTCGCCAGATGCACGGCATCGCATCCCCTCAGGCCGTCGCGTCGAACGAGTTCGACCGCCTCATCGAGCCGCGCGTCCGTGACGGCGTGAAGCAGGAAATAGTCCAGAACCTCCAGGACTTCCTGAACCACCTTGCCACGGCGAGCAGCGTCCGTGTTTCGACGGGTCAATCCCGACACGACTTCCGGCAGGATCAGACGGGAGGCCGCGTGGCGCGTCCGCTGTCGGAGCAGGTTCTCGAAACGAGGCTTCAGCTCCGACGAAGAGTCGTGCGCTTCGATCACGGCGCTGGAGTCCCAGAAGTTCACCGACGCTCCGCCAGGAATTGCGCGACGACGCCTGGCATCGGGACGCCTTTGATGGGAGGAATGCGTCCCGTCTTCTTCGGGCGGCTCAGGACACCGCTGTCAAAGAGCCGTTCCAGCTTTCTGTCCAGGGCGCTCATCGTCCGGTTGGGGCCCGCTTTCCGGGGCTTCACGAACTCGGCGACCGGCTCGTTGCGGGAATAGACGATCACGCGCTTTCCCTGCTGCACGGCGCGAATCGCTTCGCTGACGTGGGCCTGGAACTCGCGCACTCCGTAGGTGATGTCTTTCATATGTCTATACGATACATACGAAAGGATTGTGTTTCAAGCAGGCATGCAAATCCGGCTACGGCGCCGCCTTCCCCCCGCCGTCCCCGTACTCGTTCCTCTTCCGCGCGCCGCTCGCCACGTCCGCCCTGTAGCGCACCCTCATCGCCTCGTACTGCTCCGCCGTCACGTCCGCCGCTTCCACGGCCGCGTCCCCCACGATCTCCTGGTGGATGGCGATCAGCAGCGGGACGCACCAGCCGCACCCCGTGCCGGCCCCGAAGCACTCGGAGAGCTGCGAGGCGCGTTTCGGGAGACGCTGGCGCGTGAAATTGACGACCTTGCGTTTCGGGATGTGGAAGCAGTAGCAGAGGGTGTTGTCGAGGTCCACGGGTTCAGTTTACACCGGGGGCCGCGGAGTCGGGGGGGCGTGTCGCGAATGAGAACGAACAAGGCGACTACGACCGGGCATTTGTGATAAGTGGCCGAATCTTCCGAGCCACGTGAGGCCGGAACTCGAATTCCATGTTCGCTCGACTGCCAATCACTCGGCCCAAGGTGCGCCAGGAACTACTTTTTCATCCACCCCGGCCATTGGTTGTCCGGGCCCTCGGGACGCCCGGCAAACATTGCGAGGTGTTCCCAGATATCCTTTCCCTCGACCGTTATCGTGAGCGCACCCTCAGGACAGATGATCAATGTTGGCATTCCGTATTCAACATCGGCGACTTCTACCTGCGCAACCTTGCCGTCTTGTTGGAAGACATCCGCGATGGTCCCGGGCGGGAAGGTGAAATCCTGTCCCTCCGGCTCAACCCCGAGGCGCCAGGCGGTCTTGGGACTCGCGCACAGCTGAAACGCCTTTTGCATTTCCTTTCCGTCGTTCATTTCGGTCATTATCGCATCCTCTGCTGCGAATTCGAGCGGGACGAAAACGCGTGTGTTGGTGCGGCGGACAAAGGGCAGAAGAAGACCTGCCCAATCCGGAGTCCATCCCATACAGGTCCGACACCGTCCACTCTGCCCTGAGTGTGCGAAGCAGGTCGAAGGGCCGCGTCGTCGACCCGCTCGAGTTCATCTCCGCCGAATCGCTTGTTCGCGCTTGACTTGAGCCTGTCAGGAGGGCGAGAGTGGTCGTTCGTGACTTGCTTTCACTCCGCAAGCGCAGCCGATCTGCCCGGCCGGCGGCGCCGAGGGCGGTTTAGAAGTTCCTCTTGCCTGGAATTCGCGCCGTGCGGCCCGGTAGAGTGCCGTCCGTTGATTCGGGTTCAGTACTTTTCTTGGAAAGGGTAAACATGAATCAAATTGGAGTTCTGGTTGGACAGGGGCCCGCGTCCAGCGCGCTTCTCGTCAAATTAACGCCGCAGCCTCAACGAGGATCAAACGGCGGACACCTGAAGGTGGAACTCGATCCGTTGCTCCTCCTCTCCATGCTCGATGAAAAGTTGAAGAATCAAGGATCCCTCCTCGCGACTGCGCTGGGGGGCCTGCGCGGCGTGGAGGTGGAGTTCTCCCTGGTACTTTCGGCAGACAGTCTCACGCAACTGGCCTCCCGAGAACCCGTCCGGTCGTTCCTGTCCGATCACGGAGTGAAGCTTGTGCGATTCCAAGTCGAACGTTCTCTTGTCGTTGCCGACTGGGAATCAGCCTCGGGAGCGGGCAGATCCGTGTTTATCGTGCGAGTCGACCCTGCCCGCAAGTGCCTGGAAATCGAGATTGAGCGGACGTCCATCGGGCTTGAACGGTCGACTTGGCCCGAGTGGGTCAGTTCCGTGTATCCCAACGTCGCCTGCGAAGGCAGCCGACTCACGATGGATTTTTGCCAATTCGCGGCGGTCAGCTTGGAGTCGCCGCCAGCTTCCGCGCGACTGAATCTCCGAGGTTCCATTGACTGCTTAATCCCATTTCTTCGATATTTCTTTTAACGAAAGGGAATCTTATGGGAATGGTGCCGACGCCTCCTGCTGATCCTGACGAAATCGCCAAGGCGAAGAAGGCGCTTGAGGACGAGGAGGCGATGGGAGCCAAACTCGGCTTCGATCGCGAGGGCTGGGAGGCAAACGCCGCCGATTTGCTGAAGGTAGCCCCTGAAAAACGCGATGAAGATTGGTACAAGAAAATCAAGTGGCTTCTTCGCCACCTCAAGCCCGAAGGATTGGCGGCCTGGAAGGATCTGCTCGGGTTTTTGTCGATCTGGTTCAAGCTCATTGCGCCGGGAAAATACGGCTGGGTGGACGGCGGAGAGGAAGTAGAAGTCGTTGGGCACGTCACCGACGTTCATCGTTCCACAGACGGATTCATCTCGCTCGACATTGACATCACCGGCGACGGGTCGATTACGTTTTCCCCGCTTGACCCGATCAAGAAGCACGATGGCGTGCTGCGAAACGGATCCGATCATGCCTACGTCCGCATCGAGATCAACCCGAAGTCTTCCTTCGCCACGGACTACCTCGGAGAAGTTCCGAAAATCTGTCAGTGGGTCAGAATCCGGGGGCCATTCAAATTTGACAGGGACGGTCACTACGAGGTCCACCCAAAGTCGCACAAGGACATCGAGATCATCCAGCAGCGGCCAATCTTTCCCGCACTCGCCGTGGCTTTCAGCGAAGCAGCCGTCAATCTTCCGCGGCCTCCTGCGAAGGTGGGCCCAGAAGGCTTGAACGTCAACGTTCAATCCTCGTCCCAGCCGGTCCAACCCCACCTTCCAGGGAAAAAGGCCGTTCAAGGTCCCGCCATCACCGGACAGCAAGGCAGGCCCAAGAATGATGGGAAGAACTTGCAGTGAAGCGCGGCAGGATTCTCACACGGAAGAGTCAAGCGATACGTCATGCCCGGAACTGGCCAGGAAATGCCCTGACCATGTGCATGCTCGTCAC
>JAIOPR010000064.1 GCA_021413805.1 Planctomycetota bacterium
ACCCGCGGCTCGACAAGCTTTCGGCGTATTTCAAACCCAAGAAGCACACCCCGGCCGTGATCGAGTTCGCCGACCCGCCGTCCCTCAACCTCACCAACGAGGGCCGCGAGAAAAACGGGACGCTCCTCGCCGGCCTCCGCAACGAGACCGACGGGCTCTGCCTGGTCATCGCGGGGTGGCGAAGCGACAACCAGTCGGCGCTTCGGACCGACGCCGAGATCAAATCGGAAGTCGAGTCGCTCGCGACGGAGTTCGTGTTCGCCGACCTGGCGATCGCGGAGTCGCGGATCGAGAAGCTGAAAGTGCAGGTGACGAAACCGACGCCGTCGCAGGAGAAGGACAAGAAGGAGCTGGAGGTCCTGAAGGTCCTGTACGCGGCGTTCAGCGCGGGGAAACCGGCGTCGAGCGTGGAATTGAAGGGTGAGGACCTGAAGCACGTGAAAGGCTTCCGGTTCCTCTCGGAGAAGCCGATCGTCGTGGCGGTCAACGTCCCCGAAACCGCGCTCGGGAAAACCTTCTCGGTCCCCGGCTACATCGTCGTCCCGATCTGCGCGAAGCTCGAGCTCGAGCTCCTCGGCATGGAACCCGCCGAGCGCGAGGCCTTCATGGGCGACTACGGCCTGAAGAAGCTCGCCACCCCCGAACTCGTCCAGGCCGCCTTCCGCAGCCTGGGCCTCCAGTACTTCTTCACCGCCGGCGACGACGAATGCCGCGCCTGGATCATCCGCAAGGGCGACGACGCGGTGGAAGCGGCCTCCAAGATCCACAGCGACCTGGCGCGCGGGTTTGTCGCGGCGGAGACGGTGTCGTTCGCGGACTGGGAGGCGGCGGGCGGCGACATGAAGATCGTGAAAGCGAAAGCGCGGCTGAGGCAGGAAGGGAAGTCGTACATCGTGACGGACGGGGACATTATCAACATCAAATCGGGCGTGTGAGCGGAAGCCGAGTTACGGCTCGGCCAGACTCCGCTCTCCGAGCGTGAAAGAAATCCTCGCGTGCCAGGCTGCGTCGGCCAGGTGTGAATTTGTGGGAAGTTTTTCGCGGCAGGCCGACTCCGCCCGGCCCACGAGGATTTCTTTCACGCTCGGAAGGAAAACAAAATCGCCGCGACCAATCTTGTCTCTTTCCGCCCAGGCGCCCGGGGACTGCGTTCCATGACCACGGCCCGTTGGCTGAGGGATACAATCGGGCGATGAGCGAAGAACCTGCGGACGCCGCCCCCGATGCAACGCACCGTCGTTCCGCGGAAGCCGGCGCCGCGCTGGCCGTCGCGAAGAAACGGCGACGTTTCGCGATGCTCGCGCCGCCGGCGGCGATCCTCGCGATCCTGCTCATCGGGGAAATCGTTGCGCGGATCTCGGGGGCACACGCGATTTCGCGACTGACTTCCGGCGGCGAACGCGGATGGGCCCCTTCGGCCGGGACGCGCGACGTGGACGGCGCGTCGGCAACCGTCACGGCGAACGGGACGCGAGGGCCGGAAGCGGCGCCCGGCGGGCTGCTGCTGGTCGGCGACGAGACCGTGTTCGGCGCGGGGCTTAGGGATGATGAGACGCTGGGTGCAGCACTTTCGCGCGAGGCCGGGGCCCCGGTCACGCTGGCCGCCTGCGAGGGTTACGGCGCGCAGCAAGAGGTCCTCTGGATCCAGGAACTTGCCCCGCGCCTCAAGCCTCGCGCCGTCGTGGTCGTTTTCGCCTTCGACGACCCGCGGCCGTTCGCCGCCACGATCTTCACCTCCATCCGCTTCCACCTTCAGTCGTTCTCCGCCCTCGCGGCTTCCGTGTTCCCGGGCTCCCGGGTCGAGACGCGGGCTGAACTTTCCGCGTACTACGACCCCGACGGCGTCCCCTGGAGGCTCTTCCAGAGTTCCCTGCGTACCCTCGGCCAATGGTCGGCGCGCGAACACATTCCCGTGGTGCTCGCGATCTGGTCCGTGATGACAAAGCAGGACGACGGGCTGGCGGAATACCTGGAGGACGTGAGGGGCGAAGCGTACCGGAACGGGCTTTCGATCCGGAACCTGCTGGATGACCTGGGGGATTCGGGGCTGGAAGCGCTGAAGCTGCCGAACGGGCGGCCGAACGCGGAGGCGGTGAAGCGGGCGGCCAAGGGGATTGCGGCCGCGCTGAGGGGCGACGAGACGCCCGATTGAGGCCGCGGTATTTTGACCGTGCCGGGCCATCGCACTACGATGGGCGCTTCATTCGGAGACCAACCCGTGGGCAAGGCCGTCCTCGCTTATACCGGTGCGCTGGACAACCTGATCTGCATTCACTGGTTGCGTACCGTGAAGAACATGAAGGTGGTGACGTTCTCGGGGAACTTCGGGCAGCCGGAGTACCTGGAGGAAGTGGGGGAGCGCGCGCTGGAGGCGGGGGCGATTTCGGCGCACATTGCGGACATGCGCGAGCGGTTCCTGACGGATTTCTGTTACAGCGCGTTGCGGGCCGGGGCGCGTTACGAGTCGGGGTACGTGCTTTCCTCGGCGCTGTCGCGGCCGCCGCTGGCGCAGGAGCTGGTGCGGGTAGCGCGGGAAGAAGGCTGCACGGTCATCGCGCACGGCTGCCGCGGGATCGGGAACGACCAGGTGCGGCTGGAGAGCTACCTGTCGACGCTGGCGCCGGACATCAAGATCGTCGCGCCGCTGTTCGAGCTCGGGCTCAAGACGCCGGAGGACGACGAAGGGTACGCGCGCCGCTGGAATCTCCCGCGCGCCACGAACCGCCAGGCAAAATACAACGTGGACCAGAACCTCTGGGGAGTCGCGCTTCAGCTGGGCCCCAAGGCCGACCCCTGGATGGAACCGCCGGACGACACGTACATCATGACGCGGCGGATTTCCGATGCGCCGGACAAGCCGACGTACGTGGACATCGGGTTCGAAGCGGGGCTGCCGGTGTCGCTCGACGGGGAGCGGACGGGGACGATGGAAATGGTCGCGGCGCTCAACCGCCTCGGCGCGCAGTACGCCGTCGGGCGCCTCGACGTGATCGAGGACCGGATCAGCGGGCTCAAGGCCCGGGAAATCTACGAAGCTCCGGCAGCGCATCTTCTTCACCAGGCGCACACCGCCCTCGAGGAACTGACGCTCGACAAGGACATCTTCCAGTTCCGAGACGTCACCGCGCGCCGCTATGCGGATCTCGTGTACCGCGGAAAATGGTTTACGCCGTTCCGTGAAGCGCTGGACGCGTGGTTCGACGTGATCGAGAAGCCGGTGGTGGGGACGGTGAAGCTGAAGCTGCTGGGCGGGACGTCGCTCGTGGTGGGCCGGCAGTCGCCGCATTCGCTCTACCGGAGCGAGATGCTGTCGTACGACGGGGACGTCGAGAAAACCTCGCGGCGCCGGAAGCCGGGTTCGGAGAGCGAACCCGGTTCGCGGCCGCCGAGCACGCGTCCCGGGGGCCCGGCGTAGTTGGCCATTTCCCGCGCCCCGGCCGCCGAGATCCTCTGCAGCGGCGACGAGCTGACGCTCGGCCGCGTGGTGAATTCGAACGCCGCATGGCTGTCGCGCCGGCTTTCCGACCTCGGGTTCGAAGTCGTCCGCCACACGACGCTTCCCGACGTCATGGACCCGTACATCGAGGAAATGCGCGCCGCTTCCCGCCGCGCCCGTGTCGTCATCCTCTCCGGCGGCCTCGGCCCGACCGTGGACGACCTGACGCGGGAAGCTGCGGCGCGGGCGTTCGGGAAGAAGCTGGTGCGCAGCGGGGAAGCGCTGGCCGAAATCCGCGCGTTCTTCGCGAAGCGCGGGAGGCCGATGGCGCCGAACAATGAGCGGCAGGCGGATTTCCCGAAGGGATCGAAGGTCCTGCGCAACCCGGTCGGGACCGCCCCCGGGTTTGCGTTGCGCGCCGGACGGGCGCTCGTCGCGGCGCTTCCCGGCGTCCCGCCCGAGCTGAGAGCGATGTTCGACCGCGAAGTGGCGCCGATGCTGGAGAAGCAATTCCCGGGGCGGCCGGCGGTGGCGACGAAGGAGCTGGAGACGATCGGGCTGGCGGAGAGCGAGGTGGACCGTCGGCTGTCGGGGATTGCGACGCCGGACGGCAACCCGCGGCTGTCGCTCATGCTGCGCGACGGGCTGGTGACGGCGCGGCTGGTGGCGAGGGGGCGGACTTCGGCGGAAGCGCGGCGGGTGCTGGCCCCGGCGGTGAAGAAGGCGAGGCGCATCCTGGGCGCTGCGGCGTTCGGCGAGGACGGCCAGGACATATCGGACGTTGTCGTGGCGATGCTGCAGAAGCGGAGATTGAAACTGTCGGTCGCGGAGTCCTGCACCGGCGGGCTGATCGGGCACCTGTTGACGAAAATTCCCGGCGTCAGCGCCGTGCTGCTCGAGGACATCGTGACCTATGCGAACGAGGCCAAGGTGAACCGGCTGGGGGTGACGGCGGCGATGATCCGGCGGGAAGGCGCCGTCTCTGCGGCGGTTGCGGCGGCGATGGCGGAAGGATCGCAGCGGAAATCCGGGGCGGACGTGGCGGTCTCGGTGACGGGGATTGCCGGGCCGGGGGGGGGAACGGCGTTGAAGCCGGTCGGGCTGGTCTACTGCGCCGTGAGATTCCGCAACGAGACCACGGTGAAGGAACTGCGCCTCCCGGGCGACCGGGTGATGATCCAGTCCCGGGCGGCCAGGCTGGCGCTCGACCAGGTGCGAAGCGCCCTGGCCGGCGTCCCGTAGTCGTCCGGTGTTTTTATTTCATGCCCGCCCGCCTGCCGTCCCTTGTGATCGCCTCTCCCCGGCGATAGACTTCCTTCACGCATGATCCGCATCCGCCGTTCCGCTCCCCGCCGTTGGCTGATTTCCCCCACACACCCCGAACGCGCCGAGCGGCTCGCGCGTGCGCTCTCCGTGTCTCCCGTCGTCGGCCAGCTCCTCATCAACCGCGGCATCGACGACACTGCCGCCGCTTCCATGTTCCTCCGCACCCAGCTCGACCACCTCCACGACCCGTTCCTCCTCCGCGAAATGCACAAGGCCGTGGAACGCCTCACCCGCGCTCTTCGCGACAGCGAGCCCATCCTCGTCTTCGGCGACTACGACGTGGACGGCGTCACCGGCACTTCCCTCGTCGTCCAGTTCTTCCGGACGCTCGGGCGCGACGTCAAATGGCATATCCCTCACCGGATCACGGAGGGGTATTCGCTGTCGAAGGGAGCGATCGAGAAATTCGCGAAGGAGGGCATCAAGGTCCTCATCACCGTGGACTGCGGGACGACCTCGATCGAGGAAATCCGGCTCGCCCAGGAACTCGGGATGGACGTCATCGTCACCGACCACCACGAGCCGATGGCCACGCTTCCCCCCGCCCTCGCCTTCCTGAACCCCAAGATGCACGACTCCGGCTACCCGTTTCTCGGGCTGTGCGGCGCCGGGATGGCGTTCAAGCTGGTGTGGGCGTTGGCGAAGAGCCTTCACGGGCAGAACCGGATTTCCGGGCCGCTCGCGCGCTTCTTTGTGGAGTCGATGGCCCTCGTATCGCTCGGGACGATCGCCGACGTCGCGCCGCTGGTCGGCGAGAACCGCGTGTTCGCGACGTTCGGCCTCGCGGCGCTGGGGAACTCAAGCATGCCGGGGATCGTCGCGCTCCTGAAGAGCGCGGGGCTGGAGGGGACGGTTCTCAATGCGGGGCACGTCGGGTTCCGCATCGGGCCGCGGCTGAACGCGGGGGGGCGGATGGGAAGCGCCGCGATCGGCGTCGAGCTGCTTCTCACCGATTCGCCGCACCGGGCGGAGGACATCGT
This sequence comes from Planctomycetota bacterium, assembly GCA_021413805.1. GTDB lineage: Bacteria > Planctomycetota > MHYJ01 > WSZJ01 > WSZJ01 > WSZJ01. Next base: position 5,743 of record JAIOPR010000064.1, read on the forward strand.
CGCGGAGCTGGAGATCGCGAACACGGAGCGGCAGAGGATCGAAGCGGACATCATGGCGCAGGCGACGGAGATGGTGGCGCAGGAGCACGACCTGGTGAACGACCCGGTCATCGTGCTGGCGGACGACCGCTGGCATTCGGGGGTCATCGGGATCGTGGCATCCAAGCTGGCGGAGATGCACTACCGCCCGGCGATCCTGATCGCGCTGAAAGGCGACAAGGGAAAGGGGAGCGGCCGGTCGATCCCGGCGTTCCACCTGTACGACGCGCTGGGAACGTGCAAGGACCTGATGGACGCGTTCGGCGGCCATTCGCACGCCGCCGGCCTTTCGATCGGGCGCGAGAACGTCGCGGCTCTTCGGCGCCGCCTGAACGAATACGCGCGGGGAGTGCTGAAAGCCGACGACCTGGTGCCGCGCCTGAACGTGGACATGGAGGTCATGCTCGACCAGCTCGGGCGCGACGTCGCGAAGGAAATCCAGCTGCTCGAGCCGCACGGCTACGGGAACCCGAGCCCCGTCCTCTGCACCACGAACCTGCGCCTCGCGGGCGACCCGAAAGTCATCGGGAAAACAGGCGACCACCTGTCGTTCTACGTGACGCAGGGTAAGGCGTCGATGAAGGCGATCGCTTTCGGCATGGCGGACCGGTATGACGACCTGGTCCAGAACCGTCGAAGAGCGATGAGCCTCGCGTTCACGCCGATCATCAACGAGTGGCAGGGGCGGGAAGCGGTGGAGCTGCAGGTGAAGGATCTGAAATACGAGGCGGAGTAGACCCCGCTCTCGAGGTTGTATCTGCGGCCGTTTCAGCGAAATCCAGCCGTTATCCGCGTCCGCCGTTGTAGTTTTCATCAAAACGGCGAAAAACTGCGGACGCAGATAAAGACCGATTTCGCTGAAACGTCCGCAGATACAGCGCCCTCTCGCCTATCGCCGCTTCTTCGCCGTCTTCTTCATCACTTTCTTCGCAGCCTTCCTCACCACCCGCTTCGCCTTCACCGGTTTCCTGGCGGCCTTCTTCGTCTTCTTCGCGACAACCTTCGCCTTGGTGACTTTCTTTTTCTTCTTCACCACCTTCACCCTCGCGACAGGCGCTTCCTCCGCCCAAAGCACAGGCTGCTCCGGGAGGATCATGCCGCCCACGACCTCGTCCCAGCCGGCGGCAAGGATGAGTTCGAATGGCGAGCCGAACCGGAGAGGGCCGTGGAAGACGCCGGGGGCGAAGAGGTCCTCGGTGGAGCCGTCGTTGTACTGGAAGCGTTCGTACCAGTGGGGATCGACGTCGAAGGCGCCCTTGCAGTAGGCGTCGATCTCGGGGACGGCGTCGTAGGGGTGCCAGGCGACTTTCCAGCCGCGCTTTGAGGAGCCGGCGCGGAAAGAAGGGTTGCGGTGGTGGAGCGCGTGGATTTCGCGGCCGCTGAGGAAGGGGCGGACGTGGATGGAGAAACCGGGGAGGTCCTCGACGAGGGACCAGCGGAGGGCGACGAGGGCGCGGCCGGGGACGAGCTGGATTTCCTGGGTGACGTGGGCGCCGGGGTCGATGTACGTGCGCCAGGCAGGCCAGGGTTTTTCGGTGAAGCTCTCGCAGCGCCACTGTTCGTCGGGGTTGACCGTGCCGGGAGCGTAGCGCTGCGCGCCGAGCGACGACTGGCCCGCTTCGTGGACGACCCACGCCTCGAACCCGTTCACCAGCGCGAACGTTTTCCCGGAAACAGCGTCGCGGGCGGCGAGGAGGGCCTGTTCGCGGGAGTGGCGAATCCCGGAGAGGGAGCCGGAGGATGAAGCGATGTGCGGGTTGGTGAGGGACCAGTCGCGGTCGGCGAGGGGGGTGTGCATGGGGGACAGGAGAAACGATTGCGGGGCGAACGCAAAGGAGAATGATGCGGGGGATCGCGGGAGGCAACGGACGGGGCCACAGAGGACTCGGAGAAAAAAAGGGAGAAAAAAAGAGAAAACAACTTCGGGCCGATTTATGCGGCCGGACGGATGACAGGTCCCGCCCATATCCCCCTCACCTCAACCACGCCACCCCCACCATCGCCCCCGCGCACACCCCATGGCAAACCATCGGCGCGAGCAATCCCTTCGACCTCTCCTGCACCCATGCCGCCGCCACGCCGAGCGCCAGCGCCGGGACCATCCCGAACGGCGGCTGCACGATCGCGAAAACCAGGGCGCTTCCCAGCGCGGCCGGGAAGAACGGGAGGAATTTGCGAAGCGGCTGGAAGACGAGGCCGCGGAAGAGGAATTCCTGGAGGAAAGGAGCGGTGGCGAGGGTGATGAGGGCGAAGACAGGGCCGGGGGTGGGGGGCCTCGCGATGGGCAGGAATTGCCAGCCGACGGCGACGGCCGCGGCCGCGAGGCCGGCGGCGAGGGCGAGGCCGAAGGAGCGCGCGGGGCGTTGGGGCCAGAAGCCCGGCAATTCGGCGAGCGGCAGACCGGTGCGCCAGAGGACGAGGAGAACGAGGCCGATGGCCCCCGCGGCCGCGAATGGCGCGGCCACGGCGAACGCGGCCACCGCTTCCAGTTCGGCGCCCATCACCATCGCGGTGATCAGCCCGGTCTGCGCGTAGAGAAAGATCGCGACGGCGACGAGCCCGTCGGCCGCGTCGAGCTGGCGTGGCGGGTCGATCGCGGGGTCGAGGAGCGTTTCGAAGCGCGCCGCGGCCTTCTGCCACAGGCACGCTGCCACGGCCGCGAACACCACGAGGACCGCGACGCGCGGCGCCGCGCCGGGACGGTACAGCCCGCCTCCCAGCATCGCGCCGAGGAGCATTACGAGGTACTGCAGGTCCACGCGCAGCCGCCGCGACATGTCCGTCGCCGTCGGGTCGAACCCCAGCACTCCCAGCGACGCCGCCATCAGCGCATACACCGGCAGCCCGAACACGATCCACGCCAGCCCCGGCACGTCCCCCACCCCCGGTCCCCCGCGCTTCCACATCGTGAACGCCGCCGCGCTCAGCGCCCACCCCGCGGCGATCGCCGTCCACAGGAGAACTTTCCGCAGCACGACGCTTCCGATCTGACGCGGGAACGTGTAGAGCAGCCAGAGCGCGTCTTTCTCATGGAAGAGCACTCCCGGGGCGGCGCTCATCAGCGTGTAGGCGCCGAGGCCGAACGCGACGGCGCCGGAGAGGAGGGGCGAAGCGAGGGCGCGCTTGAAAAATCCGGGGTTGAGGGCGACCTGGGAAGCGGCGACGACGACGGGGAGGAGGGCGATCTGCATGAGGAGGACGCGGTCGCGGAGGAGGAGGCGGAGTTCTTTGCCGAGGATGCCGCCGAACATTTCGCCGGATTCGCCGGTCGCGCGCGGCACGCCTCGTCTCCCGGCGTCGGCCTGCACCGCTTCCAGCCCGCGCCGTGAAGCCCACGCGGTGGCGGCGGCGGCGAGGGCGGCGGCGCCGAGGGTCCAGGCGGCGAGCGCGGCAAGGGAGAGGGAAGTGCCCGGACCGCCGTGAATCGCGCCCAGCACGAGCCCGCCGGGGAGCCATCGGGCCGCGGGGCCGCCGAATTTCGCCGCGGCGGAGAGCCACGAGAAGGAGCTTCCCGCCTGCGTGCCGTAGGCCATGCAGCCGAGCATGAAGACGATCTGCGCCAGCCCCGCGGCGGCCTGCAGGTTTCGTCGGCCGGAGGCGCGGAGGAGGCGGTGCGAAGCGAGCTCGATCCCGATCGCGAGGCACGAGACGACGCCGTTCACGATCAGCGCCGCGCCGACGCCCCAGACCGGCGACCACCAGCCGGCGCCCCAGTGGAGCGCGACGATCGTGACGAACGGGCCGACGGAGAACCAGCCCATGAGGTTCATGAGCGTCCGCTCGACGGCCTTCGCGGCGTAAATCGCCGTGGTGCTGACGGGAAGCGAAAGCATCCACTCCACGTCCTGTTCGAGGCGCGCGAGGTCGCTCGCCGAAGCGCCGATCGTCCCCGCGAGCAGCATCAAGAGAATCAGCGCCGCCACGAACGACAGCCCGTCCACCACGGCGGGATCCCGCGACGACGCCGCGATTTCCGTCAGCAGCAACCCGCGGCGTTTCCGCTCTTCCTCGTGCATCACCCGCCGCGCGTCGCCGCTCAGCTTCCGCCACTGCTCGCCTGTCCCCGTCCAGTCGCGCACCGGCTTCGCGAGCTGCGTTTCCGTGA
>JAIOPR010000065.1 GCA_021413805.1 Planctomycetota bacterium
CCGATCCCGACCGACGTCGCCCCCAGGTGCGGCGTCGCGTTCAGGAGATCCGCGCCCCCGAAGATCGTCTTCAGCAGCAGCCCGGCCAGGACAGCGCCGCCACACTGCGCGATCCAGTAGGGAATCGCTTCGTTGATCTTCACCTTCCCGATCGACAGAAGGCCGAGCGTTACGGACGGGTTGAAGTGTCCGCCGGAGATATGGCCCATCGCCGATATCATCGTGGCCAGCGCCAGGCCGTGCGCCACGGCGATCCCCAGCAACTGGTTCCCGTTCAGGATCGCCCCGCCGCCGATGAACGTCAGCGCGAACGTCCCGATCATCTCCGCCACGCACGCTCCGAAGAGCTTCTTGTCCATGCTTGCAGGATCCTTTTCGCAGTGTTGACGGTATTGAATCGAGCCGGCCGCATCGCCGTCACTCCCGGCTCCGAACTCCGGTCTCCAAACCGCCCTTCATGTTAAGCCGTCACCCGCTCTTCCACTACTTTTGAAAGCGTTTCCTTGACCAACCTGTCCACGTCCAGACCCTTCTCCGCCTCGGCCGCCTTGTCCGGCGTGCACGCCGTGGCCGGCGAGCGGGGCATGAGGAACGAGCAGCAGTCGTCGTGGGGAAGAGCGCTGACGTCGTAGGTGCCGATGCGGCGCGCGGTGTCGATGATCTCCTGCTTGTCCATGCCGATGAGCGGGCGGAGGACCGGGAGGAGCGCGACCGCGTTCACCGTTTCGAGATTCGTGAGCGTTTGCGAAGCGACCTGGCCGAGCGAATCCCCCGTGATCAGCGCGTGGGCGTTTTCGCGGCGGGCGATCGCTTCGCCGATCCGCATCATGAACCGCCTGTAAAGGATGATCCGGAATTCCTGCGGTGAGTTCGTGACGATCTCCTGCTGGACTTCGCCGAACGGGACCATATGGAGGCGGTAGGCGCCCTGCCACGGCTCGAGTTTCTGGGCGAGTTCGCGGACTTTGTCCACGGATGCCTGGGAGGTGAAGGGCATCGAGTGGAAATGGACGAAGTTCGTTTTGCACCCGCGCCGGATCATCCGCCACGCGGCGACGGGGGAGTCGATGCCGCCCGAGAGGAGTGTGACCACGCGCCCCGCGGTCCCGGCGGGCAGACCGCCCGGGCCGGCCTCCTTGCGGAAATAAACGAGCATTTCGCGGTTCACGACCTCGATGAAAATCTCGAGGTCAGGAGTGTCGAGGTCCACGGAAGCGGCGGGGAAGAGCCCCTGCACGAATGCGCCGAGTTCGCGATTGATCTGTTCCGAGGTGAGGGCGAAGTCCTTGTGCATGCGGCGGGCGCGGCAGGCGAACGACGTGAATTTCATCGCGGGGAGTTCGGCGGCGAGGAGCTGGCGGCGGACATCGGGATCGCCGAGCGGCAGGAGGAGGCGGCGGATGTTCTCGGCGAGGCGGATTTCGAAGTAAGGGCGGTTCTTGCCCTTCAATCCAAGCTCGGCGTAATGGATGACGGTCTTCATGGGGGCGGGGAGTCTACCGGGAAAGGCTGGAACGGCATACGGCGGGGGCGAAGGGCCGGGGCGAGAAGCCGGGGCCGACGGCCGGGGCAAAAAGGGCCGGACTACGACAGGGCGGAAGTTTCGTCTTGATTATCCCGGCCGTAAGCCCCGGCCGTTAGCCCCGGCCGTTGGCCCCGGCCGTTGGCCCCGGTCTTCCAAAAATTCTTCGAACCCTTCGCCGTCCCGCTTGTTCAAAGGCTACCAGCGCGATGTACCGAAAGGACAGGCCAGCCATGACATGCAACGCAACGTCTTCACAGCTCACGGATTACGTCAAAAACGAGCTGACGAGACCGGAAGCCGATGCCGTCGCTTCCCACCTCAATGGCTGCGAAAATTGTCGTTCACAGGAGGCCGAGATTCGAAAGAATTTCGGCCTTCTTCGTTTGGTGCCTGCCGGACGGCCGTCGGATGCGGTCTGGGCGCGGATCAATGCCGGGGTTGATGCGGTCGTGGCGGGGCAGACGCCGGTTCGGGCGCGGAAGGAATCGATTTCCGCGTGGCGATACCTGGCCGTGGCCGCGACCCTGATCATGGCCGTTTCCGCTGTCGCGCTCTTCCGCCAGTCGCATGACCAGCCTCCTGGAAACGTCGCGCGGCTGGACCGGGTCGGGCCGGGGGTGACGATTTTCCGGGTGACGGGCGACCAGCGGATCCCGATGAAACCCGGTGGCACGCTGGCCCAGGGCGAAACGCTGGTGATGGACCCGGGCGCCGCCGCGATCTTCACGATGGAGGGCGTCGGGAAGTTCAGGGTGGCGGGCGGTTCGACGCTCAAGATCAGCGGCCCGCGTTCGATCGACCTCGAGAAGGGCGAAATCATCGCCGACATCACGCCGGGCGGGAAAGGCTTCGAGATCAATGCCCCCCAGGCCCGCGCCACCGTCCTTGGAACGCTCTTCCGCGTCTACGCCGCCGACTCGCGGACCGCGCTGACCGTGGCGCGCGGGACCGTCCAGTTCGGCAATGAGGCCGGCAAGGTTGACGTCCACGCAGGCTTCCAGTCCACCGCTTCTTCCGGCGCTTTGCCCGCCGCGCCCCTCGAGCTTGCCGCTGACGCCGCCGATTGGGACCTTTTCCGGTCCGTGGCCGCGGAACCGAAGGTTGAGCTGGTTCTTTCCGAAGCGCCTGCCGGGAAGGCGATCCCTTTCCAGATCGTGCTCAGCTCGGACTGGCCGACGAAGGTTGAGTCCGGAGTGACCGAACGGACGTACGTGATCCTGACCATCGAGGACCCGAAATTCGACGGCGAAACCCTCCATGGCCTCGCTTCCCTTGATCGCGACCACCGTCTCGTCCTCAGCGGCGAGCTGAAAGCGCTGGACAGTGCCGGAAAGTGGAAGGTCAGCGCGCAGTTCGCGAGCGGCGGGCGCGAGGAATCGTGGTCGGGGTATTCGGAATCCGCCGTCATCGAGGTGTCGCGGTGAACCGAATCGGTACCAGCGGCGTCCCATCAGATAGCATCCGGCCTTCAACGGAACCCCGGAGGAACTGATGGACCTTTCACCGATCCTGGCCAAGCTCGAAGCGGTTCGCGCGCGTGCGCGGCAGCTCGTGACGCTCGACGGCGCCTGCCGCGTGGTGCTCGTGCTCCTCGTCGCCGCGATCTTCTCGTTCTGCATCGACTACTTCATCCCGAAGCTGCCGCTCGGCGTGCGCACCACGGTGCTCATCGTCGGGCTCGCCGCGGCGGGAGTCGCCGCGTGGCGCTACCTCATGGTCCCGCTCTCCGTGAAGTTCACCGACGACGACCTGGCGCTGTACGTCGAGCAGCAGTACCCGGACCTGCAGGACCGGCTGATCAGCGCGATCCAGCTCGCACGGGAGCGCGGCCAGTTCTCGAATTTCAATTCGCCCCAGCTGGTCGATGCGCTGGTGAAAGACGCGATGAACGAAGCCGGGCCGCTGGATTTTTCGCCCGTCATCGTCCCTGCCGGGCCGCTCAAGGTGGCGGCCGGGACCGGCGCGGCGCTCCTGGTCGCGCTTTCGCTGGCGGCGTGGCAGTTCGACTCCGTGAAAACCTGGGCGGCTCGCCTCCTTTCCGATTCGAGGCAGTGGCCCCAGCAGACGCAGATCGTCATGCTCTCGCCGACGGGGAATCCTGTGACGGTGGCGAAGGGCGACGACCTTGAAATCGAGATCCTGACGAAAGGCGTCGTTCCGCGCAAAGCGGTCATCTCCTACCGCTTCTCCGGCGCCGGCGAACCGATGCAGCGCCCGATGCGCGCCGAAACGAACGGCCGGTGGCGTTTCGAGTTCTCCAAGGTCATTGAGCCGATCGAGTTCTGGGTGGAAGCGGGGGACGCGGAGACGCCGCACATCGCGGTGCAGGTTCTGAACCCGCCGTCGATCGAGCGCATCACGCTGGTTTACGACTACCCGGACTACACGCTTCTCAAGGACACCGACCCGACCACGCCGATCGAAGACGGGAACATCGTGGGGCCGCTGGGGACGCACGTGAAGGTGACGGCGCTGGCGAACCTGGATGTGGCGCAGGCGAAGATGATGTTCGGGCGGCGCGGGGAAGAAGACGTCAGGGACCTGGTGGTGAAGAACGACGCGCAAGGACGGCCGCGGATGATCGTGGCGGACGTTGATGTCATCACGAACACGCAGTACGCGATCTGGCTCAAGGCGACGAATGGTCTGCAGACGAATTCGCCGGTGCGCTACTCGATCAAGGCAACCGAGGACAAGTCGCCCGAGCTCAAGATCTCCGAGCCGAACCTGGACAAGTTCTGCACTGCCCAGGCACGCATCCCGATCAAGTTCCAGAGCACCGACGATTTCGGCGTCGTGAAGCTCGAACTGGTGGTCCGGACGAACGACCCCAAGCACCCCGAAGTAACGATCCCGCTCGACGCATTCAATTCCGAGAGCTATCCCTCGAAGCGCATCGAGACCGAGTACCCCTTCGACATGGCGGAATTCGGCGCGAAAGAGGGGATGGTCATCCAGTACCAGATCGTGGCGCGCGACGGCCGCGAGATCCCGAAGGCGAACGAGACCCGCTCGCGCGTGTTCCTCTTCACCGTCATCAAGCGCGACGACCTGCTCAAGAAGATGGAAGACCGCTTCGGCCGCATCCGCGAAGAACTGATGCGCGTGGTGCAGTTCCAGGAGGGCGGGCGGGGCGAAGTGGCGCGGCTGATGGATGCGGTCGGCGTGAAGGACATGCTGACGGCGATCGAGCGGCAGGCGGTGAACGGGGCGGCGGGGAACCAGCGCCGGATCACGCAGCACATGGAACGGATCACGCACGACTTCGACGAGGTCGTGCGGGACATGCGCTACAACAAACTGCTGGAAGGCAGCTCGGAAGCGCGCCTGAAAAAGCCGGCCGACCTGCTCCACGGCGTGACCGAGACGAAGTCGCCCGACACCGCGTCGCTTCTCGCCACCGCCGGCACCGTCGGCCAGGCCAAGGAGCGGATGAGCCGCCTGCAGGACACTTCGGTGAAGCAGGAAGACATCCTGACCGACCTGGGGACGATCCTGGGTCTGCTCAACGAATACGAAACCTACCTGGAGGTCGTGCGCTACGTGCGCGAACTCCTGCAGAAGGTCAAGGTCAATACGGAAGAGATGCGTCACACAGGCAATCCGAAGTAATCCGGGGGATAGGAGGAACGAGTCATGCGTCGATTCGCAGGATTGTGGAGCACGGGGTTCGCCCTGAGCTCGGTGATCGCGGCTCACCTGTACGCAGGTGACCCGGCGGACAACCAGAACCACGTCGTCCTCGACCGGGAAGCGGAGTTGTCGAAGCGGGTCGAGGACCTGCAGGACAAGATGAAGCGGGTCGCCGACCAGCTCCAGGAAAAGGAGCCCGAGGCGGCGGCCAAGCTCTACCAGGGGCTTCAGGCCCTTCGGGGAGCGCGGCTCGACGAGGATTTCAAGGCCGTCATCGCGCTGGTCGCCGAAACGAAGATGGGTGTGGCGATCGAGAAGCAGCTCGAGATCGAGAAGGACCTCCAGACGATTCTCGACATCCTTGAAAACCGCAACAACGAGGCGGACATCAAGAAGAAGCTCGAAGCGATCCGCAAGATGATTGAGGAGATGAAGGGGCTTCAGAAGGAACAGAACGAGGTCTCCAAGAAGACGGAAGACATGAACAAGGAGCGCGAGAAAGACGTCGCCGAAATGAAGGAAGCGCTCGACAAGGCGATCCAGGACCAGAAAGACCTCGCCGAGACCCTCAAGCAGAACGACACCGCCGGGATGGAAAAGGACATCGACCAGGCCAAGAAGGAGCTCGACGCCCTCAAGGCCGAGCAGGACAAGCTCAAGAACGAGACGAAAGACGCGCAATCCCCCGAGGTGCGCGACCTGGCCGACGCGGTGAAAGGCCTGAAGGACGTCATCAAGAAGCAGGAAGACGCGATCGCGAAGTCGAAGGCCGCCTCCGAGGGCGCCCAGGAAATGAAGGAAGCGATCGAGGCGATCGAGAAGATCCAGAAGGAACAGGACGCGATCCAGGGCCGGACGAAGGAAGCGGCCGCCGAGAATTCGAGCCAGAAGATGGGCTCGATCCAGAAGGCGCAGGACAAGAACGCCAAGGACGCCGGACGCGCCGGCGAGAAGATCGACGCTCTTCCGGATACGAAAGGCTCTGCTGAGGCCAAGAAGGCGATCAGCGATGCCAAGAAGGCCATGGAAAAGGCCTCCAAGGACCTCGAGGACGAGACGCCCGGCCTCGCGCAGCAGAACGAGGCGAAGGCTGCCGAGAACCTCCAGAAGGCGAAAGAAGCTCTTCAGGGCGAACTCGCCCAGTCCGAAAAGAACAAGGACCAGGACCTGGCCGACCAGTCCAAGGCGCAGGGCGACCTCAAGGACGCGACCCAGAAGCTCGGCGACGCGATGGCCAAGGCGGGCGAGAAGTCTGACAGCAAGCCCGTGAAGGACGCCATGAAGGAAGCCGGCGAAAAGACCCAGGGCGCTTCCGGCGACATGAAGAAAGCGGAACAGGAACTCGGCCAGAAGAATCCTTCCGGCGCAAAGGCCGACCAGGACCAGGCGCTGAACACGCTGAACCAGGCGAAAGACAAGCTGGAGCAGCTCGAGAAGCAGCTCGCCCAGAAGGACGCGCAGGCGATGGGCGAGATGGCGAAGAAGCAGGAAGGCCTCCAGGACAAGGCGGCCGAACTGGCGAAACAGCTTCACGACATGGCGCAGAAGTCCGGTGACAACGCCGAGATGAAGAAAGCCGCGGAGCAGGCTTCCAAAGGCACCAAGAGCGCGAGCCAGGACATGGGCGAAGCGAAGCAGGAGATGAGCCAGGGCAAGGCGTCCGACGCGCAGGACGGACAGCAGCAGGCGAGCGAAAAGCTGGCGAAGGCATCGGAAGCGCTCGACAAGATGAAGAAGGCGCTGGCCGGCAGCAAGGAAGACCAGGACAAGAAGGCCAAGGATGTCGCCGACAAGCAAAAGGAACTCGAACGGAAGATGAAGGACCTGGCCGAAAAGATGGAGGAAGCAGCCAAGAAGAACGAGCAGCAGGATCCGAAGGGCGCTTCTTCCATGAGCAAAGCCGGCCAGAAGACGCAGGAAGCCTCCGGCGAGATGAACAAGGCCGGGAAGCAGATGGACCAGAAGGACAACAAGAGCGCGCAGCAGAACCAGGACCAGGCGAAGAAGGCCCTTGAGGAGGCGCGCAAGGAGCTGGACAAGCTGACGCAGCGGGAGCTGACGGAGGAGCAGAAGCGCAAGCTGGAGCAGCTTAAGGAGCGGCAGCGCGAGCTCGAGGAAAAGCTCAAGAAGATGACCGAGGCGACGGCGAAGATTCCCGAGAAGAAATCGGCCGACTCGATGTCGAAGGCCGGCGACTCGATGAGCCAGACGCAGCAGAGCCAGGGCAAGCAGGATTCGCAGCAGGCCCAGAAGGACAGCGAGAAGACCGAGGAAGACCTGCAGAAGGCGATGGAAGACCTGCAGGAGGCCGAACGGCAGTACGCGCAGCAGCTCCAGGAGGAGCAGCTCCAGCAGATCGAGGCGACGATCCAGGATCTCGCGACCAAGCAGGAAGCGATCAACATCGAGACGACGCGGCTGGACGGCGTGAAGAAGAAGGACGGCGACCTCGGCCGCAAGGAACAGCTCGACGTGCGCAGGATTGCGGCGCAGCAGGATGAGCTGAAGAAGACTGCCGAGGAGATGAGGAAGAAGATCGAGGAAGAGGGTTCGCAGGTCTACACGTGGGTCCTCGAGACCTGCCGCGACGACATGGGCAACATCGCCGAGGAGTTGCGCAAGCAGGAAGTCGGCGACTACACGCAGGAGATCGAGGGCGACGTGCTGCAGCGCCTCAAGGAGCTGGTTTCGGCTCTCCAGAAGGAACGCGGCCGCCGCAAGAAGCAGCAGCAGCAGCAGGGCGGCGGCGGCGGCAAGGGGCCGCTGATCCCCGACGTGGCCGAGCTGAAGCTCCTCCGCACGATGCAGGTGCAGCTCAAGCAGAAGACGGAACGCTTCGGGAAAGACTCGACGGGAACGGCAGTCAAGGAACTCGACCCGATCCAGAAGGCCATCCTGGCCCGGCTCCGTGCGGAGCAGGGACACATCGCGCAGCTGACGCGGAATTTCACCGACAAGGCGAAGGAAAAAATGCAGGGAGGGAAGTAACCATGAACATCATCACGAACGTCTGGCGTTTCGCGGCGGCCGGTGCCCTGGCGTTTGCCCTGTGGATCCCGGCCCATGCCGACGACGAGGAATTCCCTGACGGTCCCAAGACCGAGGGCGGCGACGAGACGCTTCCAGGCTCCGAAGAAGAGGCGATGGAAGAGGAAGAAGTCGACGTCCTGGGGACGCTGGACGCGATCATCGGGAAGATGAAGGACGCGGAGTCGTCCCTGGCGCAGGCGGGGACGTGGAAGGCGACGGACGCCCAGGGAAATGCGATCGAGGAAGCCGACAAGCTTCTCTCGGCGAAGGACCTGCAGGACAAGGCGATCCGCGAGATGACGAAGATTTTCGACGGCTCGAAGGACGGGCAGTCGAAGGCGATCGAGGGGATTGAAAAGCTCATCAAGGCGGCCAAGGAGTCCCAGGGGAACAGCCCCGGGGGCAAGAAGCAGCAGCCGAAGCCGGGCCAGCAGAAGCAGCCGGGCCAGCAGAAACCCAAGAACCCCTCCAACCCCGCCACGCAGCCTTACAACCCTTCCGGCAACAACGACGACGGCGCCGCCCGCGAGCGGACCTCGGAGTTGAGCGACCGCTGGGGCAGCCTCCCGGATCGCCTGCGCGACGAAATCAGCCAGGCGGACGACGAGTTCCGGAGCACGAAAGGTTCGTACCGCGAGAAGCTCATGGAATACAGCCGTCTGCTGGGTTCTTCCGAGTAATTAGGTGAACCTTTGGCCTCTGCCGCGCGTCTTACCGGTGGAGCCATTGGAGAAACGAACATGAGACTCAAAGCGATCCTGAGCGGAATCCTGGGGTTGGCCCTGACCGGGCCGACCTTCGGGGATCCCCAGGCAGGCGGGCAGGAATCCTTCCCCGAAGGCGTGGAAGGAGTGGCGGAGGAGCCGGAGGTCGACGTCGCCGCCAAGTTGGAAGAGATCAATGAGATCATGAAGCAGGCGGAGCGCGACCTGGCGGGGATTAGCGACTGGCGCGCGACGGATGCACAAGGCAGGGCGATCGATGAATTGTCCCGGATGTTTGATGGCGCTCGGCAGCGGCAGGACTCGGCCATCCAGTCACTCGAACAGCTGATCAAGGCAGCCGCGGAGAAATCAGGGAAGACCGGAGACAAGCTGGACCCTTCCCGCACGGAGAAAGACCGGCCGCCGACGAAGCTGA
>JAIOPR010000046.1 GCA_021413805.1 Planctomycetota bacterium
CTCCGCCTCCTTCTGGGTCCACGTGGACCCGGTTGTGAGGCGTCAAAGTGTCAAGGGATTATCCCGGCCAAATCACCCATTTCGCCGCTAGAGGAACAGCCACGTCCATGGTCACCACGAGAGGCTTCCCGACGTGCGTGCGGGCGTGATCAATGATCTACCTTCCTGCAACGCCTCCGCAGACATGCGTCGGAAATCTCTCCGTGTTCGCAATGTGGCCCGCGATGTGACGCTGGACCTGCTTGAGCACTCCGCGAGGACTCTCGATCTTGCGCGGCTTTCCGTTAGGCTTGATCGTGTAGACGTTGTAATCGCCAGTCGCACTTTCAATCAGGCGATGAAGCGTCTGCTCGCGAACGCGAACGCGCTCAGCGAGGTCGCCGAGGTCGCGAAGAAGCGACAACCCGCCCAGTTCGACCGGCTCCGACTTGGTCACCCCAATCCCTCCGGTACTCCCGGGCCAGCAATCGCACTGCATCCAAAACCTTACGATGCTCGAATGGCGCGCCCGCAGGAAGGTCGATCGCTTCCAGTAGCAGCACCTCCACCGGAATCCCCAGGTGCAGGCAGAGTCTCTTCAGGAGTCCCAGGCTGGGCTCCGCCCCCTCGCGCTCATTCTCGACCCGCGAGAGAAATTGAGGCGTTACCTTGGCGTGGGAGGCAAGGTCGGTCTGCTTGAGACCAGCCTCGACCCGAAGCATCTTTATGGCTCGTCCGATTCGCATCGTTTTCTTTTTAAAAGAACAAGTGGTGATGAGTTTCGCTTTCGCTGCTACTCATGAACGCTCTCCGACCATCTCTTCACCGTGGCGAAGAGAACACTGAGGATCTCGTCGAGCTTCCCGCGCTTTACGACCACGAACCCTGTCGGGCCTGGCCGGGCGCTGTCGAGCAACTTCAAGACCCCCTTGGTCTGGAGCCGCTCCGATCTGGTGAGCCGGCCGCGGGCGAGTGCCTCACTAAGCTTCGCCCGGGCCTGCCGAACAGCCCAGATCGGCAAGCGGATACGACTGACCCTTCTCATAAGCCCTCCTACTCTTTCTTTCATGCGGCATAAAAGAGACACGAACCACTCCAGGGCCCGCGGCCCAGCGCCGCCGCCGGAACCTCGAGCACCTGAAGCAACACCACCCGACACTTGCCCCGCTATTGCCACCTGCGAGTGAGTCTCAGGTGACAATTGCGGAGTCGTCCCGGCACATCGGGGTTAGCTACTCCTGTCACATCCCGTTCCCGGGGCGGGGACGAGGACGGATCGGAGATCGCTCGCGGCCACCGACATCACCACGACGACATAGTCCAGCGAACAGTGCAGCTCGCGACGCGTAGGAGGCGTCGATCGAAGAAGGGTCAATCCGCTTGTTGTAAAAGAACGCCCCGCTTGGGGCACCCCCGTGAGGGGATTGACTATTACCTTAAAGTTCTTGTAGGGCCCTGTCAATCGCTATTCTCGCGACAAATCGGAATTACAGCGACTCGTATCGTGCTGCCCTCGTGAATACGCTCGGCGTCGCCCCCCCCCGACGCCGCCACGCACGTCGTGATGCGGATGCGGTGGATCACGGAGTAAGCGGAGCCTCGTATGGCGGCGTAGCCGAATCTGCGGACGGAGAGGTTATAGGCTTCACGCGGTACACTCCCCGCCCCGCCTGTTCGGCCACCCACCCTTTTTCCTCCGCCGATTCTGCCCGGAGCCTCGAATGCCCGCCTGGACCTGTCCACGATGTGGTTCCGCATGGTCGGACGACAGCGTCCCGTGCGCCCGTTGCGGGCCGGCACCGGCTGCGGACTGGAACGTTTCCGGCCCGGAGAATGCGGTGGCCGCCGGCGTGCCGGTCGTGGCCCCGGAAGCGATCGCCGGCGCGTTTCAGCCTTCGGCACCGGTCGCCCTCACCTCCCCGTCGGGACCCGCCTGGGGGCCACCGCGGCCGTTCGGGGAACTTTTCACCGCCAGCTTCGGCCTGGTCTTCCGCAACTCCGGGTGGATCGTGCGGTTCACCATCGTCAGCCTGCTGCCGATCCTTCCCTTCGCGTTCTGGGCCGGTCGCTGCTACTCGGATTGGCGTCTCGCCCCGTTCACGCGGATGCTTCAACGCGACCTGGCCGTCCTCTCAAACCGGCCCGTGCTCGAACCCGAAAACGAGCTGCCGATGCTGCTCCTCTCGGTGATGGTGCTCGTGGTCGTGGCGTTGCTCTGCCAGGCGTTCTGGGCGGCGGGGATTGTCGGGACGATGGCGGCCGCCGGGCGCGGGGAAAAGGCTTCGTTCGGAAGAGCCGTGCGGGCGGGTTTCGGGAAGGTGCTCGGCGTCGCGGGCCTGTGGATCTGGATGACGCTTCGAGTGATCCCCTGGCTCCTCCTGCTCATCATCCCGGGAATCGTCAAGCTCGTCGCCTGGTCCCTCGCGACCCCCGCCTACGTGGCGGGCGAGGCCCGGTCAGCCGAGGACGCGCTCCAGGTGTCTGACCGCGCCACCCGGGGCCGCAAGTGGACTATCTTCGGTTTCCTTCTTCTCATGTGGCTGATCGGGAAAGGCGTGGACAAGGCGTTTTCGCCCTCAGACGACCTTCGCAAATCGATCGGGATGGGAGCTGCCTTCGCAATCCTCGGGCTCGTCGCGATCGCGCAATGCCTCCTGGGTGCCGCGCAGGTCTGCGGCCTCTGGCTGGCGTGGGCTGACGCCATCGCGCCGCGCAACCCGCACTCCCCCGCCGCTCCCTACGCATTCCGCGCCGGGCCCCCGAGGCCATGACCCCCGCCGAAGAACGCCGCACCGTCGTGATCCTGTTCGCGCAGGCCGCGGGGTTGGCCGAACTCCCCGAAGCCGAGCGCGCGCCGGTGACCGACGCGCTTTTCAGGCGGCTCCGCGCCGTCGTCGAACGCGGCGGCGGCGTGGTGGACAAGTTCATCGGCGATGTGGTGATGGCGCTCTGGGGGGCACCGGTCGCGCACGAGGACGACCCGGCCCGCGCGGTGCGCGCCGCGATTTCGATGGCCCGGGAAGTCGAAACGTTTGCCGGCGAGACGGGGCGGGAGCTGCTCCTGCGCGCCGGCCTGAACCGCGGCGAAGTCCTCTTCGGAAGCGTCGGTGGCGACCGGCCGACGGCGATGGGAGATCCCGTCAACGTCGCGCAGCGGCTGATGGCGGCGGCGGAGGTTGGCACCGTGCTGGTCGAGGCCGGCGTCGTCCGGCTGGCGCGCGCTTCCGCCTCCTTCGGCGCGACGCGCCCCATTCCGCTGAAAGGGCGCGACCGCGTGGTCGAGGCGGCCGTCGCCGAGGCCGTCGTCGCGGGGCGGACGGAAATCCGGCTCGCGCCCGAGCACTCGGCGCCGCTCGTTGGCCGCGAAGACGACCTCGCGCGGCTCCACGCCCTTCTCGCCGATACCCACGGCGCCTTCGCGGTCGTCACCGGCGACGCCGGGATCGGCAAGTCGCGCCTCCTCGCGGAATTCCGCACCCAGCTCCGCGCGCGCCAGGCCTCCACGGTTGTCCTCGTGGGAAGAGCCCTTCAGGACGTCCGGCTGCCGCTCCTGCCCTTCGGCGAAATGCTGCGGCACGACTCCGGCATCGCGGGTTTCGGCGCGGCGGATGCGGCGCGGCTGGTCGCGTGGCTCGAGGACGGGCTTGTCGAGACGCTTCCCGACAAAGTCCGGCGCGAAAACGCGGCGCACCTGGTGGCGCTGTCGGCGGGGTACGACGTGCCGGGGGCGCGGGTGAAGGACATGGAACCGGCGCGGGTCGAAGCGGAAACGCGGCGGGCGTGGGCGGCGTGGTTCCGGGCGCGCTCGGCGCACGGGCCGGTGCTGGCGGTTGTCGAGGACCTGCACTGGGCGGACGCCGCGACGCTGGAACTCCTCGAGTCGCTCGCGGCCGCGCTCCGCGGCGCGCCGGTGGCGATCCTCGCGACCTCGCGCCCCGAAGGCCGGCGCCCCGCAGGATTCGAATCCGTCGCGCTCGGCGAAATCGGCGCCGAAGCCGCGCTCCGGCTCGCCGAGTCCGCCTTCCGCGCGCCGGTGACCCCCGAGCTTGCGGCGTTCCTCGCGGAGAAGTCCGGCGGAAACCCGTACTACCTCGAAGAGCTCGTCCACTTCCTGCGCGACGAGAAATTCGCTTCCGGCCGCCCCGTCAAACTCGACGTCCCGCCCTCGCGCCTCCCCGACGGCCTGCAGGGGCTGCTCGTCGCGCGGCTCGACGGCCTGGAAACGGAAGCGCGCGGCGTCCTCAAGGCTGCGGGCGCGATCGGCCGCGTCTTCTGGCACGACCTCCTCGGGCGGCTGGCCGCGACCGAAGCAGCACCCGCGCTCGAAGCGGCCCGCCACCGCGAAATCGCCTTCCCCCAGGACGATTCCCTCCTCCCCGGCGACGCCCAGTGGATCTTCAAGCACGCCCTCCTCCGCGACGCCGCCTACTCCCTCCTCACCCGCAAGGAACGCAAGCGCCTCCACGCCGCCGCCGCCGACCGCCTCGGGGAAATCGCCGCTTCCGCCGGCCGTGCCGTCCGCGCCCTCGCCGCTGCGCACCGCGAAGCCGCCGGCGAAGAAGCTGCGGCCGCAGCGCTCTGGCTGGCCTGCGCCACCGAAGCGAAGCAGAACTCGGCGTGGGCCGAGTCGCTCTCCGACGCCCGCGAGGCCGTCCGGCTCGGCGGTGGCGCCGAAGCACGCCTCGCCGCGGCCGACGCCCTCCAGCTCCTCGGCCGCTTCCGCGAGTCCCTCGCCGAGGTGGCCGCCGCCGGTGACGCCTCCCCCGCCACGACCGCCTCGCTCCGGATCGTCCAGTCCAAGGCGCTTCTCACCCTCGGCGAATTCCGCGAGTCGCTCGCCGCCGCCGAAGCCGCGGTGGGCGGTGAGGCCGGTCCCCTGGTCCTCTCGGAAGCGCACCTCGTGCAGGGATCCGCGCTGCGCAAGCTCGGGCGGATCGACGAAGCGCAGGCCGCGTTCGGGCGCTGCCTGGAAATCGCGGCGACCGCTTCCCCCCGCCGCGCCGCCGGAAGACTCGTGGTCAACGCCGAACTCGGGCTCGCCGACCTCGACGGGCTCGCCGGCCGTTCGGCCGAAGCGCTCGCTCGTGTGCTCCAGGCTCTCGACGGCGCCCGCGCGCTCGGCGACGAGTCCCTCACGGGGCGCGCGCTCTCCGCGGTCGGCTCGGTCCGCGAAGAACGCAGCGAATTCGCGGAAGCCCGGATCGCGCACGAGGCCTGCCTCGAGATCCAGCGGCGCCTCGGCGACCGCGTCTCCGTGGCCAGCCAGACGAACAACCTCGCCAACCTCGACGCGCGCGCCGGCCGCATGGAAGCCGCCCGCGACGGGCAGCTCGAAGCGATCGCCGTGGCGCGCGAGCTGGGCGACGGTTCCCGGCTCGCGACCTACCTCAGCAACCTCGCCAATTCCCTCTCACGCCTGGGCCGCTACCGCGAGTCCATCCCCTACCTCGACGAATCCCTGGCCCTGGCGCGCGCCGCCGGCGATCCCTCCGGTATTTCCGGGACCCTCGTCAACCTCGGCATCTCGCAGGCCATCCTCGGCGACTCCGCCGCCAGCCTCGCCTCCTTCCGCGAATCCCTCGCGCTGCGCGAATCCCTCGGCGATGTCGCCGGCTGCGCCCGCTGCCACAACAACATCGGCCAGCTCTTCGTCCGGATCGGCGATCTTCCCCAGGGCATCGCTTCCCTCGAAGAAGCCATCCGCCTCCGCCGCCAGTGCGGCGACCGCGCCGGGGAAGCGTCGTCCCTTGGAAACCTCGGGGGCGCGCTCCGGGAGGCAAAACTCCCCGAACGCGCGATGACCTGCCTCCAGGAGTCGATCGCCGTGAGCCGCTCACTCGGCGAACGCATCGCGCTCCCCCACTCCCTCAACACGCTCGGAGCTACGCTTGTCGAACTCGGCCGCCGCGACGAAGCCGGCGCCGCCTTCCGCGAGGCCCGGGAACTCTTCCGCATCATGGCCGACCCGATCGGGCTCGCAACCACTCTTCGCGGCCTCGCCGAACTCCTCGAACCTGGCACCGAAGCGGAGGCGCTGGACCGCGAAGCGCTCCAGCTCTCGCGCGGAACCGGCGACCAGGACTCGATCGCCGATTGTCTCGCGGGCCTCGGAAGCCTGCTGGCGCGCCTGGGGCGGCACGGCGAAGCGGTATCGCTGTTCGAGGAAGCCGCCGGCATCCGGCGCTCGCTCGGCCAGAAGGAGGGCGAAGCAGCGTGCCACCGGGAGATCGATGCGGCGAAGACGGCTTCCGCTAAACTTCCCCCGTGACGAAACGCGCACCGGTCATCTTTATCCTGGCGTTCGCTGGGGCCGTTGCCCTCGCCGGGCCGCGCGAAGATCTGCGCGCCAAGCTGGCCTCGAACGATGTGGGGGTTCGCAATGCGGCGACGGCGGCGCTTCTCGACCGCTGGGAGGAAATGACGCCGGCGGAGGTTTCGGACCTGGAAGCGTTGTCGGAAGACACCGAGGCCGAGGTGGCCGCCGCGGCGCGTGAAACGATGGAAGGCGTGCGGGCACGCCGCCGCTACGGGCCGTGGCTCTGGGAGCGGGCGTCGGGGCTCGCGACGCGGATCGGCGAAGACAAGGACGCCGTCGAGGGCGAGCTGGTATGGGCGGCGGGGGAATGGCGCAACGGACACGCGAGCGACCGGGAGCTTGGGGAATTCCTCAGCGAAGCGTGGCGCGCCAACGACGGACCTCCGCCATATTCGAGAGAGTTGGCTGAGGAGTCGAAGGGCGCGCGGTCCTTCGCGAGACTCTTCGATGCCTGGATCCAGACCGGGGCCCTGAAGGAGGACACGATGGGCGTTGCCATGGAAGCGCTCGCGTCCGCCGGGGATCCCGCTTACGCAGGGACCCTGGTGCCTGACCTCGAATCGCAGGATACCGGCCTCAGGCATGCCGCGCTGAAAGGACTGGCCGACCTCAAGGCCGAGGGGGAATGGAAGAAAGCGATCCCCCTCCTTCACGATCCCATCGAGCTGCTCCGGAGGCGCGCCCTCCAGACCCTGGTCGCCTTGAACGCGAAGGAGAGCGCGCCGGAAGTGCGGAAGTCGCTCGAGGACCCGAGCGAGGAGGTCATCAAGGTCGCATTGCGGGCGCTCGCTGAATGGAAGGACTCCGAATCGCTTCCCGCGTTCGAGAAATTCATCGCCGACGTTCGTTTCCAGGAGATCGCCGCGGAAGGATTGGTTGCGTTGGGTAAGCGGCTTCCGGATGCGTGCCGGCTTGAGGTGTACCGGAAGTTCGGAAACAACCAGCCCGAGTACCTCGCGGCGGTATTCGGGGACCACCTGGGCGCCGGGGACCGGGATGCGCTCATTGCCATGACGGCCAGCGAAAAGGACGGACTGAAGGCGACCATCGCGCTCCAGAGGCTCCTTGACCCGGAAGAAGCGCTCGCCCTGATGATCGACGGGCCCGCGGTGGTCCGTCGCGCGGTGTTGCCGGCCCTGAGCCGGCTTCCGCGCGAGAAGGCACTGGCGGTCTTTCGGCATCTGCTCAAAGAGGACGATGACGCCTGGGTCCGCGGCACCGCCGCGGGGGGGCTCGCCGATCTGGGCGACCGCGCTTCGGCCGCGGATCTCGTTCCCTTGCTGCATTCCCGGCACGACATCGCCTTCGTCGGTGGCTACCTGGCCCTGGCAGGGCTCGGCGCCATCGAACAGGCCCCCGATATCGCTCGCGGGCTTCACGGCAACAACGATCGCCAGCGGCTCGCGACGCGGGCGCTCGACTGGCTGGATGCGCGCGAATTCGCGCCGGCAATCCGCGAGGAATCCGAATCGGGAGAGGCCTGGAATCGCAAGGGCGCGACGGAGCTGCTCATCAGATGGAGTGACGATGCGGACTGGCTCGCCTCGCAGTTGGAGAGCGCAAACGATCAAGTCCATGTCGAGGCCTGCGACCGCCTCATCCGCCTCGGGCACCTCGACCGCGTCTGGGACTGGTTTCTGGGGCACCACGACTTCGACGGCCTGTATCCCGACTCCACCCTCGTCGCGCTTCTGGATTCCGGGCAGGCCCGCGCCTCCGAGCTCGTCATGACCATGCCCGCTCGCCAGAAGGCTGGCCACATGACCGCCTATTTCCGCATTCCCTGGACCTGGGCCGTCTCGCACGCCGCGCCGGTGGCATTTTCCGCGATGCCGAAGCGCCTCCGCGCGGACACGGTCCGGCGCCTGAGGAACCTCTCGGGACTGCCGTTCATCGACGTCGAGATGCCGGCGAAGATCGCGCTCGCGCGGCTCGGGGAACTTTCGGACGACGAGTTGCGAGCACTTTTCGAATCCGCGGCCGTTCAAGAAAGGATCGATTTCGACCATCCCGGGCGAAGCACCTACCTCCAGGAAGTCCTCGCCGCGCTGAGCGCCGCGAAGGAACCCGCATCGTGGGACCTTCTCCACCGCCCTCTCACACCGGCGAAACAGATCGTCACCGAGGCCGACCTCACCGCCGCCGCCGCCGCCGCGGGCCTCCGGGTCGATACCGGCGACACCTTCATCCGCCTCCGGACCGCCCCGGGCGCCACCACCACACTCCGCACCATCCTCGAGCGGCAGGCCCCCCTTCACCATGTCTGGGTCCTCGAAGGCCGGACTATCCGCTTCATCCCCCGCGACGGCGCGATCGACTACTGGCGGAGGCGACTCGCGGGAAAATGACAGCGGAGTCCGCCTATCTGTTCAGACACGCCCTCCTCCGCGATGCCGCGTACCAGCTCCAGCTCCCGGGCGACCGCGCGACCCTCCACGGTCTCGCCTTCGCCGTCATCGAGGAACTCGCCGGCGGGCCGCCGCCGGCGACGCCGCTTCGCGCGCTTCATGTGGCCTTCCGGCCGCACCCGACCGACGCGTTCGCCGAAGAGCTGGCGCTTCATGCCGGCCTGTCCCGGTCCCCCGCTGGCCCGGGCGCGTTCGAGGCCGCGCGGACGCTGTACCTGCGGCGCGCCGCGGAAAGCCACGAGGCGAATTTCCGGCTCGACGCGGCGCGCACCGCGTGGCTCCAGCTCGCGGAACTGTCGAGCGGTTCCGGGAGGGGTGAAGCGCTTCGAAGAGCGGGGATCGCGGCGTGGCGTGGCGGAAAGTCCGGCGCCGTGAAAGACCTGCTGGAGCAGGCGCTCGCGCTGTTCCGCGCCGCGGGCGACCGGTGGTCCGAGGGGATCGCCACCGGGAACCTGGCGTCGCTCCTGCGCGACCTCGGCCAGGTGGAGCCGGCGGAGCGACTGTTCGAACAGGCCCTCGCCATCCACGTCGAGGCCGGAAACCGCCGCTCCGAGGGCATGACCTGCGGCAACCTCGCCAATCTCTACCTCGAAACCGGCCGCCTCGACGAGGCCGAACGCTTCCTGCAGAAATCCCTCTCGATCCACCGCGAAACCGGCAGCCGGGGCGACGAGGGCACCGTGCTGGGCAACCTCGCGGGCCTCTGCCTCGAAACCGGGCGCCTCGCGGAGGCCGAACGGAACTACGACGAAGCTCTCTCCATCCAGCGCGCGACGCAGCAGCGGCGCCAGGTTGGGATCACGCTCGGCAACCTCGGGCAGCTTTACCTCGAGACCGGCCGCTTCGCCGAAGCCGGGCGCGCCATCGGCGAATCCCTCGCCCTCCACCGCGAAGTCGGCGACCTCTGCAACCAGGCCGTCGCCATCGGGAACCTCGCCACGATCCAGGCCAGGACCGGCCACCGCGACCTCGCCGAACGCGGCTTCCTCGCCGCCCTCGCCATGCACCAGGAACACCGCAATCGCCGGTTCGAGGGCATCCACCTCTGCGACTTCGCCTGCTTCCTCGTCGCCGGCGGGCGAATTGACGAAGCGCGCCGGGCGTGGGCGAAGGGCGCCGGGATTCTCCGGGAATTCGGCAACGGGCCGGAGTTGGACCGGCTCGGGGAGCAGATGCGGGGGGCGTGCGCGGAAGCGGGGATCGAGGCGATCGGGGAGGAGCGGTTGTGAACGCAGAAGGGGCTTACCTATTTCGGCACGCTCTTCTCCGGGATGCGGCCTATCAACTGCAGCTCCCCGGCGACCGGGCGCTGCTCCACGGGCTAGCCTTCAGCGTGATGGAAACGATCTTCGGCGGACGCGCGCCCGAACCGCCTCCGCTAGATGAAGCCGGTCCCGCGCCGATGCGACCGCACGCGACGGACTCGATCGCGTTCGAGCTGGCGGAGCAGGTGCGGCTCGCCCGGTCCGCGCCGGGCGCCTCGGCAAACCAGGAACTCCTCGCCACTGAAAAACTCTACTGGCGCCGCGCTGCTTCCCAC
>JAIOPR010000066.1 GCA_021413805.1 Planctomycetota bacterium
AGCGAGTGCCGCGCACCCTGGGATTCGGTTTCCATTCGGGCATACACCACCGAATTCCGGACGACGACTTCGATCCGAAGGGCGCCGAGATGAGGGGGGTGGAGAAGGATCTTCACCCGTCCGCCTCCCAGCGAAGCCTGCGCCTTCACAGCGGCCGCGACGCGTTCGACCGAGGACGGCGCCAGCGCGCCCTCCGGCTTCGCGGTGCGAAGGACGGGGGTGGTGGAGCCGGCCTGGGGGCCGGAAGCGGGGACGGCGTGGACCTGCGAATCGGCCGCGGTCGATGAAGAAGCTGCAGCGGAGACAGGGGCATCTCCTGCAGCGGTCACCGGCGTGGTCGGGGAGGGCAAGCTCGGCGCGGCCGCGGCAATGTTCCCGGTAGGAACCGGTGCAAGGGCGGTCGGCGCGGGCTGCTCACCCGGACCGGGCAGAATTTCGAAGGCCTTCTGTGAAGGAAGAGCGGCGAACGTCGGCGTCAGCGCGACGGGCGACCCTGCGGCCGGGGTCACCGGCACGATGGGCGCTTCGGGCGTGGACGACGGGGAAGCGGAATCGGCCGGGGCGTTCGCTGAAGCGATGCCCGGGTCGCGGTTCTCGCGGCCACTGGTTTCCGGTGTCGGCAACGAACGGTCTGCCGGCGCGGAGTCTTGCGAGCGGGAAATCGGACTATCGGAATTCGAGGACCTGTCGACCTGCGCGGACCGATCGTTCTGCCGGTTCGTCGCAGCCTGCTGGGCCTCTTTTTCCTTCGCCGAAACCTCGCGTGCCCCGGCGTCGTCCGGACGGACAGCGTCCGAATTGGCGCGTGCGGCGGTCGCTCGGCCTGGCGTTCCCGAATTCCCCCCGACTGCCGGCTCCACGTTCACCGGGACAGCCGCGAAGAGCGCTCCCAGCAGTGCGGCGAAACCGGCCGGGGCAGAGCGTTCGCTCTGCGATGGCGGTTGCGACGGCTGCGGGAGTCCTGTGTGTGTCACGATCTGCATGTTGTTATCACCTCCTTTCGTTTCAGATCTGGGACGATTTTCGCCAAGGGCCGAGGGCCCCTGGCGGAATCCGTCGCGGTCATTTCCCGAGGGCGGCCTGCACTTCCTTCGCTTTCTTCGTGTAATCCACTTCGCCTTTCCGAGCCATTCCCACCATCGCCGAGAGGATGTCCGACGCCTCGTAAGGCTTCATCGCCCGCAGGTAACCGACGATCTCCGCTGTCTCCCACTCCGCCATCAGCGCCGCGGCGACTTTCGGCGTGTGACTGCGGAGGATGTCGAGATTGGTCTTGAAGCGGTCTCCCGCGGGACTTGCCGGGGTGCCTGCGGAAACCGGAATGATCCCGGTCCCCGGGACGGTGGCCTTGACCGTGCTTTTCGCCTCGGCGGCCTTCTCGGTGGTCCGGCGCTCTGCACGGATGCGGTCCGACTGCTGGCGCAGGTCGCGGTCGCGGGCCTCGGCCATCGTGACGAGGGTCTCGAGTTCGCGAAGATCCCCGGGAGTCGGTCCCGTCACCTGTGCCGTCGCCGCTGGCACAACTTCGCGAGGCGGCGCTTCGGCCCGGAGCCCGCGCACGGCGGCATCGACGCGGGTCGCGGTGAGGAATCCGCCGGCCCACAGGGTGGTGACGAAGATCGCCAGCGCGGCGGTCGTGACCACGCAGAACACCAGCATCACCCTCCCGGCCGCCATCAGCGTGTTTCTCATCGCCATCCTCCTGCCATGCGCGCGGCCGACGATGCTTCGTCCAGTGCGCGCTGTTCGTCTTTCAGCATTTCCACGGTCCACTCCGCGAGGCGCCGCTCACGCAGCCGGTCCAGCGCCTTCCGGTCCCGGGCCGCCGCCACCAGCGCCGCCCGCGTCTTCGTGACCTCGCCCTTCAACTCGCCCAGCCGCACTTTTTCCGCCGCCACCCGCCGGGCCAGCGCTCCCAGGTGCCTCTGGTGCGCCAGGAGCTCGGCCACCCGCACTTCCCCCGTGGCCTGCGCCCCCCGCAACTCGGCGACTGCGCGCCGCTCGGCGTCCTCGAACCGCTTCACCTCCGTCGCCTGCCGCTCTTCCGCCGTCCGCGCCACGCCGAACGCGCGCTTGGCGGCTTCCTCGGTGGCGCGGCGGAGGTTGACGAGCGATTCCAGGCGGAATTCGAAGCGTTTCATGACCGGGCGCCGATCTCGCACAGCGCGGCGACGGTCTTGTCGAGCGGGGCCTTGTCGTCGAGCGGCTGGCGGAGGAAGGCGTTGATGCGGTCCATGGAAGCGATGGCGCGATCGACTTCGGGGGAAGCGCCGCGCTGGTAGGCGCCGACGGCGATCAGGTCTTCGGCGCCCTTGTAGGCGGCGAGAAGGCCGCGGACGCGGTCGGCGGCGGCGCGGTGTTCGGGGGAAGCGACCTCGAACATGAGGCGGCTGATCGAGGCGAGGACGTCGATGGCGGGCCAGTGGCCGCGCTGGGCGAGGGCCCGGGAGAGCCAGATGTGGCCGTCGAGGATGCCGCGGGCGGTATCGGCGATCGGTTCGTTGATGTCGTCGCCCTCGACGAGGACGGTGTAGAGCCCGGTGATGGAGCCCTTCTCGGCGCGGCCGGCGCGTTCGAGGAGTTTGGGCATCGTGGAGAAGACGGACGGGGGATACCCGCGGGTGGCCGGCGGTTCGCCCGCGCTGATCCCGATTTCGCGCTGCGAGTTGGCCATGCGCGTGATGGAGTCCATGAGAAGGAGGACGTTCAGGCCGGCGTCGCGGAAGGACTCGGCGATCGCGGTGGCGACGAAAGGAGCGCGGGCACGGAGGAGGGCAGGTTCGTCGCCGGTCGCCACAACGACGACGGACTTCTTGCGGCCTTCGGGGCCGAGATCGCGTTCGAGGAAATCTTTGACCTCGCGGCCGCGTTCGCCGACGAGCGCGACCACGACGACGTCGGCCGCGGTATTGCGGGTGATCATGCCGAGGAGGAGCGATTTTCCGACGCCCGATCCGGAAAAAAGCCCGAGCCGCTGTCCTGCGCCGAGCGTTGCGAATCCGTCGAGGGCCCGTACGCCGGTCGCGAGGGCGGAATCGATCCGGCGCCGCGACATGGCCGGCGGGGGAGGGGCATAGACGGGGACGCGATGGGCCACATGAAGAGGAGCGCCGCCGTCGATCGGGTCGCCGAGCGCATTCACGACGCGCCCGAGCAGTTCCGGCCCCGCGGGAACCGTCGCTCCACCCGGCACGGCCACCACGGGGTCGTTCCGGCGCAGGCCGCGCGTCTCGCCGAGCGGCATCAGGAGCGCCCGGTCATCGCGGAACCCGACGCACTCGGCCATCACCTTGTCGTCTCCGACCTCGCACACGGCGCCGACGGGAAGCGCGATTCCTTCCGCTTCGATCACCAGTCCGACCACCCGCGAGACCCGGCCCGAGAGACGGATCGGCGAAGTGGGAATCAGTCGCGAGGCGGCGGTGCTGAGGTAGCTCATGCCTTGCCTTCGCCCACGATCAGCCGTTCGATTTCCGCCAGCTGCACCTTGATGTCCGCGTCCGCTGCACCTTCGGCCCACACCACGCGTCCGCCGCCGCGGCCTACCGATTCGTCGGCGATGACGCGGGCGACTTCCAGGCCTTCAAAGCGCGCCGCGAGCTCGGGAATGTACTGTTCCATGAGGACGCGGTCGGCGGGGTGGACGCGGATTTCGAGGCCGCCTCGCCGGGCCGCGAGGGACACGGCCGCCGCGACGTTGGCGCGAACGATGCCCGGGTCGATCGAAACTTCCTTCTTAACCACCGCGCTCGCAATGGCCATCGCCAGCCGGATCACGCCCGCTTCCGCATCGGCCGTCGCGCGGCGGATCGCGTCGTCGAGCGCGGGGCCGAGACTCGAAAGAAGGCAGTCCACCAGCGCCGCCCCCGGGGCGAGCGCCTTCTGCGTGCTGTCCAGCGCGGCCAGGCGCCCTTCGGCGCGGCCCTTTTCGCTTCCCTCGGCGCGGCCTTCCGCAATCCCGCGATCGATCGCCGCCTTGCGGTCAGCCTCCGCCGATTGCCGGATGCGCGCTGCCTCGACTCGCGCCGCTTCCAGGATCGACTGCGCGTCCTTCCAGGCCTTTTCGAGATGAAGCGCCGCCTCCGCGTCCAGGTCCTTGACCCGGAAGGGCGACGATTCAGCGACCCCGATCGGCTTGATGATGGCCACGCGTTTCTCCGGATCAGACGACGATCTGCGAAGAGCCTCTTCCCTCGATCACGATGTCGCCGAGTTCCTCGTACTTGCGCACGACCTCGACGATGGCCTGCTGCGCCGCTTCGACGTCGGACAGCCGCTGCG
Organism: Planctomycetota bacterium; assembly: GCA_021413805.1. Lineage (GTDB taxonomy): Bacteria > Planctomycetota > MHYJ01 > WSZJ01 > WSZJ01 > WSZJ01. The sequence goes on from JAIOPR010000066.1 coordinate 4,282, forward strand.
GGCCCATGTATTCCATCTCTTCGCGCAGAAGGTCCTGCGCGCGTTTCGACATGTTGCGGAAGAACTTGTCGCGCAGCTCCTCGTCGGCGAGTTTGAGGGCGAGGGCGAGCGTGCCGGTTTCGACGTCCTTGAGGATGATCTGGATCCCGTGGTCGTCGATGCGCTTGATGTCCTCGAACACGAACATCAGCTTGCGGATATGGTCGACCATCTGCGGGTCTTCTTCCTCGAGCGAATCGAGGATCGAGCGTTCGGTGGAGCGGTCGGTGAGGTTGAGGATCGAGGCGACCGCCTTGACGCCGCCGGCGCGACGGAGGTCTTCGGCGAAGAGGCTCGAGAGCCGCTTTTCGAGGGCGCCTTCGACCTGCGCCAGGACTTCGGGGCTCGTGACCTCCATCTGCGAGACGCGCCGCACGACCTCGGTCTGGCGCGCCTGGGGGAGGCCCTGCAGGATCTCGGCCGCCTGGTGGGCGGGGAGGTAGCTCAGGATGAGCGCCACCGTCTGGGGATGTTCATCCGCGAGGAACGTGGAAAGGTTCTGCGGGTCCGCCTTGCGCAGGAACCCGAACGGCGTGGACCGCGTCGCCGCCTCGATCGTCTCGACGATCTTCTTCGCTTCGGCCGGGTCCAGCACCCGTGAGAGCAGGTCCCGCGCCGCGGGAAGCCCGCCCTGCGCCGTCACGTCGAGCTGCATCGTGTTGCGCAGGAAATCCTCGAGCACCTGGTCGCGCTCTTCCCGCGTCACGCCTTCCAGCTTCGCAATCTCGACCGAGACTTCGCGCATCATGTCCTTGTCCATCTGGCCCAGGATCTTGGCGGCCAGGTCCTGGTCGATGGACACGAGCAGCACCGCGCTTTTGCGGATGCCCGACCTTTCCAGCGTCTTTGCAGGGCTCATTACTCACCCCTCACGATCCAGTTGCGGATCAGGTTCGCGCCAGCTTGCGGATTCCGGCGCATCATGTCGGTGACTTTTTCCTGCAGGCGGGCACTCCGGAGATCCGCCGACGCCGTCGCGGGGTCGAGCGAAGGGCCTTCCGGCGGGATCGACAGCTCGGCCCGGACGCGATCAATCTCGTCGAGGACATCGCGCGGGACAGAAGCGCGGACGATGCGCCAGATGAAGAACAGGCAGCCGAGGGCGAGGAGCGCCAGCGCGGCCTTTTCGCCGTAGCGCGTCGCGATCTCGCGCCACTCGACAACCGGGACGATCGCCGCCGTCACGACCGGTTCCGGGAACGACACCGGGTGCATCTTGATCTGCGAAATCTCCACGTTGCACGCCCGCGCCACGAGCTGCGTCCAGTCGCGAAGGTTGTTCGCGAGATTTTCCTGCGCCGCCTCCGTGGAAGCGGCCTTCGACCCGTCCGCGGCGAGCGCTGCCTCCGCATACGGCACAACCACCGCCAGCGTGATCCCCTTGATCTTCCCCGGGGGCGTCACCGTCTTCGTCTTCTCCGACCCGAACACGTTGTCGAATTCGCGGCGCGAAGTGCTCTCGGTCCCCGTCGAAATCTCCGCCGGCCCGCCGTTCACCGACCCCGGCTCCGCCAGCCCGCCCGGCTCCAGCGCGCTTCCGACCCCGGGAATGCCGCCAACCGCCAGGCCCGGCTTCTCCGAGGTTTCGCTCGTGCGGAGCGCCGTCTCCGGGGGAAGCGCCTTGTTCGTTTCCTTCTCGATGCTCTCCAGGTCCACGTCCACGCTCGCCTGCACCGAAACCTTCGAGAGGAACGACAGCGCGTCTTTCGCTTTCTTCGCCGCGAACTCCTCGTGTTCCTTCTTGAGCTGAAGTGCCGTTCCCGCGAGGACGTTGGCCTGTTTCGGGTCGGGAATCGTGTACGAATTCATCGCCGTGTCCGTGATGATCACGGCTTCCGGCGCGAGATTCGGGATGCTGGCGGCCACCATCTCGGCCACGGCCCGGGCATTCACGTCTCCGGGCGTCCGGCCGCGCTTGAGCTTGAGGTGCACGCTGGCCTTCGCCGGCCGCGCGTTGATCGTCGTCGCTGAATCCTCGCCCGGCGCGATCTGCACCGCGGCCGCCTCGACGGCGTCCATGGAAGCAATCGCGCCTTCGAGCCGGCGGCGAAGCGTGTCCGTCCACTGCAGGCGCTGGCGCGCTTCCGTCGTCGTCCACACGTCCTGAGTCCAGAGCCATTCGAACTGGTTCTTGCCCTGGGGGAGGACGCCGTCGCCGTAGAGCTGGACGAACAGCTCGTCGCGCTTCTCCGGCGGCACGAGCACCACGCCATTTTCCAGGCGGTAGGGGACCGCTTTCGCCTTCAGCGACTCCAGCACCGCCGCCGTGATGTCCGGCGTCGAGCCGGTCGGCGTGAGCGGGACCATGGCGCGCCCGGGCGCCGCCGAGAACAGCAGGAAGAACGACACGACCACCACGGCTGCGAGCACGCCCAGCGACACCCGCTGGGCCGTCGTCAGCTTCACGAGGAAGTCGCGCAGGCGCTTGAGCTGGTCTCTCAGCAGGTCCATGGCTCTCTCCGCTTCGGGCTGACTAAGGCGATCTACTTTCAATCTCGTCCTGCGCTACCCGCCTTCGCTCCGGCGCTTCGCGTCCGGAGCTTCGGCGGGTAAGCCGGGCCGAAACTCTTGGATGGCTTGGCTGTACTCTCTTCCGGCCCGGCTTAGATGCGCATCCGCTGAATTTCGTCGTACGCGTCCACCAGCTTGTTCCGGATCTGCATCAGCGCTTCGAACGTCAGCTCGGCTTTCCGCACCGCCGTGAACACCCCGGCGACGTCGTCCGTCTTGCCCGTCGCCAGCGCGGCCTGCGCGGAATCGGCTTCCTTCTGAAGCGCGTTGACCTTCTCGATCGATTCCTTGAGAACGTCCTTGAACGCCTTTTCCGGCGCTTCTGTCTGGCCAGCAATCTTCGGCCCTTCCGGGCGAATCGGTTGCGGGCCGATCGGGAGGATTAAATCGCTCATGCGAGGATCCTGAGAGCCGCGGTGAAGAGGCCTTTGGTGGCGTCCATGGCGGTGACGTTGAGTTCGTAGGCGCGGGTGGCGTCCATCATGTTGACCATCTCGACGACGGGGTTGACGTTGGGCATCTGGACGAACCCTTCGGCGTTGGCGTCAGGATTGCCGGGGTCGTGTTCCATGCGGAACGGGGAACGGTCGGTGACGACTTTCTCGACGTGGACGCCGGTCGAGGCGGAAGTCCCGGGGCGGCCGACGCGGAACACGACGTCCTGCCGGCGGTACGGGCTGATTCGGCCCATCGCGTCGCGCGTCGTGTGGGCATTCGCGAGGTTGTTCGCGATGACCTCCGTCCGCATCCGCTGGGCGGCGAGCGCGCTGGCCGAAACGTCGAGGGAGTCGAGCATGGTTTAGAGGCGCTCCTTGATGGCTTTTTCAATCAGGTCGTACTGGCGCGAAAGGAGCTGCGTCATCGCAGTGAAGAGCGCCGAATTCTTGGCCATCTTGGCCGCTTCGGTTTCCGGGACGACGTTGTTGCCGTCATGCCCCGCGATGCCGCCCGTGGGGATTGGCTGAAAGAGGCGCGCATCGGCGTGAAAGGCGCTCGGCGTGGGCGACGCGGCCGAAAGGTCGCCGAGGACGACCGGCGGCCGCCGCTGACCCTGCCCGAGCGCCTTCTGCATCGCCGCCTGGAAATCCGCGACAGGGAGGTCCTGCGCCTGGAATCCCGGCGTGCTCGCGTTCGCGATGTTGTTCAGGATGACCTCGTGGCGCTTCCAGGCGTAATGGAGGGAAGCCTCCATGGCTGGGATCGCGCCGGCGCTGGTCAGGTCCATCTTCCGTGTCTCCGATAGGGGCACCGTGAATACACGGGCTCCCGTCCTGCAGGAAGCAAACCCGGGGCCGAGGGGGAAGTCTCCGGGCGCGGAATCCGTAACTCGTTAATGAATAATGAGTTGCGGAAATGCACCCTGATTCCCCCCTCGCAGGGGATGATCCTACGTCTATCTTCGGCAGGAACTGCCGGCGAAATTCGCCGGAATCGAGAGGGAACGGCGAAGGGGCGATTCTCCGGCGCGCCCGGACCGCGCCTATCCGCCCAGCCCCCACCGCTTGATCTTGTCCCTCAGCGTCCGCTCGGCGATCTGAAGCGCCGCGGACGTGCGCTGCCGGTTGCCGTCGTGGCGCGCAAGCGCGGCGACGATCGCCTGTTTTTCGATCTCGTCCATCGTCAGGCCGGCGAACGGGTCCGCGGAGGCGGCGGCCGCGGGTTTCGATTCGCCGCGTTCGCGCAGCGAAAGGTCGGAGCCGTGGATCGTGTCGGCGGGAACCAGGATGCAGGCCCGCTCCAGCACGTTGAAAAGTTCGCGCACATTTCCCGGCCAGCGGTATTGACGCAGTGCGTCAATCGCATCCGGCGCGAGCTTCTTGCGGCCTTTCAGGAAATGCACCGCAAGCCCTTCCAGATCCTCGGGCCGCTCGCGCAGCGGCGGCGCCGTCACCGGCACGACGTTGAGCCGGAAATAAAGATCTTCGCGGAATCGGCCTTTTTCGATCTCCGTGCGGAGATCGCGATTCGTGGTGACGAGGACGCGGACGTCGGCGCGGCGGGGGACGGCGGAGCCGACGCGCTCGAAGGTGCGCTCCTGGAGAACGCGGAGAAGCTTGGCCTGGAGGTTGGTGTCGATCTCGGAAACTTCGTCGAGGAGGAGCGTGCCGCCTTCGGCCAATTCGAACCGGCCCTTGCGCTGGCGGTCCGCGCCGGTGAACGCGCCCTTCTCGTGCCCGAACAGCTCGCTTTCAAGCAGCCCGGCGGATAGTGCCGCGCAGTTCACCGCCAGGAACGGCCCCGCGGCGCGCGGCGAATCGGCGTGGATCGCGCGGGCGACGACTTCCTTGCCGGAGCCGGTCTCGCCGAGGATCAGCACCGTCGCTTCCGTCGCGGCAACCCGCTTCCATTCCTCCCGCAACCCTTTCAGCCCGATCAGCACCGGCCGGTCGCCGGCAACCTGGGCGCGCAGCGACTCATTTTCGCGCGCCAGCCGGTCGTGCTCCAGGGCGCGCCGGGCGAGGAGATCGAGTTCCTGCGACTTGAACGGCTTCTGGATGAAATGGAACGCCCCGCGCTTCATCGCCTCGACCGCCGTCTCCACCGTCCCGAACGCGGTCATCACGATCACCGGCAGCCCCGGGTGGATCTTGAGCAACTCCTCCAGCACCTCCATCCCGCCCATCGTCGCCATCTTCAGATCCGTGATCGCCAGCTCCGGCGCCCACCGCCGCGCTTCCTCGATCGCCGCCGCTCCCTCCGCAAACGCCCGCACCTCGTGGCCGCCGCGCGTCAGCGCTTCGGTGACCGACTCGCGCATGATCGGGGTGTCTTCGACAAGCAGGACGCGGCTCAAGGGGCCTCCGGGAGGTCGATGGTGAAGAGGGCGCCGCCGTCGGGGTGGTTGGCGCCAGTGATGGTGCCCGCGTGGGCCTCGACGATGCGGTGGGCGATGGCGAGGCCGAGGCCGGTGCCGCGGGAGCGGGATGTGTAGAAAGGGGTGAAGATCTTGGGAAGCGCCTCGGCGGAAATCCCGGGGCCGTTGTCGCGGAGCGTGATGCGGACGCGGCCGGCGCTGCGGGAGGCGGCGATCTCGAGGCGGCCGCCTTCAGGCGCGGCTTGCGCGGCGTTGACGGCGATGTTCAGGAAGACGCGAGAAAGGAGCGCGGGGTCGGCCTTGAGCGGAAGCGGCCGGGGGAAAGCGCGGGTGACCGTGGTTTTCTTTTCGGTCAGCGCGCGCTCGGCACCGAGGAGCGCTTCCTCCAGCACGTCGGCCAGGTCGCACGTCCGCGGCTCGGGCTGGATATCGCGGGCGAAATCGAGCATGTCCTCGACGAGCCGGTCGAGCCCGTGGAGACCGTGCATCATTTTCCCGAGGGTGGTGCGCGCTTCGCCCTCGGGGAGATCCTCCTCCAGGATGCTCGCCCACATCTGGATGCCGCCCAGCGGGTTGCGGATCTCGTGCGCGAGGCACGCGGCCATTTCGCCGATGAGGGCGAGGCGGTTCTTGCGGGCGAGCTCGCGGTTTTTCTCCTCGAGTTCGCGCGACAGTTCGGCGACGCGGCCCTGCAGCGCATCGTGCGAACGCTGGAGGCGGTCGGAGGCCTCGTTGAAGGAGCGCATGAGCTCCATCAGCGTCGCGACGTCGGGGATCGATTCGGCGCTACTCACTGCGGTCCACGAATCGCGGGCCGGCGGGGTTGGACGGCTTGCCGTACGCCGCTGCGGCGCGCCGGGCTTCGTTGGTGGCCTTCATTTCGGAAG